>NZ_CP032382.1:5112853-5425707 GCF_003589925.1 Chryseolinea soli | reverse complement strand
CCGTTCTCGATGATGAGCTGAAGATCCAGTTTACTGAGAACGTTTTTCACGCTACCGTCGGCTTTCGATTGGTCCATGCGGATCACGTATTGGTCGGACACCGACAGACCCTTGAGCTCGTTTATTTTTTCCTGGGCGTAATAGCGTGCCGCCTCGTCCTCGTTCTTCATGAGGCTGTTGGCCCACACGGGCACCTGCGCGGCGTTGATCTTTTCCAGCAGCTTGTAGGAGAAAACTGCTTTGCCGGAATAGGGAACATTCAGCATGTTCTCCAGCCGCGTGGTGATCTGGGCATATCCTTTCTCCAACTTCTCCTGGGCCTCCTCCTTGCTCTCCAGTTTCAGGTGGATCTTGTTGCGATATCCGCGATACAAATTGTTTACTACGATAAAATAAACACCCGACAACACGATGAGGAAAATGGAGATGTGGATGACGTTGAAGACGGGGATGAACGCCAACACGAAGATCAACAGACCCGCGACGAAACGCGCACTTTCGTTCACCAGGCCTTCCACTTTTGCCTGGATGTTGAACCTCAGCCGGTTGTCGAGGGGGATAAAAAAGAGCTTGAACACGGGGTTCTCCATCGAGTCGCGCAGCGTCCAGTTGAACAAGCGACTCAGCGACACGAACAGGAAGAAGTAGATGAACCCGGTGGGCGAAATGGTCTTGTCAAACCCAAAGACCGTTCCCATGGTGACGGAACCCACGGAGAAAATGATCATCACAATGGGAAGCACGAACAATGAAATACGCAATCCATAATTACTGATGATCCGCTGGTTCACGAACGTCTGCAAGATCAAGCTGATGCCATACACCGCACCGATGAAAAAGGAGTTGAAGTTTGTGAGGTCGCGTTCATTAGGGTATTGTTCTGTTACCAGCGTTTGAAAACTATACTGGCTCAACACGAACATGACCATGGACACCAACAGGAAAACGGAGAGCAACACGATGTATTGATCCGAAAATATTTTTCCCAGCGAGGTCTCGCGCCGGACGGTGACCCCAAACTCGCGTGGATCGTTTTTGGAGATGGGAAAAACGGATGCGATCACAAACATGAGTACCGATACGACGGCGATGCTGATGGCGCAAAGCAACAGGTAATTCGAAGTGTCCCGCACCAACTCGCTGGTGAACGGTATGAGAAACAGCGTGGCGAGAATGGCGGCGATGAGTTGCCCCGTATCGATCCACCCGATGATGCGCTTGGACTGCCGGAAGTTGAACAGGCGTCCGAAGATGCCCCAGAAGCTGAGCAGCAGGATGGCGGTGTTGGGGCCCGACATACAATACAACGCAAAAATGAACCGGTCTTTTAATGCAGGGTCACCAAAGTGGATCAGCCAATAAGCGCTGAGGGTGAATATGCAGATCAACCCGACGCTCCACAGGGCCAGCGTGGTGAACTTGATCCAACTCTGGAAGAAAGAAAAGAGGGCTGTCGTGACGATGCCCAGGGCGCCGGCCACCAGGAAGGCCTTGTCCAGTTGGTCGCCCATGCGGTTGAGGAAGAGCGAGTCGACCGTTACCTGGTAGGTGGCGATGAACATGCCCATGAAAAAGCCGGTGGCGAGCATGAGCATGATCTGCTTCTGCTCTTGCGTCTGTATCTGAAGGGCTCCGACGAAACGATTTGCCATAGTATAGAACCAAATATAAAAAGAAAAACCGGCTTGCGGCCGGTTTCCCTATAGTGATGTAAGAAAGTTCTATTTCTTTTTCGTCGCGGTGCTGTCGGGTGCGCCGGTCTTTTCTTGTTTGTATTCGGCATTCAATCCGTCGATCACGTCCTTGGAAATGTCGAGGCTCTGGCCGGCATACAGCACGTCGCTGGTGGGGTCGAATTTCAATACCACCTGGTAGCCCTTTTCATCGCCGATCTTTTTCAAGTACACGGTGATGCGGTCATAGAGGGCCTTGTTCAACTTGGCTTCTTCTTCCATCATGGCCTGGCTGAGGCTCTGCTGATACATTTGAAGGTTTTGTTGTTTTTTGCCGAGATCTTCTTCGGTGGCTTTCACCTGGCCCAGGGTCATGCTGGACACGTTGCGTTGGTAGGCAGCGATCTCGTTTTGAAGGCTGATAGCGCGGTTGCGGTAATCCTGCTCCGCTCTCTTGGTCTTATCTTCCAACAACTGGCGGTTCACTTCCAGGTAGTCATAGTGCTTTAAAACACTGTCGGAATTGATATAAGCTATTTTCAAATCGCCGGCGGGCACACTGGAGGATGATGCGGCGGCGGGTTTCCCGGAGGAAAAATGTAAATAAAACAAAACACCCACTGCCACCAGCAGCACGACGTTTAAAATAAGCGACAGATTCTTCATTTAGGATTTTAAGTTTCAGGGCGCAAATATGTGGAGAAATAAAAGCTTTGGCAAGGGGAATCAGGAGCCAGGAGCCAGAATCAAGGGGCCAGGAGTTGGGAATTGGTATTCGGGAGCCAGTATTCAGGAGCTGGGAGGCGGTATTCAGTAGCCCGTAGTCAAATAATTCAACGGCCGGAAGCTGAGCAGCGGTCTCTAGAGTTTTGCATGCTGGGCCGGCATTCGATGGTCAGCATTCAGGAGCTCAACCTCCTAAGAATCTGGCTCCTGATTTACTCCGCTTCCTGGTCCTGCGTCTGAAAAGTATACAACGTCTCATCCAGCCGCACGCTGTCCTCATTGTATTCCTTGATGAATTTCTCAATCACTTTGGGGGTGATCGTTTCAACATGCAGGCCCACGTCCAGGCTGACGCCAAATTCGGCGTGGGGGTCGGTGTCGATGTGTTCTTTTACTTTGATGGCTTCTTCTTCTTCGAGTTCCAGGATCACTTCGGCCATGAAGAGACCGATCTCTTCTTCGAGGGGATCGAGGGCTTCGAGGTTGCCGTTTTCGTCTTCGTCGTAAGTGATTTTTTTATAGGCAGGGAAGTGTTGCGCGGCGCGGTGCTCGGCGATCTCATACATCTCGCTCTCGTGCTGTAGCCGTAGCGTGTAGATCACGGTGTCATAGATCACGTCGCGTCCTTCGAACTTGCCCACGAAATAGAAGTGCGCATATTCGTCGGAGTTCTCGTCCTCTTCGTCCAGCAGATAGTTCTTTCCCGCAGCAGTCATTTTTGCTTTGTAGTCTGCAATGTACTGCGGATCGAAGCCGTCGTTCTCTACCAATGGATTGTTTGTTAAGGGCATAAGTGTCTCTTAGCTTTTGAATATAAACAATAAAAGTGAATTTTGTTCTTTCTATCTGTTCAAATTGGGGGAATCTTTCGGTGGTTGAAAGATCATTTGAACCACTCGGCATACATGGGATAGTTCCGGGCCGTGCGCTGGATCACGGCCTTCATTTCTTCGCTCGTATCCTTGATTCTTTTGGCGGGCATGCCGGCATAGGTGCTGCCGGGTTCGACCTGGGTGCCGGGCAAGATCACGGCGCCGGCGGCAATGACCGCATTTGATCCAATGACGGCGTCGTCCATGATGATGGCGCCCATGCCCACGAGCACGTCGTCGTGGATGGTGCAGCCGTGAACGATGGCGTTATGCGCGATGGAAACGTTGCTGCCGATGACTGTCTTTGCTTTCTGATAGGTGCAATGGATGATGGCCCCGTCCTGGATATTAGTGTTGTTGCCAATGGTGATGGAATGCACATCGCCCCGCACGACGGCATTGAACCACACAGTACAATTGTCGCCCATCACCACCTCTCCTACCACCGTAGCGTTATCCGCCAGGAAACAATTGTTGCCGAATTGGGGGGTGTTCCCTCTAACGGTTTTGATGAGCGCCATACGTCGTTGAAATTTGGAGCGAAGCTACAATGCGGATGACGGTAAAAACAAGTCGGGGCAGAAAACTTATCAGGAGCCAGGAGCCAGAATCCAGGAGCCAGAATTTGGGAGGCGGAATTCAGTAGCCAGCAGTCAGTAGCCAGTAGCTAAATCCGGAAATCGGCAATCAGTCGCCAGTCGTCGGGGTGGCCCGGAGTCACTCGGGCCAACCTTTTTTAACCGATCGGTGTTTTTCACCACCAAACCCCTCAGATTTAACCTGACAAGATGTCACGAGGACGGTAAAATGTATTATTTTTGCGCTTCGAAACAGGCTGAAATGGATAATCTGATAAGTGAACTTGAGATTTTAAAGGAGCAGGACGGCGAAGCTTGTGAAACGGTGCATGTTTCCAAGGATTCGTCCACGGGCAACAGCCGGAAATTATACATCGAAAGCTACGGTTGCCAGATGAATTTCTCCGACAGCGAGATCGTGGCCTCCATTCTCCAAAAAAACGGTTTTGACACTACCTCCGATATCAATGAGGCCGATGTGATCTTTCTGAACACGTGCTCCATCCGCGAAAAGGCCGAAACTACCGTGCGTCACCGCCTGATGCACATCAATGGTCTGAAAAAGCACAAACCCGAGATGTTGGTGGGCGTGTTGGGCTGTATGGCCGAGCGCCTGAAATCCAAGCTTTTGGAGGAGGAGAAGATCGTCGACCTGGTGGCGGGTCCCGATGCCTATCGCGACCTCCCCAACCTCATTTCGCAAGTTGACGATGGCGCCCGGGCCGTGAACACCTTCCTGTCGCGCGAGGAGACCTATGCCGACATCAGCCCGGTTCGATTGAACTCCAACGGCGTAACAGCCTTCATCTCCATCATGCGGGGATGCGACAATATGTGCTCGTTTTGCGTTGTACCGTTTACCCGCGGCCGGGAACGGAGCCGCGACCCCCATTCTGTCGTAGCCGAAGCACGACAATTGTTTGAGAATGGCTATCGCGAAGTGACCCTGCTGGGCCAGAATGTGGACTCCTACAAATGGAGTGCAGCAGAAAATAACAAGGCCCGCCTGGAAAAGAACCAGGTGTCGGAAGTGACCACCTTTGCCGAATTACTGGAGCAAGTGGCCCTGGTGCACCCCGACCTGCGCGTTCGGTTTGCCACGTCGCACCCCAAAGACATCACCGACGACGTGCTGCACACCATGGCACGCCACGAGAACATCTGCAAATGCATCCATTTGCCCCTGCAAAGCGGAAACAGCCGCATCCTGGAGCTGATGGACCGGGGCTACACCCGGGAGTGGTACATGTCTAAGGTCCAGAAGATCAGGGAGATACTTGGAGAAGATTGCGCCATTACCTCCGACATGATCGCCGGCTTTTGTTCCGAGACCGAAGAAGAGCACCAGGACACCCTCACCCTGATGGACCTGGTGAAGTATGACTATGCTTACATGTTCTTTTACTCGGAAAGGCCAGGAACGGTGGCCGCGAAAAAATATAAAGATGACATTTCCGACTCTACCAAGAAGACACGATTGGAAGAGATCATAAAAAAACAACGCGAACATTCATTGATCCGTAACCAAACCGATGTGGGCAAGGTTCATAAGGTTCTGGCAGAAGGATTTTCCAGGCGCTCTGCCGACTTTCTGCAGGGAAGGAACTCAGCAAACAAAGTGATTGTGTTTCCGAAAGAGCACTATCAGAAGGGGCAGTATGTTAACGTTTTAGTGGAAGATTGTACAGGGGGTACGTTGGTTGGAAAAGCCGTGTGACCCGTTGGCCATCTTTAATTCTTTTCCTGCGGCCGTTTTCGAAGTAGACCCTCAAATTAAAAACACTGATAAGGATCAGTGACGATGAAACAACATGGCCATAACAGATTCAGAAATACAAAGTGTGAAGCAACGGTTTGGCATCATCGGCAACTCGCCGTTGTTGAACAATGCCGTGAGCGTAGCCTTACAAGTTGCCCCGACGGACATGTCGGTGCTCATTACCGGTGAGAGTGGAAGTGGGAAGGAGTCATTCTCCAAGATCATTCACCACCTGAGCGCGCGCCGTCACGGGCAATTCATTGCCATCAACTGCGGATCCATCCCGCAAGGCACCATCGACTCAGAACTATTCGGACACGAGAAGGGCTCGTTCACCGGCGCCCACGAAGCCCGCAAGGGATACTTCGAAGTGTCGAACGGTGGAACCATCTTTTTGGATGAGATCGGCGAAATGCCGCTGGGCACACAAGCACGTTTGCTGCGCGTCCTGGAGAATGGAGAATTTATAAAAGTAGGTTCGTCGAAAGTGCAGAAGACGGACGTGCGCGTGGTAGCGGCCACGAACGTGAACCTGATGCACAATGTGGAGGAAGGAAAATTCAGGGAAGACCTGTATTACCGGCTTAGCACGGTACCCATATACGTTCCGCCCCTGCGCGAACGCGGCCGGGATATCGAACTCCTCTTCCGGAAATTTGCTTCCGACTTTGCCGATAAATACAAAGTGAAACCCATTACGCTCACCGACGAAGCGAAGGAACTGCTGCTGCAATACCGGTTCCCCGGAAACATCCGTCAGCTCAAAAATCTCGTGGAGCAGATCTCTGTTTTGTCGAGCGAGAACAAGGAAATCTCGGCCGATTCGTTGCAACGGTATCTTCCCAAAGCGAACACCTTGCCGGCGCTCTATAAGACCACCGGTGGAGAAAAAGAAAACCTCTCCGAGCGCGACATCCTCTACAAGGTTCTCTTCGACATGAAGAAGGATTTCAACGACCTGAAGAAACTGGTGCTCGACACGCTGCCCAGCCAGGCGAAGGCCGCTCAACTGGTGAAAGATCATCCCGAACTGTTCGAGGGCATCCACCACGCGGAGGAGATCCATCATCCTATCGCCTCCGACCACGTGGTCTTGAATCTGAATCCGTCATCCAACGATCAGGGGAATGGACATCTGGAGGACGTGCACGATATTACGCACGAAACGGAAGATGACTCGCTGTCGATCGAGAAGAAGGAGAAGGAACTTATTCTGCGGGCGCTCCGGAAAAACAACAACAAACGCAAATATGCGGCACGCGATTTGGGCATATCCGAACGCACTTTGTATCGAAAAATTAAACAATACGATCTTGAAGACTAACGGCGTGATCCCTGGAATGAAGCAATGGTTGTATTCCCTTTTGCCGGCAGCCGCCATCCTGCTCCTCTTTAACGGGTGCGGCGTGTCCGTGAATTACTCCATGACCGGAACTTCCACGCCGGCAAAGACCATCTCCATTTCCGAATTCTATAACAACACCGACCTCGGCCCCGCCAACCTTGGGCAGACCTTTACGAACCAGCTTAAAACTTATTTTATACAAAATTCAAGCATCGCCGTGGTGGCCGAAGAAGGCGAGCTTCAAATGGAGGGCGAGATCACCGATTTTAGGGTCACCCCCATTGCGCCGGTGGCCACCAGCGACCCGAACCAGATCAACCAGGCCTCCTCTACCCGCCTGACCATCACGGTGAAAGCCACCTATGTGAACACGCTCGACGACTCGTTTAGCTTTAAGGATAAGACCTTTTCGTTCTATAAAGACTTCCCCAACGACCAGAACCTCACGGACGTCCAGGAGCAATACAGCAAGGCCATTTTTGACCGGATCATCAACGACCTTTTCAACGCATCGGTGGCCAATTGGTAAATTTTACTATTTTTACCTTAAGGCAATCCAACTGTGGAAAAAGAAACCTTCATAAAATTACTGGAACGCTACCCTGAAAGCACGGCTGAAGAGGCCCAGGCAGTGATCATGCTAAAGGAAGCTTTCCCCTACAGTCAGGTGCTCCACACCCTGTCGGCCCGGCTCAGCAAAGAGCAGGGATTCAGCACCCAGACCCAGGAATTGCAGCTGGCAGCCGTTTATGCGGCCGACCGCGGTATTTTGAAGGAAGTGATGCAGGCCGATCAATTGTCGGTGGTAAAATCAGCCAGGCTTTCGTCGGCCATTAGCAGCGCCGCTGCGGTGATGACCGACCCCGTAACGCCGCAGGATGATTTGGACCCCGATTCGCTGGCCGATGAGGTGATGCACGACCTGGAGAAGCTCCATGAGTTGAAGCAAAACTTTGAGGCCCTGTTCATTGAAGGCAAAGCCAAGACAGCCCCGGCAGAGGAAAAGCCAAAGCCCGCTAAAACAGAAACGCCTCTTCCCGTCTCGTTTCACCGCGACCTTTCCAAATCGAAAAAGGAACGGATCGTCGAACTCGCAAAAGCCCTGGAAGAGCCTCCCAAGACCAAGAAAGAACGTATTATCGAACTGGCCAAGGCCCTGGAAGCCCAGCGCCAGCAACCGAACCCACCCGCGGTTGAACCGCGGCCGCCCGTAAAGAAAAAAAGAGATAACCCCGGCGAAGACATCATCGAGGAGATCGCCAGCACGAAGGAAACGATCGAGCCCGAGAGCGAAAAGCAAAAGGAGCAGTTGGAAATGATCGATCAGTTCATCAAAACACAACCCTCCATCAGCAATGCCAAGGACAAGCCTTCGAACATCGCGTCGGGCGACCTTAGCACCATAAAAACCGGGGAATTCAGCGACAACATCGTGTCGGAAACATTGGTGGATATCCTGCTTAAACAAGGTAAAAAAGACAAGGCCATCGAGGTTTTGAAGAAGCTGATTTGGAAGTTTCCACAAAAAAAGGCTTACTTTGCGGCTCAAATTGAGGAATTAAAAAATTAGCCATGTACACGCTTGTTATCTCTCTGATCATTCTTTTTGCTGTTCTGTTGGTGTTGGTGATCCTGGCCCAAAATTCCAAGGGTGGTGGCTTGACCAGCCAGTTTGGCGGCTCTACGGCCAGCAACATTATCGGCGTGAAAAAAACCGGCGATCTTTTGGAGAAACTCACATGGTCGTTCATCATCGGCATCATGCTGCTTTCCCTGGCGACTAACTTTATCACGCCTTCGGCAGGCGGCGGCTCGTCCAACGATCTTTTGGATCGCGCAGGCCAGCAAGCTCCGGCTCCTTCAACGCCCAGCCTGAACCTGGATTCGACCAGCGCGGGTGCTCCGGCTGCGTCCGATTCTTCCAAATAGGATTTACAACCCCATTTATATCAAAAAAGGCTGCCCAAAAGCAGCCTTTTTATTTTGCCATCAGCGAAGCAGATCAAGCCGCTTCTGAAATGTGTTTCACGAACAACCTCTTGGCCACGGGCATCAGGGTTTCGGAGAAGGGGAATTTCATGCGGGCCAGGATGAGGTAGGCCGCGGGATTAGGCAGGTCTCTGAATCTGCGGATCAGGTCGAGTTTGAGCCGCTCATAGGTATTGGCAGCACTTTTCTCCACCCGGTCGATAAATTGCGTGTTGAGGCTTCTTAATTGTTCCTGGCTGCCTTCGAAAATGCTCATTTGATAGCGGTAGATGTGCGTTTCCTTTTCCGGTGGCTGGGTCACGAACAAATAGCCTTCCTTGGCATAGAGTGGCGTGACACCCACGGGCGAGATCTCGCATTGCGATTCCACATATTCATAGATCACAGAGCCTTCCTGCAGCGAGTCGCGGATCTGGGGCAGCGCAAAGTTGATGATGGATTCCAGCTCTACCATGATGGCGTCGTCTTCGATGATCTCGCGGTAGCGCAACTCCAGTTTTTTCAATTCCTCGACGGAGAGCTCTTTAGGAAACGATTCGCGGAAAAGAGTCTTGTTCTCCTTGAGGGCCACCAGGTTGCGATAGTGAAAGACAAGGTCGGCCAGGAATGGGTAAAGTTCTACTTTCCCGAAAGAGTTTTTCACGGTCTGGAGATAGGCCATCAGCACATATTTCTTGTACTCGAAGTCGATCAATCCCTGGGTGAGCCAGTCTTTCGATAGTTTTTCCATATTAGCGGAGCTTCAGTACTACCAATTTAGCGATTCCGCAAATGGGTCACAACTTAAAAAAAGCAGCATTCGGGGAGGAAAGGCACCTTCGTGCGATGGGCCCGGAAGGCGCCCAAAAGGACGGTGGCCCTGGGTCGGCCAAAGCTATGCCGAGCAAGCCTGCCGTCGCTAAAGCTATGGCGGGGCGAGCCTGCCAACCTGGCTATTTCCAACGATTGACTGACAGTCCCCCCGTCGAAATACCCTGTAAAACCTGACAGTATGTAAAAAAATTAGTCGTAATTCGCGTCACTTTTCGCCTTGGCACGGTAGGTGATAGGCGGAAACAGTCAAATTTGTTAACCTTTTAAACCATTAGAGATATGGCAAAAATCAACTTCAAACCAAATGAGGACAGGGTACTTGTTGAACCCGCTGAAGCTGAAACCAAAACCGCATCAGGCATCATCATTCCTGACACAGCAAAAGAAAAACCCCAGAAGGGCGTCATCGTCGCCGTTGGCGAAGGCCTGAAAGACAAACCTGTTACGGTAAAGGTGGGAGACAACGTGTTGTATGGTAAATACGCCGGCACGGAAATCAACATCGATGGCAAGGAGTACCTTATCATGAGAAACTCTGACATTTTCGGAATCATCTAATCGAATCAACCCAAAAAATTACAATTATGGCTAAAGAAATAACCTTTGATACCAACGCGAGAGACAAGATCAAGAAAGGTGTTGACAAGCTTGCAGATGCAGTGAAAGTGACGCTGGGCCCTAAGGGACGCAACGTTATTCTTGATAAAAAATTCGGCGCTCCCACGGTGACCAAGGACGGTGTATCCGTAGCAAAGGAAATCGAATTGAAAGACGCTATCGAAAACATGGGTGCACAACTCGTGAAAGAAGTAGCTTCCAAGACCGCTGACGCCGCCGGCGACGGTACGACAACGGCAACCGTATTGGCACAATCCATCTACGCCCACGGCATCAAGAACGTGGCCGCTGGTGCCAACCCGATGGACCTGAAACGCGGTATCGACAAAGCCGTTGATGCTGTGGTTCAAAACCTCATCAAACAATCCAAGAAAATCAAAGATTCCAGCGAGATCGCGCAAGTGGCTACCATCTCTTCCAACAGCGATGAGACCATCGGCAAGATGATCGCGGATGCTATGGATAAAGTTGGCAAAGACGGTGTGATCACTGTTGAAGAAGCCAAAGGAACTGAAACCGAAGTGAAGACCGTAGAAGGTATGCAATTCGACAGAGGCTATCTTTCCGCTTACTTCGTGACCAACACTGAGAAAATGGAAGCTGACCTCGATCAGCCTTACATCCTCATCTACGACAAGAAGATCAGCAGCATGAAAGAATTGCTTCCTGTATTGGAGCAATCCGCACAAACCGGCAAGCCTTTGGTGATCATCGCCGAAGAAGTTGACGGCGAAGCGCTCGCTACCCTGGTAGTGAACAAGATCCGTGGCGCCCTTCGCGTAGCGGCTGTGAAAGCTCCCGGCTTTGGCGACAGAAGAAAAGCCATGCTGGAAGACATCGCCGTATTGACCGGTGGAAAAGTGATCTCCGAAGAACAAGGCTTCAAGCTGGAAAACGCTACGTTGGACATGCTGGGCCGCGCTGAAAAAGTGAACATCGACAAAGACAACACGACGATCGTGAACGGCGCTGGCAAGAAACCTGAGATCCAAGCCCGCATCGCGCAAATCAAAGCACAAATCGATACCACTACTTCTGACTACGACAAGGAAAAACTCCAGGAACGTCTGGCGAAACTTTCCGGTGGTGTGGCCATCCTCTACGTGGGTGCCGCTACTGAAGTGGAAATGAAAGAGAAGAAAGACCGCGTTGACGATGCATTGCACGCCACACGCGCCGCTGTACAAGAAGGCATCGTCCCTGGTGGTGGTGTAGCGTATATCCGCGCTATCGAAGCCCTGAAAAACGTCGCTGACCTTGGCCTGAGCAATGAAGATCAAGCTACCGGTGTGAACATCGTTCGCCTGGCGCTGGAATCTCCTTTGAGAACTATTGCTGAGAACGCTGGACAAGAAGGTTCTGTGATCGTGAACAAAGTTCGCGATGGCAAGAAAGACTTCGGTTACAACGCCCGCGACAACAAGTTCGAGAACTTCTTCGAAGCCGGTATCATCGACCCTACGAAAGTGACCCGTCTGGCCCTGGAGAACGCTGCTTCTATCGCAGGTCTCTTGTTGACTACGGAAGCTGTGGTGTCGGATATCCCCGAAGAAAACCCTGCACCTGCTATGCCTCACGGCGGCGGTGGAATGGGCGGCATGATGTAATCCATTCTCCAAGGCTCCCCACCAACGGGAGCACGAAGAGTCTCTATAAAAAAGGCTTCGTCTACGGGCGAGGCCTTTTTTTTATTTACCCGCCGAATCCGCCTGGGCGGAGAAGGCGGGTGCCCCGAATCCGCAAGGCGAGAAGGCGCGATCGCGACAGTCCCGGATACAGGTAATATGATTTTTTGCTATTTTGGGGTTCAACTCCATGTCTATGCTGCTTCACAAGACCTTTAGCGACTTTATTCTTTTCCTTTATGTCCACATGTCGCATGCCGACGACAGCTATGATCCCAACGAGCTGGCGGCCATCAAAACCAAAATGAAAAGTCTGTTCCCGGAAGGTACCGACATCGAACGGAAACTGTACGCCGCCCTGCGCGAGTACAACGCGTTGGATCGTTCGTCCCTGGGCGGGGTGATCGAAACATCGTTCCGCCATTTTAGCGGTGATCCTGGGGCTACGGTGAGCAACGATATGTATGCCGATCTTTATGAGATCGTGCAGGCCGATGGCAAAGTTGACCAGTCGGAAACCAAAGCGCTGGAAGCCTTGAAAAAAGTGATCGATCATCACGCGGCCAAAAGTCTTCTATGAGGGCCTGCCTGCTCTTTCAGGGATTTCTCCTCTTTTGTTTTCTCGCCTGCGAGAAACCCGCCAACCTTGGCGACGGCTCTGCAGACGCCGGGAGACTGCCCATAGCCCTGGCCGTTTCGCTCCACGACAGTCTTCCGCAAAAGGCCATGACGGCCCTCGGGTTGTCGGATGTGACGGGCGTCAAAGTCCAATATATCGATGGCCGTTCGGCCAGTTATTTCGTCTATCCAGCCAGTCGGCAAGTCGCTTTGAACACGATTGCAGGGCTTCCTTTTTCGAAGCACGCCAAGATCGCCGATACGCTGTGCCGTCCCGTTGCGACCGCTGCCTTGCAATACGAATATGCCCATCTCTCCTCCGTCGAATCGCAGTACGCTGATTTCTTTTGGCAAGCGCTTAACCATAACGTTGAGGCATACGAATGCATCAAGGCGCCCTGGAAACATACGCTCCTCGTCAGCAAGACTTCGGGGCAGGTGCTGCATCGTATCGAATTACTTTCCATGCTTTGATTGGCCTGCATTCGATTGCTGATCTTCCTCTTGATCCATTTTTTACGTCGAAAAAAGTTACCTATTTAAAAATATTTTAGCGACTGCAAATTCGTTGCAGTGATGCGCGCTATACTTGGGTAGTCATAACGTTCATAAATGGACCTGAGGGCTGCCATCTGCCGTGGATGAGGTAAAGTCGGCAGTGGCAGCTCGCCAGGTCTTTCCTTTACAAAGACCAATCCCCACAACCCCCAAGGCTGATCCAAAAACGGGTCAGCCTTTTTATTACCTTTACTTTTTAATTCTCCTAAACCCATGATCAATTTTCGCAAGCTCCCTATCATCATTGTACTGTTGACCTTCGCTGCCTGCCCGGTGATCGGCCAGGGCAACATCCATCAGCAATCGAAGGAATATGAATGGCCTACCGACTCGCTGGTAAAAAAGAAACTCGAAGCCTGGCGCGACCTCAAGTTCGGCGTCATCATTCACTGGGGGCTCTATGCCGTGCCGGGCATCATTGAGTCGTGGGGACTGTGTTCGGAGCCGTGGATAAACCGCGACAGCACCATGACGTACGATGGCTTTAAGACATGGTATTGGGGGATGAAGGATAAATTCAATCCCCGTCAATTCAACCCCGATCAATGGGCTACAGCAGCTAAGGCGGCAGGAATGCGCTACCTGGTCTTCACCACCAAACACCACGACGGCTTTTGCATGTTCGACACGCACCAGACGGACTTCAAAATAACGGCCGGGCCATTTGCCGATCATCCCAAGGCCAACGTGGCCAAGGAAGTGTTTGATGCTTTCCGGAAACAAAATTTCATGATCGGTGCCTATTTCTCCAAGCCGGACTGGCACACGGAATATTACTGGTGGCCCCGCTATGCCACTCCTGATCGCAACAACAATTACGACATCCGCACCAATCCCTGGCGTTGGAACAAATTCAAGTCCTACACCAAAGCACAGATCGGCGAGCTGATGACCGACTACAACAAGATCGACATCCTGTGGCTTGACGGCGGCTGGGTGAGACCGCTTGAGACCGTGAACGATGAAGTACGCGCGTGGGGTGCCGCCATCCCCGCCTGGAGCCAGGACATCGATATGCCCGCCATTGCAACGATGGCCCGCGAGAAACAACCCGGCCTGCTCATCGTAGATCGCACGGTGCATGGCCCTTATGAAAATTATCAGACCCCGGAACAAAGCATTCCTGCCAACCGCCAGGAGACCCCGTGGGAAAGCTGCATTACCTTGGGAGGTGCCTGGGGCTTTGTGCCGAACGACCAATACAAATCGGCAGCGACGGTGGTCCACAACCTGATTGAAGTGGTGGCGAAAGGCGGCAGCCTGTTGCTGGGCGTTGGCCCGCGACCGGATGGAACGATCGGTGACTCGGAAGTTCAACGTTTGAAAGAGATCGGCGACTGGCTGAAGGTGAATGGTGAGGGGATCTATGGCACCCGCAGTGTCGAGCATTTCCGCGATGGCGATACGTTTTTTACACGGGGCAAGGACGGCACCATGTATGCGCTGATCTGTTTTAAAACCCCTCCTGCCTCCCCTACAACCATTTCCTGGAAAGGCCATCAACCAAAAAAAGGAACCAAGCTGAAAGTAATCAGCACGGGGCGTAGCTTATCCTGGACGAAAACCACGGACGGCGTTTCGTTGACGTTGCCCGCTGTGAAAGATCCCAACGGATATTATCCTGCTGCTGTGCTTTCCTTTAAAGAATAGCGGTCAGCCTTAAAACTAAAATTGCTATCCTGGAAGGCCTTCGTTGTAGAAGCTTCCAGGATAGCAATTTTTTTATAATGCCGTTGTGCTATTTCTTCGTGGCGAGGCGATATAACATCACCATCATGGCTACAAAGAACACTGTGCCCATGAGCATATAGCCACCATGACCCAGGATTCCGACCAGGTCGTGTTCCAGGCTCATGACGCCAATGTTCGGCACCAATACGGCGAGGATGGCCACGATCACGCCGGTGAGTGCACCGCCTGCAATAAGCCCCGTAGCGAACAAGCTTCCTTTCCCCAGTTCATCGTCTTCTTTCTTTTCACCTTTGCGTTCGGCACGCCAGTCGACATAGCCCTTCAGAGCGCCACCGGCAAAGATGGGCAACGTGGTGGATAGAGGTAAGTATAACCCGATGGCAAACGCCAAGGCTTTGATGCCGCACAATTCCATCGTGACGGAAATGAACACGCCCACCATCACAAACTGCCAATCGAGATTGAACGATAAGATGCCTTTTGCGAGTGTAGCCATTAGCGTGGCTTGGGGAGCCGGATAGGTATCGCTGCCGATCGCGTGCGTTAATCCTTGCGCGAGCATCGCCGGTGTGGGTGTATCCAGGATCTTCACCACCAAACCGATGGCGACGGACGAAACAATGGCCCCGATGAACAAAGCGAGCTGTTGATATTTCGGTGTAGCGCCTACGATATAACCCGTTTTCAAATCCTGTGATGTTCCACCGGCGTTGGCAGCCGCGATGCAGATCATGCCGCCCACGACCAGGGCCAACGGCTCATAGAATTTACCGGACCAACCCACACTTGTGAATATAAGACAGGTACCCATCAGTGTGGCGATGGTCATGCCCGAAATAGGATTATTGCTGGTGCCCACCAATCCAACGATACGGCTGGACACAGTCACGAAGAAAAAGCCGAAGACGATGACCAGGATGCCGATCAGAAATTTCTGAACAAAGTTGTCGCCGGGAATAATGGGCAGGAAGGTGGTGAGCAATACCAATGCAATACTGCCGATGATCACCACCTTGAACGACAGGTCACGGTCCGTACGCAGGATGCTGCTTTCGCCGCCCTTGTCTTTCATTGAACCGATGCTTTCACGGAAGGAGCTGACAATGGTGGGAATGGTTTTGACCAGCGTGATGAACCCACCGGAAGCCACTGCGCCGGCTCCGATCTGGCGGATATAGGCACGATAGATCGCGTCGGCATAATTGGCAAAGGTGTGGGTTTGCGGGTCCCAGGCCCCTACTCCACCGGCGGTGTTGATGTTCGCCAGATAGCCGAGCTTTACCAACTGCAGGGCTATGGTATCCGGAGATACCAATGTGGCCAGCAACGGGATCATGGCCCACCATGCCAAAACAGAGCCTGCCACCAGGATACCCGAAATGCGGGGTCCGATGATGTAGCCAACGCCAAGGTATTCGGGCGTGATCTCACCGCGCGTGGCGGCCGAGGGCCAGTATTTGTTGGCCTGTGTTGTGATGTATGTAGGCAGCTCGGAAATGACGTGAAATACTTTTTGCATCAACGCATACACCATCGCTACGGCCATGCCATAGAACGCCGTTTGCGCGAATACGCCACCCTTCTCACCAGCCTGCAACACCGAAGCGCAAGCCGTTCCTTCCGGGTAGGGCAATACCCCGTGTTCTTTTACGATGAGCGAACGCCGAAGTGGGATCATCATGAGTGTACCCAACATACCACCAAAGGCGGCCAGGATAAGAATGATGAGGTAATTGAAATAGGCATCGCCCACGCTATTCCCGTCGGGTCCCGGTGAGAGAAACAAAAAGCCGGGCAATGTGAACACCACGCCCGCAGCAATGGACTCCCCTGCCGAACCCGTGGTTTGAATGATATTGTTTTCGAGAATAGTTGTCTTTAAAAATTTCCGCCCCAGCGTGATGGCGATCACGGCGATGGGTATGGAGGCCGTTACCGTGAGACCGGCTTTCAGGGCCAGGTACACCGTGGACGATCCAAAGAGAATGCCGAAGAGCGAGCCGAACACCACCGACTTAATGGTGAACTCGGCCACGTTGGCTTCGGGAGGTACATAAGGTTTGAACGATTTATTTTCTTCCATGGGAAGTTTAGGTTAATGAGTCGGTGTCAGGATTCCTGGGGCTTGGGCGCCAGGTACAAATTGTAGAGGATCATCAACGTGGTTGATGTGAAGCCAATGCCGGCGACGATGTACCACATCAATGCGGGATTCGTATCCAGGTAGTTCAAGCGCAGCCAATCGGAAACGGCTCCTGCTGAAAATGATCCTATGGCTACAGGCAGGAAGGCAAAGCCCATGTAGGTGCCGGTTTGTCCCCTAGGCGCAAGGTTGCTCACGTATTCATAAAAGCGTGGTGCTTGTGTGGCTTCTCCCAGGGCGTATAGCGCGATGCCGGCTACCGTAGCCCACACGGTGGGAACAGTGCCGATCAATATCCAGGCGAAGCTGGCGAAGATAAAACCGAGCGTCATGGCGGTGATTGGCTTCCATTCTTTTACGAGCGCAGCCATCGGTACCGTTAGGAGAATGATGCCTGCCGCGTCTACGGTTTCGAACCATTCGAACGCCTTAAAGTCCAACACTGTGCGTGCATAAAAAGGGATGAGATAGAAAATCTGCCAGAACATGATCCAGATCCCGGAAAAGATGACCAGGAAGATCATGAATCTGAAGTTGGCAAAGACCAACAGCATGTCCGCAAATACTTTACCCAAGGTGCGCTTCTCCACTACTTCGTTGCTGTGATCCACAGGCTCGCGATAAAAAAACCAGGCGCCAAGAAAAAGCAAGAATGAAGTGAACGACGACATGATCAATACATATTCAATGCCCCAATCTTCCCGAACATACAAGGCAACGATAGGCCCAATGGCGCCGCCGATATTCGCCATGGTATAATAAACAGAAAAACCCAACGCTTTCGCCTCGGGTTTTGTGGTTTTCGCAACGGTGCCGACAATACACGGCTTGATGAGCGAGCCGCCAACGGCCGTGAGGATCAACACCGATAGCGCGTAGGCTTTTTTGCCGACGACGTTCACGATGGATTCTCCGTACTGCATGCCGGCCAGGCCGATGAGAAAGTATCCAATACAAAAAATAAAGAAGCAAGCCATCAGGGTTTTCTTGAACCCATAGCGATCTACCAATACGCCGGCAACAATGGGGAGCGAAAAAATGAGACCGGAGAAGATACCTGCCAAGGTTCCCGCCTCTTCGTTCAGGCCGACTCGTTCAGCAAGAAAAACGACGAGCACGGCTTTGGCACCATAAAAAGCCATGCGTTCGAAAAGTTCGAGGGTGTTTGCGATCCAGAAGTTGGAGGAAAAGCCGGTACGGATCTCGTGAAGTCGTTGTGAAAACGCCATTAATTGCGGTTAGGTTTTTGGTAAAAATTCCAATCAAAATTTTGCAAAAGGGGCCTTTTAAAAAATCTTTTTAAGTGGCACGCCTCTTCCTCCAAATCGGGTGTCAAAGTAGGCCGATAAATCCATTTTCGCAAGTATCCCTGAAGGCGGGCAAATGTAACAAAATTACTAATGCAAACGATTGAAATGGTATAAAATTGAGGTATCTTTGAGCAACTCATTAACCCATTTATCATGCAAGAACTCGGAATAAAACCGGCCGATGCCTCGGTCGAAGACCTCGGCATTGAGGAGGGGAAGGCGCACTGGAATTTACCTCCCGAACAACTCGCCGCCCGTGCGCTGAACGAAGGCCAGGTTGCTCTCGCCAGCAACGGCGCCGTCACTGTAAACACCGGTGAATTTACCGGCAGGTCCCCCAAAGACAAGTTCACCGTCAAAGACGAACTGACCACCGACGCGGTGTGGTGGAACAACTTCAACATCCCTTTCTCGCCAGCCAATTTCGACCGGCTCTACGCCAAGATGATCTCCTACTTCAATGGCAAGGAGTTTTATGTGCGCGATGTTTATGCGTGCGCCGATCCGCGCTATCGCATGAACCTGCGGGTGATCACCGAATACGCGTGGTCTAATCTGTTTGTCCATAATATGTTTCTGCGGCCCTGGGAACGCGAGCTGAAGACGTTCTCCGCCGAATGGCACGTCCTGAATGCGCCCGGCTTCCATGCCGATCCCGCCACCGACGGCACGCGCCAGCACAACTTTTCTATCATCGACTTCAAACGCAAGATCATCCTCATTGGCGGCTCCGGCTACACGGGCGAGATCAAGAAGGGTGTGTTCACCGCGTTGAACTTTATTCTTCCCCATCAGAAAAATGTGTTGTCCATGCACTGCTCTGCCAACACTGGCAAGAGCGGCGACACCGCTATTTTCTTTGGGCTGTCGGGCACGGGCAAGACCACGTTGTCGGCCGACCCCGATCGCAAACTCATCGGCGACGACGAGCATGGCTGGACGCCGGATAACGTGATCTTCAATTTCGAAGGTGGCTGTTATGCCAAGACCATCGACCTGGACGAAGAACGCGAACCGGAGATCTTCCACGCCATTCGCCCCGGTGCGCTGCTGGAAAACATTTGCTTCAAGCCGGGTACCACCGACGTGGATTATACGAACTGCTCGAAGACCGAAAACACCCGCGTGAGTTATCCCATCCATCACATCCCTAATATCGCAATGCCCTCGTTGGGGCTGAACCCGAAGAACATTTTCTTCCTTACCTGCGATGCCTACGGTGTGCTCCCCCCTATTTCAAAGCTCACCCCAGGCCAGGCCGCGTTCCACTTCATCTCCGGGTACACCGCTAAGGTGGCGGGAACCGAAGAAGGTGTGACCGAACCTACCATGACGTTCTCGGCCTGCTTTGGTGCGCCGTTTATGCCCCTGCACCCCACAGTGTATGCCGGCATGTTGAGCACCAAGATGCAGGAAGCCGGTGTAACGGTGTGGCTGGTGAATACCGGTTGGTCCGGTGGTGCCTATGGCGTTGGCAAGCGCATGAGCTTGAAAGTCACCCGCGCCCTCATCACGGCCGCGCTGAATGGCGCGTTGCATACGGTCGACTATAAAACGCACGATGTCTTTGGCGTAGCCTTCCCGGTAAGTTGCCCGCAGGTCCCTTCCGAGCTCCTGGATCCGCGCAATACCTGGACCGATAAGGACGCCTACGACCAAAAGGCAAATTACCTGGCCGAATCGTTCCTGAAAAATTTCGAAAAGTTTTCATCTTCCGCTTCGGAAGAGATCCTCATGGGCGCGCCACAGATCAAGGTGCACGCATAATTTTTCTTACCGATGGCTGTAGTTGGAGAGCCGCCCTTTGGGGCGGCTTTTTTTATCTATCCGTAAAACAGCTACGCAATTGGAGTATTGAGACCGGTACGCCATGAAACAAAAAAAAAGAGAGCACAATGCTCTCTTCTTTTTATTACACCTGATCTTAGCTCAACGCTCGATCAAAAACTTGAAATGTTTCTGCGCGCCGGGATTTTTCAGGATCATGATGTACATGCCAGGTGAGAAAGTTGCCGAATTCATGTCAAGCGTATTGTGGGCTTGATCTATTTTGGTTTGTTGCAACAGGGCGCCCATGGAATTATAAAAGGTGACCTGGGTTTCGGCGGTAACGCCTTGAAAAGAGATCACATTCTTAACCGGGTTGGGATAGAAACCGATCGGCGTTTCGTCCGGGACCGAAGGTTGCTTTGGCGTGGTCTCCGCCACGGTCTGCCTGGGGGCCATGCGCGCTTGGCTCGAAGGCGGGGTCATGGTGACTGTCCAGGCTACTTCGGTGAAATCGGAGGCATAGTTCCCATCGCGGTCAACCGCGAAGTAAATGCTGTCGCCAACGGCTAAAACGCCCAGCGACAGCGGGGTCGGGCTTTGCACCCAGTCCTGGTTGTTGGTGGCCTGGAGATTCAGGATGACGGATTGGAGGTTGTTAAAAACTTTGAGCCGCGCAGTGCCGGCAGCGGATGACACTCTCCTCACCGCTGCGCTGCTGACGGCATATTCGCCGTCTGCGGGGACGACAAACGCCGCCACGATCAGCTTGAGTGAATTTGGTGGATGCAATTGCAGGTCGAAAACACCGGTGGGTGAAGGCACATTGCCTTCGCCGGTCTCACTGCCTCTGCCCACCGTACTCTTGCCAGCATACGGATACGTGTTGCCCGATGCGTTCGCCCAATAGGTGGCGACAAAGCTATTGACATTCGGGTGCGCACCGGAATTGTAAGTAGGGAGCAGCGCGTTTTTCCGGACACCGCCGTCGTTGGTCGACTGAAAGAACGCTATCGTGGCCTGCGTGCTGTTATCGGTGCTATTCACCTTGCCTTGTTGCGCCTGCGTGGATTGCATGACGATGTCATAAGAATTCCAACTGATCTCCACGGGAGCATTCACCACAACGGTCACCTCGTCGAAAGCTGTGGCGCCGTCATCGTCGGTTACGGTGAGGCGGAACACATACTCTCCTTCGGAAAGTTGGCTGAGCTTGGCGTTTTGCGTGCCGGCTCCGGAGATCGTTGCCAAAGGACCACTTTGTTGTGTCCATGCGTATGCGGCGATGGTACCGTCGCTATCCATTCCCGATCCGGATAAGGTGACGCTGTCTTGGGGGAGCGTGATCGCGACGTCCGTGCCGGCATTCGCAACGGGAGGGGTATTGGGGACGAGCCGGTTGACGGTCCACATGACTTCGGTGAAATCGGAGGCGTAGTTTCCTTCCCGGTCAACCGCAAAGTAAATGCTGTCACCCACGCTCAGGGTTCCCAGCGCAAGCGTATTGGTGTTTTGTACCCAGTCCTGGTTGTTGGTCGCCTGAAGATCGGCAACCGGCAATTGGTCGCTGTCAAATACTTTTAGCCGCGTTGTTCCCGTGGCCGAAGAGACTCTTCTCACCGCCAGGTTACTGAGCGTGTATTCGCCTGCTACCGGAACGACAAATGCCGACACAATGAGTTTGGCGGAGTTCGGTGGGTGTAGTTGCAGATCGAACACACCGGTAGGTGAAGGGACATTGCCTTCGCCCGTCTCGCTTCCTCTTCCCACCGTGCTCTTGCCGGCGTAAGGATAGACATTGCCGGATCCAAGGGCCCAGTAGGTGGCGACAAAGCTGTTAGCGTTGGGGTGGGCTCCTGCATTGTAAGTACTCAGCAGCGCACTCTTCTTGACGCCGCCGTCGTTCGTGGACTGAAAAAAAGAAACGGTGGCCTGTACGCTGTTGTCTGTACTGTTCACCAAACCCTGATGCGCCTGGGTTGACTGCATCACAATGTCATAGGCATTCCAACTGGTTGCCGCGCCAATCGGGTCGGGATTGACAACGAGGTTAACATCGTCGAAGGCGGTGGCACTGTTGTTATCCGTGACGGTAAGCCTGAATGTATACGTACCTGTCGAAAGATTGCTCACGGAAAGCGTCGCCGTGTTGGCTCCCGATAAGGTGCACGTACCGCCGCTTTGTTTTGTCCATAAGTAGGTGGCGATCAATCCATCGCTGTCCGAGCCGGAGCCGTTGAAGGTTGCGGGCGATTGAGAAAGGGTGATGGTTACATCGCCGCCGGCATTCGCCACGGGGGGCACGTTGGTTCCTAAGACCGTAATGGTCACCTGGTCGGGCGGCGATACGTTGCTGGCAGCGTCTGTCACCGCGAGGCTGAACACATATGTACCTTGCGTCATGCCCGATACCGAAAGGGTGCTGGTTGTGGTTCCGCTTAGCGTGCAGGTAGGTCCCGATACTTGTTGCCATGCGTAACCGGTGATGGTGCTGCTGGGAGATGTGCCGCTACCCATGAGTATTACACTGTCCTTGGGAAGGGTGATGCTCCGGTCGACACCCGCGTTGGCCGCAGGCTTGTTGAAGGTTTGCATCATCCAATCATACACGTTTGGATTGTGGAGGGCATTGTCTATCCGGTAGGCATTATCCCATGCGTTGTGATTGACGCCTGGATAAATGGTTTTGATGGCCAGGGGATTGGGCGCCGGGATGCAGGCGTTGATGGCGTCTACCATGTTGATGGTTTTGGATACGCTCACGGTAGTATCGTCCTCGCCGTGAAACGCCCAAACGCGGATGCCGTTGTTGGCGATGTTACACGCTTTGGTCTTATCGTTTTGATGACCACACACGGGCGCGATACCCCTGACCTTCTGACCATATACCGGGTCTTGCGCATAGCCCCACACGCCACCGCCACCGAGGCTCAACCCCGTGAGATAAAGCTGGTCGGGATCTACGTTGTAGTTTTGCAAAACATAGTCCACTACGGGGTTGATGTGATTTTTATTATTCCAGCCCCCTTGGTTCGACGGCAGTTGGGGGGAGATCAATACAAATTGAAAATCGTGACCATCCTCCACATAGTTGGGCGGAGTGTTATTCACGTTTATGATTTTGCTCATGTCGGCCTCCGTGTCGCCCCGTTCCAGCAGGCCGTGCAGAAAGATCACCACAGGGATCTTTTGTCCGGTCGCGGAATAGGTTGGTGGAAGATATTCCCAATAATGCTTGCCGTTTGGCAATGTGCGGATCGTTTGTCTCGCAGTACTTTGGCCGCGAGCCTGCACGGCGCCCACAATGAGCACCCAGAGTAAGAGGATTTTAATTTTCATGGATTGGTTTGAGGATTTATTTGATTTTTAAAATTTTACAACATGTCGTGTTTTGTTTTTAGCCTATTCGGCAAGCCGTATTCGTCGAAGGTTGACCTTCGAGGTTACTTCGCAGTGGTCTATCACTTCATTGACACATCCTTCATCTTTCATTTTTTTAAAATATCACCACAAGAGTGGAAACTCTGAATAATGTCTAACGCAAATCTTGTGGGTGACCAGTGTGGCTATCGCCTTGCCGACGCCAGGCCGAACTTCATCATCACAATTTACTTTTTCTTTTTTGCCGGCGCTTTCTTTTTCGCAGGCTTTTTAACGGCCTTGGCTTTGGTTGTTCTTTTCTTTGCAGAGATGGACTTGGTGATGGTCAGTCCCTCGACGATTTGTTTTTTGTCTTTTACCTTGGCGAGTGAATTGGCATAGGCATCCTCCATCAGCTTTTTGATATAAGCCTTTGGAAATTCTGCCGGATCTTTCACCAGGATATAACGGTATTGATTGCCTTCACCCAGCAAGCGCTTTTCGGGGTCGGCAATTTCGGAGCCCCAATAGAACCCGAAGTGAACATTCATGCTGGTGCGCCCAACGGCGATGGAACAAAACGTGTGCCCTACCCGATCCGTGGGCGACCAACCGAACGCCACGGCATTGTAATTGTCGTAGATGAGTTCGTTGGTTTGAGGGTAAAGATCCCACACAAAATCCCGTAGAAACCAAACCGTTTCCTGGATCTCGCTAGGAAATGGTTTCAGAAATTTCGACAGGTCTTTGGTTTCGGCTTTGCTCATAAACTGGGTGATGAAGGTAGCCAATTCAAAACAGAAATCGAAATTACCTTTTCATTACGTATCGAGACGGTCCATGCGCTTGTCGTTGGCCGATTGCTAATATCCCGCATAATCACCATCTTCATTTATTAAAACAAAATGTATGAGACCCTTTCTATTCCTGCTATTCATTACGCTTTCCCCCGCCCTTCACGCCACGGCCGTGACGGGATTTGTGTTTGCCGATAAAAACAACAACGGCCAGAAGGATAAGGATGAAGCCGGCCTTCGGGGCGTGGTCGTGTCGGACCAGGTACAAGTCGTGCAAACGGATGGCAATGGGCGCTATGCGATCAACGATGTGAAAGGCTATGGTTTGATCATGATCAGTTTACCCGACGGCTATAAAGCTGTGCCAACCTATTGGCAAAGGGCCCCCGAAGCCGGGGGTGAGTTGAATTTCGCGCTCGTCAAAACTCCGGCGGTGACGTCCTTCACATTCCTGCATGCTTCGGACACCCACATCAGCGAAACCAGTCTTCCCCGCACCCAACGGTTGCGCGCGATGGCCGACTCCCTGAAACCGGCTTTTGTTTTGGTCACGGGCGATCTCATTCGCGATGCGTTGAGAGTCCCCGAAAAAGAAGTGACCGCATTGTATGATCTTTACCTGAGCGAGACCCATAAATTCTCCATGCCCGTGTGGAGCGCTGCCGGCAACCACGACAACTTTGGGATCGAACGCCATTTGTCGCTGGTGGGAAAAAATAATCCCTTGTACGGCAAAAAAATGTTTCATCACTATTTCGGCCCCAACTACTATAGCTTCAACTACGGCGGCATTCACTTTGTTGCCTTGGATGATATCGACTATGAAGACTTGTGGTATTACGGCCACGTGGATTCCACGCAGGTAGTCTGGCTGAAAAACGATCTGGCCGCGATCCCTCCCACCCAACCGGTGGTCACCTTTGCGCACATGCCGTTCTTCTCGGGCGGGTTGAGTCTCTCTAATTTTGAGGAAACCGGGCCGGGCCGGTCGTTGGAGCGGCAGCATGGCACCCTTCACTATCGCCACGTGGTCTCTAACGCACAGGAGTTGGTGACCATCCTAAGTCAACGCCCCTACCCGCTTTCGCTGGCGGGTCATTTTCATTTTCGCCAGGTATTCACATTCGAGTCGTACGGGCAGCCCACGCGTTATGAGCAAACCGCGGCCATCGTCGGCCCTTCGGAGGAAGGCACAATAAAATTGCCGTCGGGTTTCACGCTGTATACCGTGAAGGATGGCAAGATCAGCGAAGGGAAATTCATTCGCCTCGATACGAAGTAGCCATCGGTTTATAAAATAATAAGATCAGTTCCTGGCAGGAACATAGACGGTGAATACCGCGCCCTTGTTCAATTGTCCGGAGGCTTCGATGAAGCCCTGGTGGTTCTCGATAATTTTTTTACAGATGGCCAATCCGATGCCGGTGCCGGGATATTCGTCTTTGCCATGGAGCCGTTGGAACACCTGGAAGATACGCTCGTTGAACTGCGGTTCGAAGCCGATACCATTGTCGGTGATCACGATCCGGTGATAGAGGATGTCTTCTGCATCCTTGTGATGAACGTGATCACGCCCCACCTTGTCGGCGTGGATGGCGATGAGCGGAGGCACATCCGTCTTTGAAAACTTCAGGGCGTTGGCGATGAGGTTGGTGAACAACTGCTCGAACTGGAAGCTGATGATGTTCAACACCGGCAACGTGCTCGACAAGATCACGGCTTGTTTTTGATCGATGGTGTCCTTCAACTGCTCCTTCACAATTTGCAGGATGTAGTTGAGGTCGGTCACCTCAAAATATTTTTCGTTGGTGTTGGCCCGCGAGAAAGACAGCAAGTCCACAATGAGCTGCTGCATGCGCACCGAGGCCGATTGCATGCGCTGAAAATAATCTTTACCCCGGTCCGAAAGATTTTTTGACTCCACGTCCAGGATGCGGCCGGCGAAGGTCTGAATCTTTCGCAGGGGTTCTTGCAAGTCGTGACTGGCCACGTAGGCAAACTGCGCCAGTTCGTCGTTGCTTTTCAACAAGTTTTGATTGAGCAGGTTCAGTTCGTTGGTGCGTTGCAACACCTTGTTCTCCAACTCGTCGGTGAAGAGCTTGCGGTCGTGTATGTCGGTGCTGGTGCCCACCCACATCTCAATTTTTCCAGACACATCGCGTTGGGGCACGGCGCGGCTCAACTGCCAGCGATAGGTGTCCTCGTGATGACGGAAGCGGTGTTCGAACAAGAAATCGGTTCCTGTGGTCAGCGCTTCCTGCCAGGCTTTCAGGGTTGCCTTGCGGTCTTCGGGGTGTATGGTCTTCCACCAGCTTTCGGCAAGCTGCTTGGGGTCGGTGATGCCGGTGTATTGGTATACCGACCGGCTGAAATAGTTCAGGTTACCGGTCTTGTCGGCGGTCCAGATGAATTGAGGCATGGAGTCGGCCAGGGTCCTGAACTTCTTTTCGCTTTCTTCGATGACGCGTTCGGCGCGTTTGCGTTCGGTGATGTCGATCATTGTGCCCAGCATACGCAGGGGAACGTGGTCGTCGCTATAAAATACTTTGCCGCGGGTCTGGATCCAGTGCACTGACTGGTCAGGGTGAATGACCCGGGCTTCGTAATAGTAGGTTCCCTTCTTCAGTGCGTTGTCGAATGCTTTTTCCACCACACGCAAGTCGCGCGGGTGCACGGCCTGGCGCATGGCCAGGAAACTGAGATGCATGCTTTCCGGGTGACCGAAGATGCGGGCCAGGCGCGGCGAATGGATGATGTCGGAAGTCTTGAGGTCGAGGTCCCAGGTGGCCATCCGTGTGCCTTCCGTGGCCAGCGTGAGGCGTTCGGCGGCGTCGGAAACTTGCTGCCGTGCCGCCACCTGTTCGGTTACGTCATAGCCCATGGCGAGGATGGCATTGGTCTTGCCGCTCGCGTCCCGCAGGGTCTTGAAAATAAAATTTACATACACATCGCGGATACTTCCATCGCGTTCCAAACGGGCCACCGATTCCCGGCCTTCATACGTCTTGCCGGTTTTGTACACGTCGATCATCAGGTCCAGGAAAGGTTGGCCTTTCAGTTCGGGTATGGCCTCCAGCAGGGGCTTGCCCATCACGCGGCGGTCTTTACCCCACAATTTCAGGGACTCGTCGTTTGCCAACTCGATGATGAACTGAGGGCCACTAAACACGGCGGTAGAAATGGGTGCCTCGGCAATGAGGCTTTTCAGTTGCCGGCCGGTTTCTTCCGCCTGCTCGAGGTTCAGCACCTTTCCAGTGGTCTCGTTGCAAACCACCAGCACGCCTTCCACCGTTCCGGATTCACCGCGAACGGGACTGTAGCTGAACGTCCAATACACGTCCTCCAGACCGCCATTGCGATAGATGGGGATCAGTTGATCTTCAAAATAAAACGACTCGCCATTCTCCATCACCCTTTCGATGAGCGGGCCGATGGTGTCCCAAACTTCCGGCCAGCATTCCACTCCGCGTTGCCCAACAGCATGCGGATGTTTCCCGTTGGTCCCCAGGCTGGGCCGGTATGCATCGTTGTAGAATTGGATGAGCTCTGGTCCCCACCAAAGAAACATGGGAAACCGCGAGGAGAGTAAAATGCTCAGCGTGGTGCGCAAGCTTTGTGGCCATCCGGAGGGAGGTCCGATGGGCGTCTGGCTCCAGTCGATGGCCCGTATGCATTCCCCCAGCTCGCCGCCTCCCGAAAGGAATTGTTCCGTGCTATGCGGGCTCTCCATGATCATCGCTGCCGGGGTTGGATGATGAATTTCTCCTTAGAGGGCTGCGGAAATGCGTGCCAGTTCGTATTCAGTATTTGGTGGATGATATTTTTCAGTACACCGAAGTTCCTGGGTTTGGAAATGTAGTAGTGCGCACCGCCTTCGTATACCTTGTCGATCATTTCCGGTTGGGTTGAAGTCGAGAAAATAACAATGGGAATATGCTTAAGTTTGGGCGATTGTTTCAGCTCCTGCAAACACTCCATCCCATTTTTGCGGGGCATGTTCAAATCGAGGAAGATCACGTCGGGAAGAAGCGCATTCTCCAGGATCGTCATCAATTGTTGTCCGTCCTGGGCCATGGTGAGTTGTGTCTCGCCAGAGATCTCCCGGAGGGCCTCCTCAAAGAGAAGGCGATCGTCCGCATCGTCATCCGCCAGGAAAATCGTTTTTTCGGGTTTCATCGGAAAATGCTTATGGGCTAAGCCTAGGAGTCCCCTAAAATACCCAAGTCCTGGCCCACTTCCAAAGTAACTTCGGCGAGCTTTAAAGCGATTCGCAGCCTGTATGAAGCGACAACCCCGCACGACGGCGTTTTACTTCCCCACAAAATCAGGAGCGCGACGAGAACACGCGCTATGGGCGGATTGAATTTTAATCGATATACTTGGAATAGGTTGCCCGATAGCCCAGTACATACGCGATCGGCGACAACAATGCGAACACGATCTTCTGCACCGCGAAGGAAGGCTTTGCCATGCGAAACACGTGATGATATTTTTTTATAGTCAGCGCCACTTGCAGAATGCCGGGCATGCCGTCGGCTTTGGTCTTGCCATCCATGGCCAGGCCGGTAGTGACTTCGAATAAATTTTCGGTATCCAGCGCGGGCCGCACCTGCCAGTTCACCACCGCTTCTCGGTCGGAACGGTTCCACATGGCGTGCACCATGCCGCGGGGAATGTGGAGCGTGTCGCCGGTTCTCAACGTTCTCAGGGCGCCGTCGAGGCGCACGGTCACTTCACCTTGCAGCACTTTGAAATCTTCGTCTTGCGAGGGATGATAGTGTGCCACGGGTTCTTTGGAATGACCGCGGTAGGTGGTCTCCATTTCCAGCAATTCGCCGCCGGTGTCTTTTGCCGTTTGAAGAAATTTAAATGCCTGCCCCGTGTAAGGATTGGTGATGACCTTGTTTTTGTACGCCATGAACTTTCGTTTCCTCCTTTAACGGCGGGTAGCGTTCAACGTTGCGTTCACGGCTTCATCCATGCATCGCGCAATGCCAGTTGTTCGGGCGTAGCATCCGGGTCGATCTCCATGATGTGGCGACGCGTGATTTCGATGCGGGCGTTGGGTGTGGACAGCTCCACAGTTTTGAATTTTCCCTTTTCATCTTTGCGCCACACGGTATAGGCCAGGGTCTTGCCCTCGCCCAGGTTGGCGAATTGTGTTTTCAGGAACGGCTCAAAATCAGGGCCCACCTCGGGCATCACTTCGCCGTTCATCTTGATGAGGATGTCTTCTTTCTGGAAGCCCAATGCTTTGGCCACGGCGTTCATGTGGTCGGTGCTGATGATCTTCAATCTTTGCTTGCCTTCCACTTCCTCTACTCCGATCACATCGTCGTCGATGCCGAGGCTTACGGTGTAGTAGGATGCTTCTTCCGCATAGAGGATGCCGATATCTTGCAAAGTTTCTTTTATGGGAAGTTTCTCCGCGCCCTTCACATAGCGGTCGAAGAACGTGCCGATCTCGGGATAGGTCATGCGGGTGATCTCGTCGAACAGTTGATCGTCCTCAAAGGCTTTGTCCTTACCAAACTTCTTCGACAAATCCAGCATCAGGTTTTGCAAACCGTATTTTCCATTCGAAAGCTTGCGCAGCTTCACGTCGAGACAGAGGCCGATGAGCGGCCCCTTCTGGTAAACGTTATAATATTGATCGTTATACTTGTCCAGGGTGTACTTACTGATTTCAGTGAACGGCACATCGTTTTTAAACGGATCGGCTGTGACCATTTTCTCATACAGCACTTCCAGGTATTGGCCCAGGTCGATCAGGTCGTATTTAAGCTGCACGAGACCGGCAAAATATTCGGTCACACCTTCATACATCCACAAGTGTTGCGACATTTTAGGATGATTGAAATCAAAATGTCCGATCTCTTCGGAGTGAATGCCCAGCGGCGTGATGATGTGAAAGAATTCATGCGCTGCAAAATCACGCAGTTGCTGGTTGATCTGGTCGATGGTCATCTCCGGCATGTAGTACGTCGACGAGTAAGAATGCTCCAGTGCGCCGTAGCTATAAAGGGGCTTGTCGGTGAAATAGAAAATGAAGGCATACTTATCGACGGGCAGTTTGCCACCGAGAAATTCTTTTTGCGCCATCAGTACTTCGCGGATGCTGGCCGCGATCTGTTTGGCGTTGATCTTGCCCGTGGGCGAATAGGCCCCCACCAGCACTTCGGCGTTGGCTACGTGAATCACCGCCGTGTCGGGCTTGTTGTACATGACGGGCGAGTCCACCAACTGGTCATAGTCCGTGGTTTTATAAACATCGACCAGCTTGTCTTTTTCATTGCCACCCTTCTCCAGTTTCAGGATGCTCAGGGGCTTGCCGGTTTGCTGGGCGATGAGGCCCGTGGTGCCATAGAAATCTTTGGGGCGGATGATGTTGAATTGGAACGGCATGTTCTTCATGCCGTCGAAATAGCCGTAGTAGCCGCCGGAGTTTATGATGAAGTTCTTGCCCTCTTCGATGTTGGTGCCGGCCGGTTGAAAGATCTCGGGACCTTTCATGGGCGTGTCGATCGTGTCGTCTACCCAATAGCCGATCTTGTGCAGGCGGGTGGCACCTTTGATTTTCCACGAGTTGTCGTCGATCTTTTCCACTTCAAGTTTCTTTCCTTTTTTGTCCACAGCCGTGAACTCGGAGACGTAGCGGCCATAGTCGGCAATGTCGTAGGTGCCGGGCACGATCTTGGGGAGGTAGAAAATGATCTCGTTGGTGGAGATGGGCGGCGCGACGAGTTCCACGTGCACTTTGTCTTTCACCACTTTGGTGATGTCCACTGTGTATACATATCCCTGATTTTTACCGGATTGCGCAAAAGAAGCTACACAAAAACCCAGAAACACCCCGATCAGCCGTAACCGCATAGTTATAATTTTGGCGCAAGATAATTTTATTTTGCGGGGATAGGCACATTTGTTTTAATCGAGGGCTCAAATACTGTATTACACGGTAGGAAGGCAGGTTTTTTCGTTCCAGGGTTGTATTTTTAAGTACATGCTGAGCACCAAAAAGACCGTTGACGAAATTCTCCCAGACCTCCCCCGCCGCGAACAGGTCCTCGTGAAACGCCTGCGCTACCTGGTGCTGGAGTGCCTTCCTTTTGCCACCGAAAAACTGGTGTATGGTGTTCCCTTCTACAGCCAAAACCGCCTGATCTGTTTCATCTGGCCTCCCTCGATCTCATGGGGAAAGAAAAAAGAGTCCTACCTGGAAAAGGGCGTTACCCTGGGCTTCTGTCAGGGCAACCTCATGGCCAATCCAGACGGGCTCCTGCTGGCCGAGAACCGGAAACAGGTATACTGCATGTACTTCAAAACATTGAAAGAAGTCGATGATAACAAGATCAAAGCGCTGCTCTATGAAGCCGACATGATCGACGGTACGTTCCGAAAGAACAAGCAAACAAAGCCCCCGGCGTAAGCATCGCTCCTTACTTCACCAACTGGATCCAACTCTTACACGCCGCATGATCGCTCACGGTGACTTCATAAAAATACACGCCGGCCGCTAACCCCTCTCCTTCCCAGTCATACTGATAATCCGGCGACTCATACACTTTCTTTCCCCACCGGTTATAGATCACTACCGATGTCTTGAATCCGTAGTCCGCGGGGGTGGCGCCTTTTTGATCGCCGTATTGAATGGTGAACACATCGTTGGTATTGTCCGCTTTTCCGGGAGTGATGATGTTGGGGATGAGCAAGCGGAACACGGGCATGGGCATCACTTTTTCGGTCACGCAAAACTCGCGGACGCCGACCAGCTTCACGTTATACAAACCGTCTTTCGCATATTCGTGTTGGGCCTCCTCGGTATCGGCCGTGGTGCCGTCGCCAAAGTCAAAGAACAAGCGGTCGCCTTGCCATAGGCTGTCCGTTGTGCTTCGCACGGTGATGATGGGCCGGTTAAAACATTCGGCCGACCGGTCGATCTCAAATTCCGGCAGGATCACGGGGATCACATCGAGCTGCACCGTGTCCTTATGAATACACCCGTTGGCCTCGACAATGGTGATGTAATAGATGGTGGTGTCCTGTGGACTAACACTAGGCGTGGCCGCACCGGAACTGAACGTGCCATCCCTGCTGGTCCAGGCATAGGTTGCGCCGCCGCTGGCCTTCAGGGTGTAGGTCGACCCCAGGCAGAGCGCATCGTCATCCTGCACTTTGGCCTGGGCAATGTTGACGAACACCTTGGTGCTGGTGGAGTCTTTTACTTTGCAGGTTCCCTTGTCGATCGCTTTCAGCCAGACGGTGTATTGGCCGGTGTTCAGGTATTGATGCACGATCAGGGAGGTGTCTTGCTTGGTGATGTAAGTGCCGTCGCCCAGGTCCCATTCGTAGGTCTCGCCACCGGTGCTCAGGTTTTGGAAGACAATCTTCTCTGGGATGCAGATCGTGTTCAGACCGGGATGGTCGAGCGCTACGGAGTTGGTTTGAATGCGGGCCTTCAGAGAAGAGAGGTCGAACTTGAAGGCGGCGTTGTTGCAGTTCTCACTGCGGTTTCGTCGCGACCACGCATTGGCTGTGGTTGGGAAATCTGAAGTAGACCGGCCACTGGCATTGTAGGCCTCGCAGCCTGAACACACGGCGTGATACACAATGCCGCCTTTGTCGAAACGACTCGTGCCCCCATCGACGTGGGTCCGCGACTGACTGCCGCCCAGGTAGGTGCCATACAAGAATCTGGAAGCGTCGTCGGTGAGCACCATGAAATAGAAGTCGGAGCCCGACGTGGTGCGTTGGTAAGCATCGGCGCTCACAGGCATGCCATAGGTATCGCTATTCCAGTAACCTTGCCCTTCATTGATCAATCCGCCCCAACCCGACACGTAGATATTGTTACACTCGTTCACCAAAAAGGCCGTCGGGGAAATGTCGGGAATACCACGACCTGACCCGAACACTGTAGAGAACATCCGTTGCGTCAAGGTGGGGTCCAGCTTCTGGATGAATTGCCCGCTGTGGGGGTTGTTGTATACTCCCGGGGTGACGGGAAACTGGCCGTCGGTCTGCCCATAGACAAACACTTCGTCGTCTTCGTTCAGGTCCAAAAAATAGACCTGGTCAAAACCGGTGGTGCCGGTAAACGTTGCAGCTTTGATCGCATCGCCCGCCTGCCCCACCTTGGCGATCCAACCATCGGCATCACCCGCCAATGCCGTCTGATACACACCGGCCGTGACGGGGAAATCGGTGCTGGTGGTGCCGCCTGCAATGTAGATGTCACCACTCTTGTCGAACTTCAAGGTATGCGAGGCGTCGTATCCCGTACCGCCAAGATAGGTGGACCATTGAATATCAGAAAGATCTTTGTCGATCTTTAGAAGAATAGCATCCGTAACCCCACCATTAAAGGATGGGTCGATACTGTTCTCCATGGGGAAATCCGAAGAGGCGGTCACCGAACTGATGTAGATATTGTCTTGTGCATCGGTGATGACGTCACCCCGGAGCTCGTCACCATAATTTTTTGTCAGGGGCCCTATCCTGGGGTTCAGTCCATCGTTGTCCACACCGCCCAGGAAAGTGGACGCCAGGAGTTTCTTTCCATCGCTGGCCACCCGCGCCAGAAAAATATCGGTACCCCCTTGGTACACCACAACATTGGAAGCAAATGGCCCTCCTTCAAAGTGCTTGTCATAGGCTGTCGCTGTAGTGGGAAAATTTGAGGAGCCCGTGGTGCCGAGAATGATAAGGTCATGGCTGGAGTTCATCACGAGACTGTGCGGACTCTCCACGTCACTGCCGCCAAGGTATGAAGCGTATAACAGTTGAGCGCCCGTAGAATCGTATTTGAGAAGCGCCACGTCATAGTTGCCGCCAAAAGTGGTTTGAAAGGCGCCGGCCGTGACCGGAAAGAAACCTCCGAGATCGTGGTTAGTCACCCCCGATGAATAGAGCGTTCCGTGCTCGCCCGGCGTAGCGGTGCTGCCCCAGTTGTCGGCCGTGGAGCCCGAGTAGGTGGAGAAGATCAGGAGCGGATCGATGACGAGTTCATAACACGGATCATATCCTTTCGGGAAACAGAATGACAAGGTATTTCCTTCCAGGTGAAATTCGCACACGACGGCCGTGCGCTGGCCATCAATAAACTGATAGGCTACGGGCCGCTGCTCGATGATGTCGGCCAGGGAGGTTTTTGCATAGAGGTTGCCTTTGTCCAGCAACAAGGCGTCCATGCCTTCATAGGTCATGTTGATCGCCGAAGGGTCGGCATAGGGTGCTACCGTTAGATCATATTTCACATGCTGACCCAGACCGTATACTTTCAGATCGATACCCGGATAAAAGGAAGGATACAACACGCCCGAATAGGCATGCGCCCCCGACGCCCACCGGGTACTGTCGTCCCCTAAAAAGTAGTTATAATACGTTGACGATTGTCCAAAAGGAAGCGGCTGAGAAGCCCGGTTGGCCCCGCCAAAAGTGACGTCTACCACATGCCCCTGGATGCGTTCTTCTTTCTGTGAAGACGGGCCGTTTTCCTGGTGGTGATGCGTTTGCTCATGAAGCTTCTGCAGCTTGCCTTGATCCAAAAAACGATAGCTGAATTTACCGGGCTGCAACACCATGTTGCCCCCGGGAATTTTGGCCGAGAACTGAACGCCGGCCGGCCACTGGTTTTTATTCTCAATAAACTTTGCAGGCGCAGGATCGCCCGGTCCACCCCAGGCTGCCCTGCAAATACAAAGCAACCCTACCCCGAGCCACATAACCTTTCTCCTGATCGTCCGCGATGACATACACATTCAGTTTAAGCCGAGAGGGGTACTTGAAGTTTGTAAAGATAGGGATAATCCCGAGCGGCGTCAAAACAAATAGCCCAGGCGGATATAGCTGAGCGTACCTTCCGACGAATGGGCGGCTTCCAGCGACAAAATGGCGAGGTTGAACGGCGTGAACCAGACGCCACCACCCCAGCTCTTGTGCCACACGTTCGAAGAACCGTCGGGGGCCGTGGGGTCGACTCCGTTGGCGTCCTTATACCAGATCCGGCCAATGTCGTGGAAACCGAGGATGCCCAGGCTGGCAGGGAAAAGATACGTCTTCAGGCTGAGCAGTTTGATCCGCATTTCCAGGTTGGTATACAATTTCTGTTCACCATAAAAGCGGGTCTTCCGGTAACCTCTCACCTCGGTGCGACCGCTGAGGATCTGTGCCTGGTAAAATTCATACCGCCCTGTGTTGGCCCCTCCTCCCACACGCGCCGCGAAAACGATGCGCGACGGGAAGCGGAAGGAATGATAGAAAGATACTGAACCATCATACGACGAAAAATCGGCCGCCCGGTTTTCCACCCCGGCCATGTTGCGCCCCGCCACCGTGAACACAACGCCCCGGGTAGTGAACACAGGGTGATCCCGTTTGTCGATGGTGAAACGCCAGGTGGTGCCGGTGTAGGTGTTGTGTCCTTCAAAAAGCTTGTACGGCAACGTCTCTGCATAGGTCTTGATATAGCGGTCTTTGGTTCCGGGGTCCTCCACCTCCACCCGCTGAATGGCCGGGCCCACCTGGATCAGTCCCCAGTTCCCCACCTTGCGGGTGATGTAGGCATCCAGGCGCCATTCCTCAAAACGATACCGGTAATATTGCACCGCCGACGGCAGCGACTCGTGACCCGGCTTCTGGTCGATGTTCTGATCGAAGACGCTTTCGTTGCCCCAGCCGAAGAAGTTGTTCACATAGTTGGGTTGCTTGATGTCGGCATTGATCTCCAACCCAAACTTGCCGATCACGTCCGTGAAGTCGCCGCGGTAGGACAGGTTGAACGAGCTTGTTCTCGGGGCCATGCTGAACAAGGCCACGTGCCGGGCCTTGAAGAGTCCCTTGCGGAAACCCTGGGTCTGATAGAGAAAACCGCCGCCAATAAAGAGGCCGTCGTCAGGGTTTACGTTGCCCGTTACCAGGGGGGCCAATGTGTTGTATTTGAAAACTTTACGATCATATAGGTTCACCATTGGATCAGTACTTGTCCGATCGCCCGCTTCGCCGTCTGAGACCAGCGTATTGCTTTTCTTTTGATCGTAATACAAGGTCTTGCGCGCCAGACCACGGACGTGGGAGTTGTCCACGAGCGAGTCCTTTCCATCTCCTCCAATCACCCGCACCAGGATGCTGTGGGCGGTGCTTCCCTCGATATCAAACTTGTCTTCGCCTCCCTTTCCGCAGAGGCGGATCTCTTTCGTTTCGGATCTCAGGAAGAGGCGGTCATACAGCTTTTTACCCTGCTCACCATCCTTGCCGACCTTGAACACCTTCACCTGCACATTGCCTTCGGGCAACCGCGTCACTTCAAAATGTTCATCCTTATCTGACCCCACCACGTCGACCGCCTTCGCTAAAAATTTGTAGTGCGACACGGCATACTCGACCATGTGCGCCCGGCGGGCTTTCAATTTACGGATCACCGCCTCGCCGTTGAGCGCATAGATCTCGGGAGGCCATGCTTTAATGGCTTGTTCGATCTTGTCGTCCGTCATGTTTGCCTGGAGTTCTTTGGCGGCCTTGATCCAGTCTTCTTCGGATGGTTCGGTGAGGAAGGTCCGATCGAAATAACGGGCGTTGAAGGATAGCCCCGAAGGCCAGCGGATGGCATCGTTGAAACCTTCAAATTTGGGGAGCGCCCACTTGCGGCTCCAGATCTTCGGGATAAATCCCTCGTTCACGAAAAAGGCCTGGTCGCGGTCGCGGGGCACGGGGCGGTAGGTCTCTCCTTTTTTGGACTTGAAGGTGGCCCAACGCCACTGGTCGTCGTGCCGGTCCCAGTCGCCGATCCACATGTCGAACACCCTGGAGCGGAGCACAAACTGCTGGTCCACCTGGTTGTCGTTGTCTTTTTCGAGGCGCTCTAATACTTTACTTGTATTAATAATGTTCTTTGAATTACCAAAGAAGTCCTTGTCAGACCAATCCCCAGCCGGTCGTTCTTCAAAGAGCGCTAAGGTGTTGGCGAAGGTTTTCCGGTAGATCCCCAGGCGCGGATCGTCGGGAATGTAGACAACGCGGGGGTTGGTGTGATAGATCCCCGCGGCTTGTGCGAGACCCGGAACCACCACGGCGGCGTAGGGATGGGAGGCCGAGATCTGGTCCTGCACCAGGTCCTGGGCGAAGGTTTTGCGGAGCATTTCGGGCACGGCGTTCTCGGGATATTTTTCCACCGAGCGGAGCACGAACTCGCGACCGGTAGAGTCCTGCAACCGGAGCGACAAGGTCTGCATGCCCCCTCCTTTTTGAACGACTTTCAACCCACCTTGCTCGGAACCGATATCAAAGACGGGCACGTCAATCGGCTGCGCCCAGGCCGCCCGGTAGTTGGCGCCAAGCAAGGCTTCGTGCCGCTTGCCTGCGGTGTATTGTTTGCTGCCCTCTATTTTCACCACCTTGTCTTTAAAGGAGATCTCCTGCACGGGAGGCTGGGGCTTCAATCGCTGCAAAGCAGGAAGCACATCGCGGTAAACTTCTTTGCCTTCGGGAAACGCATCGTCCACTTGCCAGTATTCGGTAACGGCCGAGCCATCCGTCTTTATCAACAGCTTTACAAACCCCTGGACCGAACCGGCATAACGCGAGTACTTTTTCATTTTCACGTAAGTGGTCTTCGATCCCGAGCCGCTGCCGATCATGTGCAGGCTGTCGCGCACCAGGTATTGAAGGGCATGCTCGTGTCCCGCGGCGTAGACACTGCCGGGGTATTGCAGCATGATGTTTTGAATCAGGGTACTCACCTCCTTATACAGCGGGTGCGACGTGTCCTGCACATCGCCAAACCATTTGCGATAGAGCGGATAGATCGAGCCGATCACCGGCATCGGTATGTACAAGTTGTGTTTCACCGCGGTGAGTGGGAACAGGTGATCTTTCCAGGTGAAGACGCCGCCGTGTTCGCCGTGGGTGATGAGGGGGTGATGGGCCGCCACGATCACGCGCTTGCCGGCATTGCGGGCGAAAATATCGTTGATCGCCACCCAGGCTTCCGCCCCATTTTTCACGTCGCACGGACTTTCATCGCCGCGGGGTTTGTCCCAGGGATGAAGGAACCATTGCGTGTCGAGGATGACCAGCACGGCGTTGCCGGGCAGGGGGATCTCTACCGGGCCGGGGCAGCCGTCGCGCGGCAGCAGGGTGATGTTCTTGTCGTTCAGGGAGTCAATGAATTGTTGCTGGTTCATCAGCATGGCCTGGCCGTTCTTCCGGCCTCTTTGCCAGTCGTGATTGCCCGGCACAAAAATGCCGCGCACGCCAAGGCCCTCGATCCAGCCCGCTTGGGTTCTCAGGGTTAGCTCTGCTGCGGCGCGGCTTTGGGCGCCTTCCGGAGGCATGCCCTTGGGATAGATGTTGTCGCCCAGGTACAGGAGCGTGGCATTCGGGCCGGTCTGTTCCACCTGGCGGCGCAGCACCTTGCCCAGGGGTTGGTTCACGATGTCGGGTTCGCCGGCATCGCCCACGAGGTAGAGGGTATAGGCCACGTCGGTGGCTGGGGTCTGGCCTTGGATGGAGGCTGAAAGGAGTACACAAAGAAGAAAGGGTATCGCTCTTATCATGCAGGCACGTCAGTTGAATGTGGGGGTTGCCGGTCGCCTTCTGCCGTTCCGGGAATATCCTGAGCACGAAGCTAAAAACTTTGTTTCATCCGCGGGATGGTCCGGATCAGCGAAGATGAAATATTTTCTACCTTTAGCTTTTAACGTTTATGGATTCGGCACTCATTAAACAAGCGCAAACGCTGGCAGAGGAGATCTTCAACGACAAGGCTTTTGAACGGCACAGTTTCCACAACCTGGAACATACCCGGGATGTGGTGGAAGCGGCCACGACCATTGGCAAACACAGTCAGTTGAACGCGGACGAAATGGAGTCGCTCATCGTGGCCGCCTGGCTTCACGACGTGGGCTACCGGAATGGATTTCAAAATCACGAAGAAGCGTCCATGAAAATGGCGTCCGAGTGGATGGCCGGCCTGGGAGCTTCTCAACAAAAGATCCGCGATGTGGTGGAAGCCATCGCGGCTACCAAAGTTCCTCAACAGCCCCTCACCCTGATCGGCAAGGTGCTGTGTGATGCGGACTTGTTTCACCTCTCCAACAAATCGTTTGAGATCAAAAGCAACCAACTGCGTGAAGAGTGGAAGCTGCTCGGGATCCGCGAGCTCTCCGAAAAAGATTGGGTGCAAACCACCCTCGACTTCATGAAACAACATCACTATCAAACCCCTTATGGGCAAACTATTTTGGAAGAAGGAAAGAAGAAGAACATGAAGCATCTGAAGAAGCTTCTGAACGGCGACGGCATCAGCGAGAAGAAATACCGCAAGCTGGAAGAAGAGGTGGTCTCGCTACAGGCCAAGCTCGAAAAGGCGAAAACGCTGAAGCCCGACCGGGGGATCGAGACCATGTTCCGGACCACGTCGCACAACCATATCATGCTGAGCCAGATGGTGGACAACAAGGCCAACATCCTCATCACGATCAATTCCATCATCATTTCGTTGGTGGTGTCGGTGCTGGTGCGGAAGCTGGAGGAGAATCCCTACCTGACCATTCCCACGATCATCCTCATCACGGTGTGTCTGGCCACCATGGTATTTTCCATTTTGGCCAGCCGGCCCAATGTATCGTCGGGAAAATTTACACGCGAGGACATCAAGAACAAGAAGACCAATTTGTTATTCTTTGGAAACTTTCATGCCATGGGCATCGAGGAATACGAGTGGAGCATGAAGGAGATGATGAAGGACGCAGACTATTTATATGGCAGTCTGATCAAGGACATTTACTACCTGGGGAAAGTGCTGGGTAGAAAGTACCGCTTTTTGCGGATTGCGTACAGCATTTTTATGTTCGGCTTTGTGGTCGCGATCCTGTCGTTTTTTGTGGCCTTTCAGTTAGCGGCTAAGGCTAACCTCTGAGTGACGGCGCATGCCGACATGGGAACGTTTCTTGACGAAGCAGAAAATGCAGAGGCCGATTTGCACGGCTACGATTGAGAAGAACACACTGAATAATTCCATACCGCCTTCTGTTTTGATTCCGTGGTGTGAAAGTAGGTCAAGGAATTTAAATCCGTTTACGGCCACATGACCACACGGCTTTTGTTCCGATAACCGATCAAATAACCCTTCGAATGGATTTGACCAAAGCCCTGTTGAAAGAGCATTCTAAAGCTCAAATGACCAAAATTGTTGATTATGTGGGTCAAAATCAGGCCCGATTTAAAGTTTTAGTTGAAGTTTATCTTGCTGGCCCTTATAGAGTTACTCAAAGGGCTGCCTGGCCCCTTAGCTACTGCGTAGAGCGCCATCCTGAGCTCGTAAAGCCCCATTTAAAGCGTCTATTGGATTTTCTGAACAAACCCGGGATCCACCATGCCGTGAAGCGAAACACCCTGCGCCTGTTACAGTATATCGAGCTGCCCGAGCGGATTCACGGGCGGGTGGCCGACCTGTGTTTTCAATACCTCCAAAGCAAGCGCGAACCCATTGCCGTGAAGGCCTTCTCCCTCACTGTGTTGCAGCGCATTGTGGAAGTACAACCCGAACTCGGAACGGAACTGAAGATCATCATCGAGGACCAACTTCCCTATGCATCCCCCGCGATCCGTTCACGCGCGATGAGGGTACTGAAGGCGATTGGATAGATCGCCCGGTTTTCATTACCGATTTTTCAAGTACTTTCGCCTTCGAATGAATACTTCTCAAGAGCCCATTCTTGTGCCACACGTCTGCAAAAGCTGTGGTCATTCCTTCCACGGCACCTACTGCAATATTTGTGGCGAGAAAGTGATCGAGCCCAAAGACCGCAAGCTTGAATTCCTGGCCACGGTGCTGATCTCCACCACCATTGTGGACAACAAATTCCTGAAGTCGCTGCGTCTTACCCTGGGCAACCCCGGGTTCCTTTCCCGTGAGTATGTCGACGGCCGCCGCGTGATGTATATGAAGCCCCTGCAGATGTTCTTCATCCTGAACCTGGTGTATTTCTTTTTCCCGGTGCTGCAGATGTTCAACGCCTCGCTGTACACCCAATTGAACGTGCTGCCCCACAGCAACCTCGCCCGGCGCATGGTGGCTCAAAAGATTGTTCATGAGGGACTTAGCCAGCAAGGATTCGAGCTCATCTACAACGACAAAACCACCAACCTCGCCAAGCTGCTGGTGGTCATCTTCGTGCTGCTGGCCTCCCTGCCGCTGAGCGCCATCTTCCAAAAAAAGAACCGTTACTTCACCGACCACGTGGCCCTTGCCGTGGAGCTCACCAGCTTTAACATGGCCTTGAATGCCATCGGGTTGTCGCTGCTGTTCCTGGTATTCAGCAAGCTTTTTCATTGGGGCCATTTCACCTGGGGCAGCTACCTCAACGACATCACGCTGACGCTCATCTTTATCTTCACCAACGTCTACTTCATTTTCCGGGCGGCCAAGACCTTCTACAACCAGAAGGGTAAGCGGTTGGTCATCAAGGCCATGTTGGGTGTGGTGGGATTGTTCCTGGCACTGGAAGCCTATCGCTTCGTGCTCTTCATCATTACGATGTATTCGATTTAAGCGCAGCGATCAAAAACGGGCTAGCGCGCTTCCTGGAACTTGCGGATCAGGTCGTCGGCCTGTTGGTGGTTTTCGGGGGAGGTGAGCTGGCGGTATTGGGAGAGGGCTTTCACGGCCGCGTCAAATTCTTTGTTCATGGCCAACGTGAGGGCCAGGTTGAAATAGCTGTTGGGGAATGTCGGCTCCACCTCGATGGACACTTCGTAGTGCACCTTGGCCAACGGGAAGTTGCCGATCTCGCCATAGAGGTTGGCGAGGTTATAGTGGGCCTCAAAGTGGCGCGGTTCGTTCTTGAGGCTCAACGTGAAGCTGTCGATGGCCTTGGTGGTGTTGCCCTCCTGCCATTCGATGATGCCCAGGTTGCAATAGGCATCGGCCAGGGCTTCGCCTTCCTCGATGGCTTTGAGGTAGAGCTTGCGGGCTCCGTTGCTGTCTCCCTGGTTGTCGGTGATCAGGGCTTCTTCGAATTCGGTGAGTTGATGGAGGCGCACGATCTTGGCGCCGGTGAAAAGGTTGAGCTGGCCCGCCTTATTTTCCGTGGGCACATCCTTCTTCTTTTCGACCCTTACGGGACCGAATTTCTCAGGAGTGGGGAGTGGAAATTTTACAACCTTCGCCATTCCCGCAAAGGTAGTGGGTTTTTCTCAATGTTCACGCTTTCGCGGATGCCGATGCCGTATTTCAGCGGACGGATTGTGGATCCAACCGACGGCGGCGAGCACGTTCTGCCGCGCGGAATATCAGCTGGCTTTGCGGCTCTTGGTCTTTGTTTTTTCGGCGGTCTTCTCGGAAGCTTTCTCGGCTTTGGCGGCCGTTGTTCCCTTGGCTTTCTCCATGGGTTTCTTGGCGGCGTCGATGCTGGCTTTGAGGGCGGTCATGATGTCGACTACCTTCGGCTCTTCCTCTTCTACGATCACCACTTCCTTGCCGGCGATCTTAGCGTCGATGATGTTCATCAGCGCGCTGTAGTAGTGGTCTTTCATCTCGATGTTGGCAAACTTGGTGGTCATGGAGTCCACCAGGGTCTTGGCCAGCTTGAGCTGCTCTTTGTCGGCCTTCACTTCCAGGAGTTGGGGTACCTCGCGCATGCTGCGTACCTCGCTGGGATAACGGAGCCGGTACATGACAATACCGCCTTCGAAGGGCGCCAGCAACAGGGGTGTTTCGCGGTCGCGGAGCACGACCTTGCCCACGGCGATCTTGCCCGATTGTTTCAGGGTTTCGCTGAGCAGGCCATAGGTCTTGGCGGCAATGTCGCCGTCGGGACCGATATAGTAAGGCGTTTCAAATAACGTGGGGTGAACTTCGGAAGCATCTACGAAGCCTTCGATCTCGATCACCTTTTCGCTTTTGAGCTTCACCTTGGCGAAGTCCTCGTTGTCGATGATCACATATTGGCCGGTCTCGTATTGGTAGCCTTTCACGATGTCTTCCTGGCGCAGGGTCTGGCCCGTCACCTTGTCTTTTTTCTCATAGCTCACGGGGTTGTGACCTTCTTTGGAAAGCAGGTTGAAGCTGATGGTTTGACCCGTATCAATGGCGTTGTAGATGCGTACGGGAATGGTGACCAGGGAGAATTGGATGTGTCCTTTCCAGATTGCTCTCATAACAAAGTAGTTAGATTAAAAAATGAATCAGGTGCTGCTAAGTTATTGAAAATGTTAAAGTTTAAAAACTCTAACTCAATTTTTAATTAGCCGCTCCAGGATCTCTTGCTTCTTCTCCCGGCTGATGGGCAGCCGCTTGTTGCCCACCACCACCTCGTTGCCATCGATGGCCGAGATAGCCCTCACGGCGACGATATACGACTTGTGGATCCGCAAAAATGCGGGCGACTGGAGGATCTCCTCCATGTTCTTCATACGCAACAACGTCATGTAGGTTTGGGTCGGCGTGTGAATGACGACATAGTTTTCCATGCCCTCAACGAAGGTGACATCCTGGAAGTGGATCTTTTCGTAGCGGTAGTCCACCTTCACAAAGAAGTAGTCTTCCCCTCCCCGGCCTTCCTTGCTCCCCCGTTTCAGGTCAAAAAAGTCGCGGGCTTTGTTTACCGATTTCAGGAAGCGCTCGAACGGGAAGGGTTTCACCAGGTAGTCCACTACGTCGAGTTCATAGCCCTGCAATGCGAAGTTGGGATAGGCTGTGGTCATGATGGCCATGGGCGGCTCCTTGAGGGACTTAAGGAATTCTATGCCGGTGATCTTAGGCATTTGAATATCGAGGAACATGAGGTCCACCGGCATGGAACCCAGCACCCGGTTGGCTTCCAGGGCGTCTTCGCAGACGGCCTTCACATCCAGGAAGTCGATCTCGCGGACATAAGAAAGCAACCCTTCGCGCGCCAGGGGCTCGTCTTCGACGATGATGGTTTGGATCTTGGTGCTCATAGGGTTAACGTGAGGGTTACAGTGTAGGTGCCAGGGGTGTCGTCGATGTGCAGCGTGTGGCGGTTGGGATATAAGAGCTCCAACCGGCGCTTCACGTTCTTCAGGCCGATGCCGCCCACGGGGCCTTTCGGCTGGGCATCGTGGGTGTTGTAAAAGACGGCCGTCAGTTGGTCGTCGGTGCGTGAAAGCTTAAAGCGGATCTCGTTCAGCTTGTCGTTGCTGTTGGATACAAACTTAAAAGCATTCTCCAGGAAAGGGATCAGGAGAAAGGGTGCGATCTGGAAACCCGACAAGATACCTTCGGGGGCGTAGGCCACTTTAATTTTGTCGCCCTTTCGCAGCTTTTCGAGGGCGATGTAGTTCTGGAGATACTCGAGCTCTTTTTCGATGGCGATCTTTTCATCGGAACAATCATACAACTGGAACCGCAGCAGGTCCGACAACTTGATGAGGGTTTCGGAAGCCTTGTCGGGATCTTTTTTGATGAGGAAGTAAACGCTGTTGATGGCATTGAACAGGAAGTGGGGGTTCACCTGCGCCTTCAGGTATTGCAATTCCGACTCCAGCCTTTGATGCTCCACCGCACGCAGGTGGCGCTCGCCCTTCACCTTGTCGGTGAACAGTTTGACCGCCCCCAACGCTGCCAGTACCGTGCCGTTGGAGCTGAGCGACATCATGAAAATGGGACCGTAAAACTCCGCATAGGGATTGTCGTGTGCTTTGAAAATAAGGTGGAGCGTCACCGCCAAACCGACGGACATTAGCAGGATCGTTGCAATGAACGTAAGGATGAAAAGCCCGTAGCGATGGGTGTTAAAGTACTTGGGTATCAGATAATAAACCACACTATAGAAGGTCCCTGCATTAAATATGAAATACATGGAGATCACGAAGAGCAGAAAGAGCATCGAGGTGTACTGATGCTTATAGACCGCGGCCCAGAAAATAAAATATAAGACCCAAAGCAGCACATGATGTGCCTTGATGCGATAGAGCTTTTGCCAAAGGGATAGATGCGGTGCTGTCATGGTATTTTTTTGAAGCAACATAGTCCCTGAGACAGGAGACTATTGGACACCAAAGTAAAGCATCCCGGATCAAACCCAATAATCCCGTTGACCAAACGCTGCAATCCATTGACCATCCGTAGCCAACGGCATTTTCGGGGGATGAGCCTGCCCCGAAGGAGGGCTCCGGTGGGCGCAAATACCGGGCAGCGTAGGTTCGTCAGTTCTTTGAAGCAGTTAGTCAATAAAAATTTACGAGGCGGAATCGGGGCCGTTCCTTTGGCTTATGAAAACGCAAAACACCAACATTATGAAACGCATCTACTCTCTCCCCGCCATTGGCCTGCTGTTGTCCTTCTTGCTGGCCAACCTTATCGCCAACGGTCAGACACATTTCACGGTGAACGTTACCGGCAAAGGGAAACCCATGATCCTTATCCATGGACTGTATTGCACCGGCGAAGTCTGGAAGGAAACTGTAGCACATTACCAGGATCGCTATGAATGCCATGTGGTTACACTGGCCGGCTTTGGCGGCAATGCCCCTGCCCTGAGCGACCATTTTATGGAAGACGTGAAGAACGACCTCGTCGCTTATGTGAAGGAAAAAAAATTGAAGAAGCCCGTCATCATGGGCCACAGCATGGGCGGGTTCCTGTCGTTCTGGACCGCCGCCAGCGCACCGGACCTGTTTGAAAAAGTGATCGCCGTAGATGGCCTCCCCTTTCTGAGCGTGTTGCAATCGCCCGGCGCCACCGGTGAAAGCATGAAGCCCATGGCCGAGAACATGAAAGCCGCCATGGCCAAACAAACCCCCGAACAAATCAAGAGCAATCAACTCCGCATCCTGGCCAGCATGATCTCCAGCTCCGATCGCGTGGCACAGGTAGCCGAGATCGCCTCGAAGGCCGACCCCGCCACACAAGCCGAAGTGATGTATGAGATGTTCACCACCGACCTCCGCCCGCAAGTAGCCGCCATCCAAAGCCCTGTGCTTTTGCTTGGTGCATGGAGCGCCTACAAGGATTATGGCGCCACCCACGACGGCTCGCTGGCAGCCTACCAGGCGCAAGTGTCTAACATCAAAAATGCAAAGGTGGCCATCAACGATACGGCAAAACACTTTATCTTCTACGACGAACCGGCATGGTTCTTTGAAACCGTAGATGGCTTCTTGAAATAACCCCCAACATTCTCACCTTAAACCACAAAACGCATGGAACTGAAAGAACTTCTTCGCCAGGAAAAACGAAACGCATTCCTCAAGGCCAACGGCGGCCTGGCCCTGCCCGCCGCCGGTTTTCTCTACTGGCTTGCGTTGGGTATTGCCGGCCTCTACCTGTCGCCACGGATGTGGTTTCCGGTGGCCGCATTCACGTCGGGCCTGATCTTCCCCCTGGGCCTGTTGTTAGCCAAGCCGTTGAAGTCGGACATCATGAACAAGTCGGCCTTGACTGACCTGTTGTTGCCGGCCTTCATTTCCATGCTGATGTTTTGGCCCCTGGCGTTTGCCGGAGCGCAGACCAACCTCTCTTTTGTTCCGCTGGCTATCGGGGTGGGTATGGGCATTCATTGGCCAGTGATCGGATGGGTGTACGGACGGTGGCTGTACCTTGGCCACGCCGTTGTGCGCACCGTGGGGGCTACCGCCTTGTGGTATGCTTTTCCCGACGCCAGGTTTGTGATGGTACCTCTTTTTGTGTCGGGGGTGTATTTGATCACGGTGTTTGTGATCAAGGCGGAGGTGAAACGGGTGCAGGCACAGGGTGCACTTCAGACCGTAAGCCAGCCTGTGGTTTAGATCATTATCTGCCAGGATCTCAGCAGATTCTCCCTGGTGAGCAAATAAAAGACGCAAGCCCGTGCATCGAAATATGCACGGGCTTGCGTCTTTCTTTATCTGTTGTTTCTAGTAAGCGGTTTTAATCGTGGCCTTCAGATCGTGAAGAATGGTATACAATCCAAAGTAGGTGCGATTGATATACACCGCATCGCTCACGCCCCTCGCCTTTTTTGAATCGCGCAATTCCTTCATCGTGGAGAGCTTCTCTCCAAAAGAAAAGAGCTCCTCGAAATAGGCATTATCGGCAAAGTCGAATTGTTCGGAGCGGAACGGGCGGCTGAGCAGCTCGACCAGCTTCACGAAAATGCCCGTGAAGAATTCCTTCTCCTTTGGCGTGTCTTCAGGATAGACGAAACGCAGGTCGCTGAACACCTTTTTCTGGACAGCGGCGTCTGTTAATATTTTGCTGTCGAGGAGTTGGAAGTAGATGTTGTAGAAATCTTCGGGGATCTCTTTCACGCAGCCGAAATCGATGATGCCGAGTTTGTAGTCCGGGGTGATGATGAAGTTGCCGGGGTGCGGGTCGGCGTGGACGGCGCGGAGGGTGTGCATCTGGAAATGGTAGAAGTCCCACATGGCCTGTCCCAGGGTGTTGCGGGCTTCCTGGGGAATCTCTTCCGTGAGGGCCTGGCCGAGGGGTTTGCCTTCCAGCCAGTCCATGGTGAGCACCCGGGCCGACGAATATTCGGGATAATAGGTGGGGAAGAGAATGTTTTTGACGCCTTTACTCTTCTCCGACAGGTCCATAGACCGCTTTAACTCAAGGGTATAGTCCGTCTCCTCCAGCATGCGCGATTCCACTTCCTGGATAAACTCATTGTATTCTACCGGATTCAATTTGAACATGGTGAGCGCGATGGGCTTCACCATGGCCAGGTCCGACTTCACACTGTCGCCGACGCCGGGATATTGGATCTTGACGGCGAGCTTTTTGCCCTTCAGCGTGGCCTGGTGCACCTGCCCCATGGAGGCGGCGTTTACCGCTTTGGTGGTGAAGGTTTCGAAGATCTTGTCGGGGGACTTGCCGAAGTATTTTTGGAATGTTTTTACGACCAGTGGATACGACAGCGGCGGCGCACTGTATTGCGCCATGGCAAACTTTTGCTGGTAGGCAGTGGGCAACAGGTTTTTATCCATGCTCAGCATCTGGGCCACTTTCAGGGCGCCACCTTTCAGTTCGCTGAGGGAGTTGTAGATGTCTTTGGCATTGTCGGCGTGCAGTTGGTCGCGGTCGGTTTCGCCGGTAACGAGCTGTTTGCCGTAGTGCTTGAGATAGTTTGTGCCGATCTTGGCCCCGGCAGACAGGAACTTTGAGGCCCGTTGCACTTTGGTGACGGGTATGCGATCGAATTCTTTCACGTTATCAGGGGTAATGTCACTTCTTGTTCTGGTATAGGAACTTGGCAAAGTCCATGGCCGAGTCAACTGCGCCCTTGCCGATGAGATCGAATGCCAGGTTTACAGATTTCTCCACGGCGGCATCCGTTTTTTCGAAGCCGGGGCTGTCGTCTTCCTTCCAGAAGAGGAGGATAAAGCCCTGGTGCATCCAGAAAAGTTGCGGGTAGCGCTTGTCGAGCAAAGGCCGGGTGGCCACTTCGCCGTTGCCTTTGCCTTCATTGAGGAGGGTTTCGAAGAAGGTCTCGAACTCGGTTTTAAAGCCTTTAATATAGTCCGGTATGAGTTCCAGTTTGCGGGAATGTTCCAATTGATAGAGCACGTAGCTGCGGTTGTTCTTCAACTCTTCCAGCAGCGTGTAGTAGAAGGCCAGGATCTTTTCGCGGGTGCTGAATTCGGCAAACGTCTCGTCTGCCCTCAGGCGGGTGATGGTTTTGTCGATGAAGCCTTTCCAGATCTGCTTTTCGAGGCCGTCGAACGAGCCGTAGTGGCTGTAGAACGCTTCCTCTTTGATGCCCAGGTCGAGGCAAAATTTGTAGACCGATGCAGGGCGCTGGCCCTGGGTCAAAACATATTCCACATAGGCGGTTCGAATGCGTTCCCCGGTTTGGGTGTTACCCTTGTTTTCCGATGTAACTGTTGCGCCGGAAGCTGATGAGGTTCCGGATTTTTGGGTTGATTTTTTTGCAGCTGCCATACACGTAGTTAAACATGAATTCCAAAAAAGAGTTTACACTTTGCCGCAGAATATTTCGTTAAATTTCCCGGCATGAGAGCGCTCCTGACCCTAACGATTCTATTCCTTTCAACGTATTCCTGGGCACAGGAAAAGAAATCGACGACACGTCAACGTTTTGAGCAGGCGATCGCGGCCTACGACGCAGGAAAGTTTGCTGAGGCGCTGCCGCTCTTCGACAAAACGCTGCAGGAAGCTCCAGGCAATATGGACGCCTACCTGTTGCGCGCCGCCACCCGCGAACAATTGAACGATCTGGCCGGCGCCAACACCGACTACAGCATTTACCTGGAACACTACCCTGACCGTGCCGACGCCCTCTACAGCCGCGCGCAGGTGCTGTTCCGCCTGGGACTGTATGCCCAAGCCAAAGACGACTTCACCAAACTGCTCACCCTCCACCCCGGTGAAACCACCACGGTGTACTTCAACACTTCGGCGTCGGCCACAAGCAAGAACCAGGTAATGACCATGCAAGGCCCCATGCAAGCCCCGCTCTACAACTACCTCGGCCTGACCGAAACCAAACTCAAAAACTACAAGACCGCCATCCACTGGATCGACTCCGCCATTCAACTTCAAAGCAAGGATGCCGACTATTACGTGAACCGCGGCATCGCCAAAGAGGGATTAAAAGACTCCACAGCCCTCGCCGACTATCAAAAAGCCTTGAAGATCAACCCACAACACGCCGTCGCACTACACAACATCGCCATCCTGAAGCGAAATGAAGGCAAAAAAGACGCCTCGCGCGACCAACTGGAGGCCGCCATCGAAAGCGACTCCAGCATGCTCTACCCCTACCTGGAACGCGCCAACCAACGCCTGGAAGGCGGCTACTACAAAGGCGCCCTCGACGACTATGACAAAGCCCTCACCATAAACGACAAAGATCCCCGCATCTGGACCAACCGTGGTATCGTGAAGGAAAGGCTTAATGATTTGAAAGGGGCTTTCAGCGATTACACCCAGGCTATTGAATTGGACGAGAAATTTGACAAGGCTTGGTTGAATCGGGGTAATGTGCTTATTAAGCAGAGCCGGTATAAGGAGGCTGTTGAAGATTACACGATCGTGCTACTTTATAATGCTGAGTCAGCTACGGCTTATTACAACCGGGCGATCGCGAAGCAGAAGCTGAAATTACTTACCGAGGCGTGTGATGATTTGAAGAAGGCGGAAGCCTTGGGGCAGGCGGTGACGGAGAAGATGAAGAAGGAGTTTTGTAAGGAATGAGGCGCCTTGTTACAGATCCGGTCGCAACCTTATAAACACAGGCTCTCTGAACATATTGTCCGGCGTAAGCTTAGAGTAACTTATTTCCACTATCGTAACCGGCTCCAGCCACGTAGATATTTTTTCATCCAGCAATTTGCCAATGACGTCCGGCTTGGGGGTTGTCTCCACCTTTTTCAGCACCTCAGAAATCTCCTTCATCGTGGCATCATCAAACCCGGTGCCGACTTTGCCGCGGTAGTGTAACTCCTTGCCTATGCGCTCGGCGATGTGGAGGGCGCCAAAGGTTTGGCCGCGGTTGCCTTTGCCAGGGGTGTAGCCGATGATGACCGCTTCGGCGGACTCACGGATCTTTACTTTCAGCCAGAGGTCGGTGCGGCGGCCGGGCATGTATTTGCTGTCGGCGCGCTTGGCCATGATGCCTTCCAGGTTGTGTTCGCGGGCGGCTTCCAGGAGCGATGGGCCGTCGTCGACGTGTTCGCTGACGCGGTAGGGTGTTTCGGGGCGGATGGTGTCGGCCAGCCACTCTTTACGGCGGATGAGGGGTTCGTTTACCAGCGACCGGCCATCGAGGTAGAGGCAGTCGAAGATGTAGCAGAAAGCGGGGTTGGACTTGGTCAGCTTCTGGATGTTGGTTTCGCCGGTGCTCATGAGGCGGTTGATCACGCGCTTAAATATGGGTTTGCCGGAGGGATCCAAGCACACGATCTCAGCGTCGAATAAAGCGTTGGTGGCGCGAAAGGCTTTCTCGCCGATCTGAAGTTCGGGGAACTGCGCGGTGACGTCGCGTTGGTTGCGTGTTTTGATCTTTATGTGGCCGTCTTCCAGCGTGACGAGGGCGCGGATGCCATCCCACTTGATCTCATAAAGGTAGCCCTCGCCTTTCGGCACGACGGCGTCCTGGTCGGCCAGCATGGGTTCGATGTCTTGATGGAGGTAGTCGACCTGGGGTTGGTCTACGCGCTCGAGCAGCCACTCTTTTTCTTTCATTTTGTGGATGCGGTATTCGCCGTTCACCTCCTTGCTGTTGAGCCGGAAATAGAAGCCGTCTTTTTTGTCTTTGGTGATCTGGTATTTGCCCAGCGCATAGATCCACATGTCGCCGGCGCCGTATTGGCCTTTGGGGATGGCGCCGTCGAAGGTGAGGTATTCCAGGGGATGGTCTTCGGTTTGCACGGCCAGGCGTTTCACCCCCGGGTAGGGCGGCAATCCCTTTGGCACGGCCCAGGATTTGAGCACGCCGTCTTTCTCCAGCCGCAAGTCATAGTGCAATCGCGAGGCATGGTGGCGGTGCACCACGAATTTACTCCCCACCACATCGGGCGTGGCGCCTGCGGGTTCGGGGGTTTTGGTGAAGTCGCGTTTTTTTGTGTAGGTCTCCAGTTGCTCGGGCGATTTGTGTTTCGTTCCGGCCGGGTTGATGTTTTTCTTTTTGGCCGTCGGTTTGGGGCGGTGGGTGTGGATGGGGACGGCGTAGGCATCGAAGCCTTGCCAGGCATCGCCATCGCGCATCACTTTTTCCACCGCGGTGTGGATGTTGAATTCCAGCGGGCTTTTCACCTGCTCCAACTCATCCCAAGTCAACGGCATGGATACCGGCGCGCCGTTGCGACCCCGCAAACTATAAGCCGACACAATGCTTTGGCCGGAGCGGATTCGGAAGATATCGACGAGCACGCGGCCTTTCCGGGCGTCTTTCTTGATCTGGAGGGTGACGTCGTTGGGATACTTCTCCACGAAGGGTTTGGCGATGTCCTGTGCGGCTTCAAACACCGTGTGAAAGTCGTGCGTGGCTTCGATGGGGCAACAAATGTGCAGCCCCTTCCCTCCCGTGGTTTTCACAAACGGCGTGTAGCCGTAACTCTCCAGTACCGTTCTCAGCGAAAGCGCTATGGGTATTAATTTCGGAAAGGAATAGCCTTCCGGCGGATCGAGGTCAAACACCATGTAGTCGGGCAAATCATAACTCGGCTTGCGACTGTGCAATTGGTGGAGCTCCAAGGAGGCCAGGTTGGCCAGCCACACCAGCAACGCCGGCTCGGTGGCAATGATATAGTCTTTCTTTTCTTTTCCCAGCGTCACAAACTCGATCCACTGCGGCGCCCATTCGGGGCGGTTCTTTTGGTAGAAGCTTTCGCCCGTAATACCGTCGGGATAGCGGATGAGGGTGAGCGCGCGGCCGTTGGCGTAGTTGAGCAACGTGGGAGCGATCTTGAGATAGTATTCGATGATCTCCGCCTTCACGACGTGGTCTTCGGGGAAAAGGACTTTCTCGAGGTTGGAAAGTTCCACTTCGCGTTTGCCTACCTGCGCCCATTGTGATTTTCGCTTCGCCACCGGTTTCGTTGGTTTAGGATGATGCTTTGTTGTTGTTAAAGTTAATCCATCCGCACAACACCAACGCCACCAGGAAGCCGGAAATGGTAGTCACCACGGCATTGCCCAGGTGATAGTCGGACGACTTGATCCAAAACCGCAAGGCTACCACGATCAACGTTATCACGACCAACAGTGCCCAATAGTCAATCCGCGGATTGTACAGTCTCGTGATCCTGCTGTAGGTCGGTTTTTTTGCCAGCAAATACACCAGCACAATGAACAGTCCCACGCCGCTGCTGATGTTTTGCAGGGCATAGAAAAGCGGGTACCGCACGCCATCGTAGTGGACGTGAACCGTTTGGTAGACCTCCATTTCCTGAACAAAGAATCCGGAGTTATGGGTAAAGTTGTCCCACAAAAGATGAGAGGCTATCCCTATCAGCGCCGACGTCACAAAGATGGTGGCGTGCGATCTGAAGTATGTTACGAAATCAAGTGCGAGCGTATCCTGAAATTTGCGTTGAAGAGAAATCGGCAGGTTATGGATGGCGTTGCGTTTTACGACAGCATGAAAGAGCCAGGCCAGCAGGAACGTAACGGGTAGGTCGAAATACAGGATTCCCCAGAAGGTGTGGCCGTGGTGGCCGTTCACGCTCATTTTGAAAAAGTACTCAAAGTCGGGCGCCATGCTGCCGATGACGAGCGCTGTGGCCGAAACGTAACGCCAACGGAGAAGGGGAAGGACAAGGGCCGGATGTGCGGGCGTGAAAGGCATTTTTCCTACTACAATTTTGGTGAAAGTAGGAAAAATAAATTAACCGCACGGCACCGGGACTTTGGGGGGAGACACAGAGAGGGTTTGTGTTTCCTTTTCGTCGCCGGGCCGTAGCGGTCAAACTTCACGCTCTAACCCATAGGCGGAAATAAGATCATTTATACAGGTCGAAATTCACATAACCATCTGCGGCGCGTTGGGGGCCGCGCTTCACATAGATCTCGCGATCCTGTGGTGCCCAGGTATCCAATCCATCAACATACCGGTTGAACATGCAAAAGGCGGCGGCGATCAGTACCGTGTCGTGTATTTCGCGATCGGTCGCGCCCAGGCTACGGGCTTTCTCGACCTGCTGTGGCGTCACGTTCTTCCCTCCTTTTTGAACGCTGCTCGCAATGGCCAGCAGCGATTTCAATTTGCCGGACAGCGGCATGGCTTCATAATCTTTTTTGACGTTGTCGATAAAGGCCATATCGCATTGCAGGTAATGTTGCGCGATGCCCCCGTGAGCATTCTGGCAAAAGAAGCAGTCGTTCAATGACGATACGTATGTGGCGATCAGCTCGCGGTCGCCGCGCGACAACGAGTTTTCGCTGCGAAGCAATACTTCTGCCAGTTCGTTCAGTGGTTTGGCGGTCTCCGGGCGGAAGGCCATGGGGCCGCGTATGCCGGGCAGTTGTGCATCCAGGGTGATGTGTGGCATCTTAGTTTGCAGGTTGTGGATGTGGTAAAACATATCCCATGGTGGCCATGCGCTTGCCCATGGGAACATAGTCTTCAAAGTTCGTGGGCGTGTAGCTGGCGAGCCCATCCACGTAGCGGTTGAACATGCAGAAGGCGGCGGCGATCAGCACGGTGTCGTGGATGTCGCGGTCGGTGGCGCCGTGTTTGCGGGCCTCGGCCACATCATCGGCCGTGACGGCCTTGCCACTGATCTGCACCTTGCCGGCGATGTTCAACAGGGCTTTCATCTTTTCGGTGACGGGCGCGGTGGCCACGTTTTGGATAACGCAATCCACCACTTCGCCTTCGGAACCATAGAGTTCGCGCGCCGCCGCAGCGTGGCTGCTCATGCAAAACATGCAGTCGTTGCGCGACGACACGTGGGTGGCGATGAGCTCGCGTTCGGCCGGGGTGAGCGGCGAAGGATCGCGCAGCAGCACTTGCGCCAGTTCATACAGGGGCTTGCCGGTTTCCGGCCGGAACATCACCAGACTCCGGATGCCGGGTACACCTTCAGGTACTTTTATGTGTGCCATAATTTTTAAAGTTTAAGGTTTAGGATCAGCAGACGATTCGTCTTTTGTCAAAGACAACGTCACCAATCCGATCAGAAATACAACCGAAAAAGTAAGGATGGCATTGCCATAGCCATTCAGCGAAGTGACCAGCGCCCCGATGAAGAACACAGCAACCGCCGTAACAATGCGACCGATATTAAAGCAAAAGCCGGTGGCCGTAGCACGAATGTCTGACGGGAAAAGCTGCGGCACATAGGCCGACAACAATCCCTGGCTGATGCCAAAGAACAAAGCGAGGCAAGCGATCTCGGCATAGATCACCGGAGAGAATGACGTATTGAACTTGAACAGCAATATCGCCAGGATGAAGCACCCGCCAAAGCAAAGCATCATCGCCTTGCGCACACCCAACGCGCGCGCTACCCAACCGGAAAAGAATCCGCCGGTAAGACCACCGGCGCCCAGCAGCATCATGGACAGACCCCGTTGTGATTGACCGTCGGTTCCCACCAACAGGCTTTGCACCCAGGTAGGCAGCCATGAAAAGGTAGCCCACAAGCCGATGAGCATAGACCCGAAGATGAGCGAGCCCCGCACCAGGTTACCCTGGTGAAGTTGCGCCTTCTTAAACAAGCCATCTCCCGTGGGATTGAGACGCGACGCTTTCCATTTCTCCGATTCCTGCACGACCCAAAACGAAAGCAACGCCAGCCCTACCGGCAACGCACCGATCAGGAAACCTTGCCGCCAATCGGAAACAACAAAGTTCACCAGGCCTGCGGAAAATATACCGACCGGGAAACCGATCGAAAGGATGCCAATGGCAATAGCACGTGTGCGCTCCGGCCAGACTTCCGAGAGCAAGGTGGCGGAGATCACCAGCACCCCTCCTACGCCAAAGCCTGCCAGCAAGCGGCAGGCCACTACCATTTCCCATGAAGAAGCAAAGCCCGTGGCGATGGTGAAGGCCCCGTATAAACCTACGGCCAGCACCAGGGCTTTCGCTCTTCCCATGCGATCGCTGATCAGCCCCCAGGTGACTCCCCCGAAGGCCCAGCCCAGAATATAGAGGGCATTGATGTAGGCACTCACTTCGCTAAGACGCGCCGCGTCCACGGTGCCCAACAAGTCGCGCACCACCACGGGCAGGTAAACGGACATGAGCGTGGACACGGTGCCGCCGAATATGTTGCTCAGCAAACATATCCCAAACGTGAACCACAGGCCTACACTCACATTTTCCGTAGCCTGCAACGACGCTGCCGGCAAGTCTATATCTGTTTTCATAAGATCGTTTTCCACTCTGGATTCCAAAACCTATTTCATGAGTTGGTCAAACACAATGCTCACATAATACACCGCGCCGATAGAAGGCGAACCGTATGCCTGGTACACCTGGTTGTTGAACACGTTGTTGGCGCCCAGCTTCACGATGGATTTGATGGGCGACATCTTGTAGCTCAACTGCGCGTCTACAATCGAGTAGGCGTTGATGGTGCCGGGGCGCAATTGGTTGAAGGTGCTGGTCCACTCGAAGGTGTCTTGCCAGCGCCAGGCCACGTTGAAGCCGATGTTCTTGGCGATCTCGGTGTTTCCAAACGTTACGGTAGTTCTGTATTTCGGTGTATTGAATGCCGGGATGTCGTTGGGATTGGCGTTGCGCAAGTTGAAGTCAGCCCAGGTACCGTTGGCCCCCAGGGTATAGTTGCGGGGAAGCAGGTAGGTGAAACCCACCGTTGCGCCCTGCGACGTTACGCGCTCGCTGGCGTTTGTGTAGAGCTGATACAGGTGGCTGTTGCCATTGAGCAGATCCATGGCAGCGTCGGGATTGATCTTGCCATCTGGCCCTAATACGGAATGGCTGAGGGGTTGCATCACCACTTGGTTCAGGATGAAGTCGTTGTAGCTGCTGAAGTAATAGTTGGCGTCGACGAGGAGATTGTTGTTGAGCAATCCTTTGTAGCCTATTTCGAAGGTTTGTACGCGCTCGGGTTTGATATAGGGTACATCCGATTTCACCAGCAGGTCTTTGGTTTGCATCACCGCTTGTTGTGGCGGGGTGCCTGAACCTACGGCTGCACCAAATGCGCCGAAGAAGGGACCGAGCGACGTGGAGGTGAATGTGTTTTCATACACATTCATGCCTTTGCTGTTGTCCGGTACGCCCCCGAGGATGGTGATGGGACCTGCATTCAGCTTGATGTACTGATCGCCGGGTGTAGGATTGCGGAAGCCGGTCTGGTACGAGGTGCGGAAGTGGTGATTGGTCGCCACGGTATATACCGCCGAGGCGCGCGGCGTGAACCGGCCTTCGAAGTTCTGGTTCTTGTCGAAGCGCAGGGAGGCCGTGAGCTTCAGCTTTTCGTTGATGACACGCTTGGAGGCCTGCACAAATGCGCCGCCTTCTTTGATGGTGATCTTGTGGTCCTTGTCGTCGAACAGTGTGCCGTTGGTGAACATATCGTACATGCGGAAGTTGCCACCGGCCAACAGGTCGAACACTTTGATCTTGCTGCTGAAGTCGTATTGACCTTCTGCATGGTAGAGCTTGCTTTGGCTTAGGATGCCCGCTCCGGCCAAACCTTGTGTAGCAATGAGTCTGTCTTTTTGGGCATTGAAATCAGCAGAGCCCGGTAAGAATCTGTCTTGGTCCGCGAAAGCACGCGCGGCAGAATGGCTGCCGGCCGTTACGTTGGCAATGTCGCCGATGTAGGCTTCGCGATACCGCGTAAACCACATGTCGTCGGCCTGGGCTTCGGGAACGATGTTGCCACTGAGGTCGCGTACCCAGGTTTTGTTGATGAGTTGCCCAAGTCCCTTCCCGTTGTAGGAATCTTTAGAGTCTTCAAGGCTGGCATAGGCGCGCACGAAATAGTTGCTGCCCTTCAATTCCACGCGGTGTTGCTGGAAGTTGAAGTTGTTGAGCATAAAGCGGTTGCTGCCCGTGTAGGCGGCGCGGCCTTGATTGTAGTTGTATTGATAGATCAACTCCATGTTGTCGTTGATGCGGTAGTGGAGTGCGCCGTTCAGCTTCACGCTGTAGCTGTTGTAGTTCATGAGATCGCGTTCTTCGTAGCCGGTGCGCGATACGCGACCCACATCGGCAAGCTGGCGGGCTTCGTCGTCGCCGTAGATGTTGAGGGCGTTGCGGGCGGGGTTGTTGTCGCCGCGTTGCTCGGGCGATGTGCCGGGATCGACGTCCGTGTAGTTGGTGGCATACCAGTCGAGGCCCGTGAAATAGGAGGCGTTTACTTTGAAGGCAAACTTGTTGTTAAAGGCTTTGGCATAACGCACGGCAAAGTCGTAGAGACCATGCGGGTCGGCATATTGTTCGTTGATGTGGTTGACCCCCACGCGCGCCTGGGCGCTGAGGCCCTGGTATTGGAACGGGTTTTTCGTGCGCATCATCAACACGCCATTGAAGGCCACAGGACCATAGAGCGCGGAGGCGGAACCGGGAATGAGTTCGACGCTTTCCATATCGAGATCGGACGAGCCGAATAAATTGCCAACAGCAAAATTCAATCCCGGTGTCTGGTTATCGACGCCGTCTACCAATTGCAGGAAGCGCGAGTTGCCGGTGCTGTTGAAGCCGCGGGTGTTGATCTGCTTGAAGGTGAGCCCGCTGGTGACCATCTCTACGGACTTCACATTCTGAAGACCTTCGTAGAAGCTGAACGAAGGTGTTTCGCGGATCGCCCGCGTATCCATCTTCTCGATGCTGACGGGTGATTCCAAAATGCTTTCTTCCACACGCGAGGCAGTGACCACCATCTCGTTGAGCAGTTCGGTTTGGGATGAGAGCCCGATGGCTACGGGCTGACTGGCCGAGCTCACGGTCACTTCCTGTTTCTGGAATCCTACACCGGTCACCACAAGGGTCAACGGTAAGGCTGCGGTCGTATTCAATTTAAAATTCCCATTCTCATCCGTCGTCGTTCCGGTGAGTTTTCCTTTGATGACCAGGGAGGCACCGCTGACCGGCGCATTGGTGCCGGAGTCGGTGATCGTGCCCGTGACCGTGTTGACGGTCTGGGCGACGAGGAGCGTGGGAAGTGTGAGACAAACAAAGAGTAAAAGTTTTTTCATAGGGGGCGGTTAAGGTATTTGGTAGTGGGGATAGGTATATGAAAGGGTCTTTTATTTCTTTTTCAAATGATCATAGCCTTGCGGCAGCCGCGTGTAGCCATGGTTGACTAAACGGTCGGCGAGTGTGCCGTAGTAAGCCGGGTCGGCGGGCTCCAAGGTGGCCAGTCCGTCGACGTAGCGGTTGTAGAGGCAGAAGAGAGCGGCGATGAGCACGGTGTCGTGGATCTCCACATCGGTGGCGCCGGCCTGGCGGGCGCGGTCCACGGATTGGGCCGTCACGTTCTTGCCGCTTTGCTGCACCTGGCGGGCGATGACCAGCAGGGCTTTCATCTTTTCGCTGAGGGGTGCATTTTCGAGATCGTGTTTTACTTTGTCGGTGGTGTCGCACTCACCGTAGAGCAGATCGGCAGCGGCGGTGTGGGCCGTGGTGCAGAACTTGCATTGATTGTTGTGGGAGACGATGGTGGCGATGAGTTCGCGCTCGCCTTCGGTTAATGAATTGGGTCCACGCAACAGGAATTGCGTGAGGTCGCGGATCGGTTCCGCAGAATCTTTGCGGTATTCAAGCAAGCCGGTAATGCCGGGCAAATGCTCTTCAACAGGAATATAAGGCATAGGTATTAGGTTACAAAAAACTAAGGGGCTCCAAGCTGTAGTGAGAGAGAGGGTAAGGAGGTCTGCCGACAACCCAAACGAGCCGGCAGACACATCCTTCATTCAGACCATCCAAGTTCTTCGCCATGCGCAACCAAACGCATGTTGTACCGGAAGAAACTTAGAAAATGACCAAAGGGAATAATCTTGACCGCGACGGCAGCTAGCAAACTGTCATGTATTACATCACCGGATAAGGGGTCCGGGGAAAGTAAAAAGGGAATGACAAATTGAGTAAGCGCCGACGGGTGTCAGCACTAGGCTTCGGGAGGTGGTGAAAACACCGGGGAAGTTTGAGACAAGAGGGTGAAGGAAGGCTCGGCGTAAGAACATTCTTGAGTCCATCCTTGTGATAAGTTTACTTCATGTTGCAGGCTGCCGGGCACATAGTCTTTCATGAGGCCGCTGAGCAGTTTCAACGTTTGATGCGATGAGGTAGGCAGGTCGTTGGCGAGCTTGGCATAGTCCGACATGGTGTCGAAGAGCTTTTTCTCGTGTGTATCCCTGATGCAGACCACATACAATGTGTCCTTTTCGAGCTTTTGTTCTACGAGTTTATAGAACTGACCATCGTGCTGGAACTCGCCGTCTACACGTTCGTAGTCTTTAGCGTCCATCCAATACGGCAGCGCAAAAGGGATCTTTAGCGTGACGGTTTCTTCTTGAGAATAATTGCGCGCATCCAGGCGCGAGATCATCTCTGTTTTGGCCTGATGACGGAGCCCGAGATATACAAAATAGTACCCCACGTACTGGAAGAGGAAGACGAAAAGGAGCGCTATGGAGAATATCTTTTTCAAATCCGGGTTAGATCATAAAGCATATTTCGCGAAAATTTTCAGAATAACAATGGTTCGGATAAAGAATTTCAATCGATTACGTCCGCAACTTTGCGATTTTTCAGGAAGATCATGCCGATAATAAAGCAGACCGCAGCCACGATAATCGGGTACCAAAGGCCCGCAAACGGGTCTCCCCCGGGGTTTGCGTCCGTTTTGCTGGACTCATAAAGCGCGGTGGCGACAAACGGCGTCAAGCCACCAAAAATGCCATTTCCAATGTGGTAGGGCAACGACATGGAGGTATAGCGGATGCGCGTGGGAAACAACTCTACCAGGAATGCGGCGATCGGTCCGTACACCATCGTCACCAGTACAACCTGGACCAAGACCAACACCACCATAGCCCAGAAGGCGTAGTCGCCCAACACGATCTCCTTCTTGGAGTCCGTCTTTTCTTTCTTCTCACTGCCGGCTTTGGGGATGAAATGGGTTGAGGTCTCCTTCTGGTGATTCCCCGCTTCGAACATCCGGATGGTCTGAACGGTCACCACCGAGTCGCCGTCCGCGTTGATGGTGTGTGTTTTTTCGATGCGCTTCTCTTGGGTCGCCTCTTTTTGGTGCGTGGTGTCCGCCAGGGCATACATCTGCATATAAACCGGTCTATATAATATGACGGCCATGAGCAAGCCCGCCATCATGATCATCTTGCGGCCGACGCGATCGGAAAGCCATCCGAAATAAATAAACAGTGGTGTACCAATTAATAAGGCTACGGCAATGATGTTCCGGGTTTGCACGAACTCGACGCTACAGGTCTTTTCGATAAAGGTCATGGCATAGAATTGGCCGGTGTACCACACCACCCCCTGCCCTGCCGTGGCGCCGAACAAGGCGATGAGCACCAACAGGAGATTCTCTTTATGCATAAAGCTTTCCTTGAGCGGGTTCTTCGACACCTTCCCTTCCGACTTCAACTTGGCAAACAACGGCGACTCTTGCATCCGCATCCGGATAAAAACCGAGACGGCCACCAACAACGACGACAACAAGAAGGGTATACGCCAACCCCAATCCGCAAATTTCTCCACCCCCACCGACTGCCTGACGGCCAGGATCACACCAATGGAAACAAAGAGTCCGAGCGAGGCCGTGGTCTGTATAAAACTCGTATAAAAACCTCTTTTAGCGGCCGGCGAGTGTTCCGCCACATAGGTGGCCGCACCCCCATATTCGCCCCCCAGGGCCAACCCCTGCAATAAACGCAGCACCAACACCAACGCCGGTGCCGCCAGGCCAATGGTTTGATACCCGGGGATCAAACCGATAGCAAACGTGGACCCGCCCATGAGGACGAGCGTGATCAGGAAGGTATATTTTCTTCCCACCAAATCGCCCAACCGCCCAAACACCAGTGCCCCAAAAGGCCGCACGATGAAACCGGCGGCAAAGGTGGCCAAGGTGGAAAGGAAGGCCGCCGTGGGGTGGGTCTGCGGAAAAAACTGTTCGGAAAGAATGACGGCCAGGCTCCCGAAAATGTAGAAGTCATACCACTCTATTAAAGTGCCCAGCGACGAGGCGGTGATGACGAACCAAAGTTTTGATTTTTCCTGTGAGGTGATGGCGGTAGGTTGCATGGATTAGGGTTGGCATTTCTGTGAGTGGAAAGATAAAGAGAAATGCAAATGATGCAAAGGTATTTGGGACGGGTTGTTTCGGCCGTGCACAAATTCTCAAGCCTTTCACACGCATGCCTACCAATCGATAGGCTGTCGTTAGTGACTTTAAAGAAGGGATATAAAGATGAGCGAAATGCATGAGTCACTAACCGTTGTAACTACCCGTGGCCGTTGAACTTGTCGTACAATTCAGGACATATTTTTCCCATGCTCTCCCGATCCTCTCCCCGCCAGGTAAATTCAAACCCGGGATTCTGCCCTCCGCTGTTTTAAACAAGTTGACCCGAATCATTTCTTGATGTCCTGAATAAGTTTAGCACCTTCTTCAAACATCTCCTTATGGTTATCGGGACTTCTCTCATATACACCAGGGTCTTCATTAAATTTTCTAAGTGCAACATCAAAGTTTTCTGAGTCGTTGCAAAGCATGCATAGCGTCAGGAACCGGAGTCTTCTGGGAACACCAACACCGCCGATGCTTACTCCCTTCTCCTTTGATTGATTGTAGTCTCTGAGAACACGATATGCCTCATCGACGTTAAGCAAATCGAGACACCGCTGATACATCTGCGCCTTAAATGACGATTTGAATTTTTCCATCACGACAGGAATCGGAGCTTTCTCTTTTCTCAAAGAATGTATCGCCAGCACTGTTTCAGCCAATTGGTATGATACGGTAGTGTTTTCGGAGAGGACTGCAAATTTTTGAAACACGGGGCCGAGTATCTTCTCAACTTTACCGATCGAAATTTGAAAAGGTGAAATAAGGTAATCACCACCGGAAAGGATTTGGAAAAAGAAATCTATAGCATCACCATCGCTTTCTTTCAAAAAACACAAACCAGGAGGCTCCTCACGATACTTGAAGCCATACTGCCGAAGAAAAGGAGCGAGATTTTCAATTAATGCTTCTCTGGTTTCAACTTGAAACATGTCGTTATTTTTTGCCTGCCAAGTTAGAACAAAACACCTGTCAAGCTTTTATCAGGGATTGAATGTGACAAGGAAATTTTTGAGCCATCAAAGTCCCCGAGGCGGGAGACTTTGATTGGGACGCTGGCCCTTCGGGTGCGCGTCACAGCGGCGATCCATCCTCGCCGCAGCCAAGTCTCCCGTCTCGGGGACTTGGCTGCCAACGGATTCCATTCCATCTCATGTGTCGCGCCGCGGCAAGGAGAAATGTTGCATGGAAGAGTAAATTCTGAGCAATCAAAGTCCCCGAGACGGGAGACTTTGATTGGGACGCGGGCCCTTCGGATGCGCGTCGCCGCTGCTATATAGCCTTTCTCGTGTATCACGTCGCGGCCAAGTCTCCCGTCTCGGGGACTTGGCTGCTAACCTCCTCAAAATTACCTGGGTTTGCATCGTAATTACAAGCTGGGGTGGGTTGTCGTGGGTTCCTTTGCGGGAAACTAATTAAACAACTCAAGTTATGAAAAAGACTCTCATGCTTCTCTACGGGATCATTGCCTACGCAATCTTCTTTGGAACGTTCCTTTATGCCGTCGGCTTCGTCAGTTCGTGGTTCGTGCCGAAGCATATCGACAGCCCGCCGCAGTCGTCGTTGGGATTTGCACTGCTGGTCAATGCAGGGCTTCTCTCCCTGTTTGCCATCCAGCACAGCGTTATGGCGCGGCCCGCTTTCAAGCGCTGGTGGACACAATTCGTTCCGACGGCCATCGAGCGGAGCACGTACGTATTGCTGGCCAGCTTGTGCCTGATCCTGCTGTTCTGGAAGTGGCAGCCCATGGGCGGCATCATCTGGTCGGTCGAATCGGAAGGGGCGGCCACCTTTCTGAAATCGCTCTCTATGCTCGGCTTCGGCATTGTTTTGGTCGCCACCTTTCTGATCAATCACTTCGACCTGTTTGGGTTGCGCCAGGTGTGGTTGAATTTCAGGGGTGAAAAATATACCGACCTCCCCTTCCGGACCCCCTTCTTTTATAAGTATGTGCGTCATCCCTTGTATCTGGGATTTATGATCGCCTTCTGGGCAACACCCGTGATGACGGCAGCGCATTTGTTCTTTGCGATCATGACCACGCTCTATATGCTGACGGCCATCCAATTCGAGGAACGCGACCTGACCGCGCACTTCGGTGCGAGGTACAAAGAATACAAACGTTCCGCTCCGATGCTGATCCCTTTCACAAAAGCATCAAAAGATAAAAAGGCAGATCAGGAAGCGTCGAAAGTGACGGTTTAAATTTTTAGACAGGATCATTATCTCCTGGTAATGTTCATGACCAACGGGCAGGTCGTGAAAAATTATCAGGAGGTTATTTTTGGAGTGGATGTCATCATGGAGAATTCGGTGGGTGTGACGCCAAATTGCTTCTTGAAGCATTTGGTGAAATACGATTGGTCGTTGAACCCAACGGCATAGCCGATCTGTGTGATGATGTCCACTTTTTGCCGGATCATTTCGGCGGCGCGTTTCAGCCGGATGTCCTTGATAAAATCGTTGGGTGAGAGACCGGTGAGGGCTTTGATTTTCCGGAACAATTGTGTGCGGCTGAGGTTCATTTCTTCGGCCATCTGCTCGACCGTGAACGTATAGTCGCCCAGGTAGGCGTCGACGATGGTGCGGGCCTTGTCGAGAAATTTGTCGTCGAGGGAGGCTTCGCGTGTGGGGGTTGGGGCGACCAGGATCCTTTCGCGGAACTTCTGGGCCAGTTTCTTTCTTTGGCTGATCAGGTTGTCGATGCGAACCAGGAGTTCGTCCGGTGAAAAGGGTTTGGTGAGATAATCGTCGGCCCCGGTTTTCAGGCCATCGATGCGGGATTGCGATTCATTTTTTGCCGTAAGCAAAATGACGGGAATGTGACTGGTGCGTTCGTCGTCTTTGATTTTTTTGGTGAACGCGATGCCATCCATCCGGGGCATCATCAGATCGCTGAGCACCAGGCTGGGAACATACTTCAAGGCCAGTGGCAACGCCTCCTCTCCATCGCCGGCCGACAGCACCGCGTAATTATTATTTTGCAAGGTGGCCGCCATAAATTCCCGCAAGTCGGTGTTGTCTTCGATCACCAATATGGAGTCTTTGTTGTGGAGAAGGGATTGCGAAGTGGTGTGATTGCCGTCGGTGTCAACGGTTTGGTGACCGATGTAAAACGGTGAGAGCACATCGCTGTCGTCGGCCACCACGTTGGCATCGAAGGCTTCTTTGTACACCGGGATCATCGCCGTGAGGGATGTGCCTTGGCCAGGTTCGCTTTGCAGGGAGATGGTTCCGTGGTAGAGCTTTATCAATTCTTTTACAAGCGGAAGACCAAGTCCCGTGCCTTGTTGCTGCGAGGCCGCCTGTTTGGTCTGATAGAAAGCGGAGAACACGTGCTCTTGTTCTTCCTTGGGAATTCCTGTGCCGGTGTCGATCACCACCAGGGAAAGCTGCCGGTTGTCGACGAGGTCGGCCGAAATGCTCACGGTGCCGCCAGCCGGTGTATATTTAAATGCATTCGACACCAGGTTGGTGACGATCTTTTCGGTTTTGTCCTGATCGAACCAATAACGCTTGTCGCCGAGGTTGATGTTCCGGATGAACTCAATTTGTTTATACTGCGCCAACGACTCGAACGACTCGGTGATGGCCAGCAGGAATTGTTTGAGTTCGCCCTGGCGGATGTGCAGCTCCATCTTTCCAGACTCGAGCTTGGAGAGGTCGAGCAACTGGTTCACCAGTTCCAGCAGCCGGTTGGCATTTCTCCTGATCAAGACCAGGTTCTTTTTTCCGCCGGCCGGCAACTTCTTTTTCAACTCATTTTCCAGCGGGGCGAGGATCAGCGTGAGCGGCGTGCGGAACTCGTGCGAGATGTTGGCGAAGAAGTCAGTTTTGAATTTGTCGACCTCTTTCAGCTTGTCGTTGAGGACTTGCTGGATGTCGAGCAGTTGTTTTGTTTTTTGCGTGCGCGACCGCTGCAGGCGGTAGATCAGGAAAGCGATCGCCAGCGTCAACACCACACCACCCATCAACACGTCTCTCCAGATCTGGTGGATCCGTTTTTCCTGTTCCAGCAATTTGATGGTCTGGTCCTTTTTTTCGGTTTCGTATCGTGTTTCCAGCTCCGCAATTTGCCGGCCGCTTTCCAGACCATAGAGACTGTCTTTTAAATTGAAATACTTTTGTTGGTAGGCCTGTGCCTCTGCGAGGTGACCGGTTTTTGTTTTGATCGTGACGAGCCCCGCGTAGGTTTCCAGCAGGGCACTCTTGGTACCAAGTTCGAGGCTGAGTTGTTCACAGCGTGTGAATTGCTCGTCGGCCTGGGAAAGGTCGTTTAAATTCGTGTAGTACAAGCCCATGCGGGTGCGGGTGAGCAACTCTGCGCTTTTGTTTTTGAAAGCCAGCGCGATCTGCAAGGCTTCTTCCAGGTAGAGCTTTGTTTTTTCTCTTTCTTCATCGCGGTTGATGTAGTACAACGCGACATTGCTGAGCAAAAGATTTTTGATCGAGACATCCTTCCGGTTGGTGAGGTGGCGAAGGCCCGTTTCATAAAAGCACAGGGCCTCTTTTCCATCGTTGCGTCTTCGACAATGGTTTCCCAACGCGTTGCAGGCCCGGGCGATGCCTTCTACATCTTGCATTTCCAGGGCCAGGTTGAGGCCGCGGCTGGTAAAGTCCTCGGATTTTTTATTATCCAATTCCGTGTAGAGCAGCCCCAGCAGCAAGTTGGCTTCCTTCATGCCTTTTTTATACCCCGCGGCATCGCCGGTCTTCAATGCCAGCAGGCCGTATTCAATGCCCTTTTCAGCGGCAGGCTCCAACCAGGCGAGCAGGCCCAGGGCGACATAGGCGTCGCACTTGCCGATCTCGTAGGCACGGTCATTTGACAGGCGGAGCGCTTCTTGTGCTAAGGCCGTCGCCGAATCGGGGAAGGACACCCTGATCTTGTAGGCCAGTCCGTTGAGTGCGTCAATGCGTTGCGTTCCCTTTAGTGTTCCGGAAGAAAGCAGCACTCCCAGGCTGTCGGCTACAGGCTGTGCCCATACCCAAAAAGGTATTAACAGCAAGATGAGAAGTGCTTTTTTCATGATCGGTAAATTCGTTATCTAAAGTTAACTTGCCAGACCCAGGCGAAATTGGAAGACTTTGAAAAATACCAGGCATTGTATCCTAACTACCTGATTTCGTTGAGGTGGCTCGCTAGTAGCTGCTTAAAACTTGATTTTGAGCAATCAAAGTCTTCCTGTCCGGGGGACTTTGCACCTAAAAATTTACGAGGGTTTCCGCAGACCGCCTAACCTTATTGAATGAATGATGCGGGCTTTTTATTTTCTTACCCGGCACCTGAATGCCTCGTCGGCCCGGTTTATTTCGAAAAGCTCCTCCGAATGCAACGCACGGAATGCGCCCCTGCCTTTTCTCCATCATTATGACGATTGAGCATTTTTCCTCCCTTTCCAAAGTTGTAGAGCCATGCGTTATCGGTATCCCATTCGGTTGCGGTCCAATAAAATCCATGAGCATCCAATCGCGCGTAGCTACCGGCGACTTCACGATTACCCCCGAACACGATATTGAATCCCGAATCACCGCCATACAATAAGGCCGCATACGCTGCTTTACCATCGTGAATGGAATCCTTACGGACCCCACCATAGAAGCCGGCCATTCGCTCCCACTCTTCATTTGTCGGGAGTTGCCATCCGTCACCAAGCATTTCACATCCCTTCTTTGCTGATTCCCACGTATACAAACGACCGTAGTGATCACAGTTTAGCTTTTTATCCTGATAGCAATAGGAACCCGGTATATCGATGTTCAAATTTTGCGTCATCCACTGCCGGTTATCTAACATGACGCGCAAAGCATACGCATTGCGGTCTTTGTCTTTCACTAAAGTAGCCCGTTGACTTTTTAAGGAATTCGTCGCGCAACCTGTGATCAAAAGAATAAAAGTAGTGAATGCCGTTAAAGAGGTTATTTTCATACCTGATCTTTGCCATGCAAATAGGATCCCCGTCTGAACGTTGTCCGACTAGAGAAAACGTTCTAAAGTTTTTAACGTCGGGATTGCCCGGAGTGACATCCCTCTAATGATGATGCTCATGCCCCGCATACCAAGCTTCCTGCAGCTCATGGAACATGTCGTGAAGCTCCGTCAACGCGTCGCCTACCACTTTGTCGTCTGTTGATTTGGAGGTTTCGACAAAGGCCGCTGTCTTTGCTTTCAGGGCTTCGAGCTTGGCCTTCACGTTTTCATTGTTGACTTTCTCGGGCAGCGGTGCGGCGAGCCATTGCTCTGCGGAGGCGGCCATTTCGGCGGCCTTGGCCTTCGCGGGAGCCAGGTTGGCGCTATCCTTAAAGGGGTGGAAAGACTCGGCCATGATCATGTGAAAATCGTCCATGGCTTTCCATTCGTCGGTGTCGGCCGCTGTGGAGTCGGCAGGCGTTGAGGGGGCTGCGGCTTCTTTTTTGGTGCCGCAGGCGATGAGGAGTGCGAAGAACAGGGCGGTGAAAATGATCTGGGTTGCGTTCTTGGTCATGGTGTGATCGATGTTATGGCGTTTGTGTAAAAATACGAAGTCAGGATTTAATTTACTGCTTGTCGCGAACGCGATATTTCCGGCTGCGTTCGAGACGGCGCATGAGGCGTTTTAATACGTCAAAATAAAGGGTGAGGAACAAGAATATCGTCATGCTCCAGATCACGGCCACGTTGAAATAAAACGTATCGAACGTCAGGCCGGCGAACTGCTTGGTCGGCTGGTATAGGTTGGCCGAGAAGTCGAGTTTGTTTTTGGGTTTGTGGTCGTCGACATAGATGGGATAGACCTTTTGAACCAGTGTGCCGTTGTATTCCACAATGCGGTCGGGCGTGCCGATGTTTTCTACGGCATCGGCAACGGCCTTGTTGGAGTAGCGTTGTCTCAGCGATTCAAAGTGCGCGGCCTTGACGGGCGTGGAGGTGAGCTCGGCAATGCGCTTGTCGCGCTCCCCTCCTGCCCTTCGCATCTGGATACTGTAATACTGCTTGAGGGTCGTCAGGAAACGTATGGTCTTCCGGTAGACCGTCGAATCGAATTCACCGACTGCGAGCTTGTCCACTTCCGGAAAGTTTTCTTTCCCGATGTGGCCCAACTCGTTGTCAATTTCTGTTCTGAGAATGCTCAAGGCGTTTATTACCTGCTCGTCGTTGGTGTGACGCCAGCTGAAAGGGCGGTTCACAACATAGGCCAGTTTCGATTCCAGGGCGGGGATGTAATACACGCGTTTGTACTCAGCCTCCGCCTCGCTTTTATCGACGTCGTAGAATTGTTTTTGAAAGGGGTTGTCTTTGAACTGCGTGACCATAAACGCCTCGAACGCCCATCGCGATGCCATCACCTCTCCCGCCACCGGCACACCAATGGGCTTGCCCACGCGCGGATTGAACTTGTCGAAGCTGATCACCACACCACTAAGCAGGAGCTGCGGGATCACCAACAAAGGAATCAGAATGTAGATCGTGACGGCTGAGTTGAATGCCGCCGATATGTTCAATCCCAACATGTTGGCAAAACAGGAACAACTGAAAAGGATGAGCCAATAACGCATCTCCGTCAGCGGTATTTCCAGAATGGTATTTCCCACCAGCAAGAACAACAGCGTCTGGATGGCCGAGAAAGCAAACATCACCGCCACCTTCGAAACAAGGTAACTGCTTCGGCTCAGGTGCAAAAACTCTTCGCGTTTCAGGATCTTGCGGTCCCGAAAGATTTCTTCCGCGCTCATCGTAAGACCGAAAAACAACGCCACCACTACACTCATGAAGAAGTAGACCGGGATGTTATTGTTGTTGTAAAACGTGTATACGGGATTGGTGTCGCTCAGCACGTTGTAGTACTTCACCATGAAGGCGATGAAGAACGCCAACACGGGCGCTTCCAGCAAGTTGATATACAGATATTGTTTGTTGGAAAGCTTCGCCAGCACGTCGCGGGTGATGAAGACCTGGAGCTGTTTGGCCCATGCTGGGATGGCCTGCAACACGGGCAGCGACTCCTGCACATGATCGACGCGGGGGACCTTGATCTTTTGTTTGAAGTACTGATACCACTGACCAGACGAAACCTTGCGCGTATTGGTGAGCCTGCCGTATTCGTTTACCACCCGCGTTTCGATGATACTGAACACCTGCTCCGGGTTGATGTTCCCGCACTCGGGACACATGCCTTGCGTTTTGTTGGCGGCATTGATGATGTCGCGAAAATAAACGACCGATTCCACGGGGTTGCCGTAATAGATCTGGAAACCGCCCACGTCCATGATGATGAGCGTGTCGAACATCTTGAAGATGTCGGACGACGGTTGGTGGATCACCACAAAAACCATCTTGCCCCGGAGCGACAACTCCTTGAGCAAGTCCATGATGTTTTCCGAATCGCGCGACGAGAGGCCGGACGTGGGTTCGTCCACAAACAAGATCGTGGGCTCCCGCAGCAGCTCCAGAGCGATGTTCACGCGTTTGCGCTGACCGCCACTGATGGTCTTGTCCAACGGCGATCCCACACGCAAATCGCGGATCTCGGACAGGCCGAGGTTCACGAGCACGCGGATCACCACTTCGATCATCTCCTTTTCCGTGTAGTGGGCGAAACACAGTTTGGCGGCGTAATACAGGTTTTGAAAGACGGTCAGCTCCTCGATGAGCAAGTCGTCCTGCGGCACATAGCCGATGATGCCCTGTACTTTTTCCGGGTGTTCGTGGATGTTGATGTCGTTGATGAGCACACGTCCGCTGGACGGCTTCTCGGAGCCGTTGAGCACATTGAGGAGCGTGGACTTTCCGGAGCCGCTGGCGCCCATGAGGCCGACGAGCTTGCCGCCCTGTTCGGCGATGTTCACGTTTTGAATGCCGGCCCGGCCGCTTTTGAAATGATAGAAAATGTGGTCGGCCGTAAACGAGATATGGGTTTTGCTGGCGTCGCTGAGGAACTTGCCGATGATGTCGCTGTAATAGATGGGCCCGACCTTATCCCCGCGTATGGTGCTACCGGTAGGGAATACGTCGATCTTCCGGCTTTTGAGGAGAATGCTGTTCAAATACAACGTGGTGATACCGAGGTATTTGATAAAATAGGTATCCGCATCCTGCAACCTCAGGATGGCGATGAGGCCGGTGAGGTCTTTCTCGATGATGCGCGGACCGGGATACTCACCCGAACCTTCGTCGATGATGAGGACTTGTTTGCTGGCGAGCTCGTCGATGTCGTGGCCCGTCACAAACGCCTGCAGGGCCTGGACGTCGGCCTGGGGGATTTTGAGGGCCTGGCCGATATAAAAGATCAGATTTCCCTGGCGATCGGAGATGACGTCTTCGGCAAACACCAGCTCGATGATCTTGACAATGAGCACGACCTTCTGTTGCATGGTGAGCGCCTGGTTCACCTGCTTGACGATCTTCATGATCTTGGCCCAATCGTCTACAAACTGCTGCGTTTCTTCATCGAGGCTGCTGAGCTCCTGGCGGGATTCGATCTCGTGCGAGGCGGCAAATTCGTCGAAGAGCTTCAGGTAATAGTTCGTGGCCTCCCGGCTGAGGTGGAGGCTGAGAAATTCTTTGATGTTGGTGCGCTCGGCTTCGGTAATCCTCTCGCGGGCAACGATAGCAAAGAGCTGCAATATGGCTTTGAGTAATTCTTCACTCATGGATCTAGGCAATGAGCCCCTAAAATAGCTTTTAAAAAATGGAAATTAAAGGTATTGGGGTTCAGGAAAATGTGGGAATCTTATCGGTGGAAAACACCAACAAGGACGTTGCGAGCTAACCGTTTGGGTTACAAGCATTATACGGCGGGAGGTGGTCGGGGGGTTGTGGGTTGGAGGGAAAAATTGGGGGTGGATGGATGGGAATGGTTTTGGTTGGAGGGACAACAAGGATATGGGGTTGGACTTGAGGGGATACACAAAAGCACTCAGGTTGGTGGTGGGCATCAACCGGGGCGCGTGGGCGCGATGGACAGGTGTGCTCCTTCTAGCGGACCAATTTCAAATCGTAGGGCATGTCGCTGAGCTTGATGACGCTCAGTTCTTCGCCGGACCGGATGTGGATGACGGTCTGGCCTTCGTTGTCTTCGCCGATCTGAGTGATGATCCAGTGCCGCCCTTCGTGCTCGATGACGGTACCTTCTTTTACGGTGATCTCCATGGTCGTTTTGGTTAGTTGTAAAATATCAACACCTCACCTTTGCAGTTCTACACAACCATTGCCGCATCGCGCTTGTTGGTGTCCTTCCCCAACAAGATTGATGGCGAGCGTTCATATAACACTGAAAACCGAATTGTGGCTCCCGTATGTTGAAATAACGTAGTGTGGAGGGATGTGGTTCTTGTATGGATTAGGAAATGCTGGTTTTGGGAAGTGAGTGGAAGCTGAACTTGTTGGTGAAGAACACCAACAAGGGCAAAAAAAAAGAAACCATCTCGCGATGGCTTCTTTTCCGATTTCAATGCGAATATTTTTTCTTATCCTACTTTCGTGTTGATCAGGTCGCCCAGGACGAAGAGGCCTTCGCGGAGGTATTCGTCGTCCAGTTCGAGGACATTAGTGGCTTTGCCTTCTTTGCCGACGATCTTGGTGTCGAGCTTGTCGTTGGCGGCCTTCTTTTTCTCGGCTTCTTCCATTTCTTTCTTGCGGACGGCCTCGTTGAGGGAGATCGTGGTTTCTTTAAAGTTTTTGCGCTGTTCTACCGTTTCCTCTACGTAGCGTTGCAGGGTGGGTTCTGTTTTCAACCTTTCCTGGTAGGCCTTGTTCAGGTTGGCAATGATGCGGTCGTTGAGGACGGTGGTCTTTTGATAGAGTGTGCCTCTGATCTCATCCCAGGGCATGGCGCTAGGGCTGGAGCTCTCGCCAAATTGCTCGGCATCGAGGGCTGTGGGGAAGCTCACATCGGGGGTTACGCCTTTGTGTTGCGTGCTGCTGCCCGTGACGCGGTAGAACTTCTGGAAGGTGATCTTCAACTCCCCTACCTTGTTGTTGGGGTCGTTGATAAAGCGGTTCAGGTCCACAATGGTCTGCACGGTGCCCTTGCCATAGGTGGACTCACCCACGATGACACCGCGTTTGTAATCCTGTATGGCCCCGGCAAAGATCTCCGACGCGGAAGCACTGAAGCGGTTGGTCATCACTACCAACGGACCGCTATACGCAATGGTCGGGTCGTCGTCCTGGCCGACATCAATTTTGTTGGCTGAATTTTTCACCTGTACCACGGGACCATCTTTGATGAAAAGTCCGGTGAGGTCGATGGCTTCGGTGAGGGAGCCGCCGCCGTTGTTGCGCAGGTCAAGCACGACACCGTCTACTTTGTCGACCTGCAATTCTTTGAGCAGGCGTTTCACGTCGCGGGTGGTGCTGGTGTAGTTGGGATCGCCTTTTTGGTAGGCTTCAAAATCCATGTAGAAACTCGGCAGGGTGATGATGCCCAGCTTGAGGTTCCTGCCATTCATATTGTAGTTGATGACACTCTTTTTGGCTTGCTGGTCTTCCAGTTTGATCTTGTCGCGCACCAGCGTGATAACCTTGGAGGGTCCGGTCACGCCCGTTTCGGTGGGCAGGATCTGGAGTTTTACCGTCGTGCCTTTAGGGCCTTTGATGAGTTTCACTACGTCGTCGATGCGCCAGCCGATCACGTCCACCAATTCGCCATCGCTGCCTTGGGCAACGCCGATGATCTTGTCGTTCACGTTGATGAGCTTGCTCTTGTCGGCGGGACCGCCGGTGATCACCTCCGCTACACGCGTATAGTCATTTTCAGTTTGCAGACGGGCGCCGATGCCTTCTAGCGAAAGGCTCATCTGTTGCTGAAATACTTCCGCCGCTTTTGGCGACAGGTAGCTGGTGTGCGGATCGTAGGCTTCGGTGATCGTGTTCATATACATGCTGAACACGTCTTCGCTATTGAACTGCTGTATGGACTTCGCAAAGCGGTTGTAGCGTTCGGTGAGCGTTTTTTCGATCTCTTCCTGACTCTTGCCGGCCAATTTAAGGCTGAGGGCCTGACTTTTGATGATCTTACGCCACACTTCGTCCAGTTCTGCGTCAGTCTTGCACCAAGGTTCTTTGTCGCGGTCGGTTTCATAGGATTCCTGGACCGTATAGTCAAATGCTTGCGGGATGAGCTTGGTCTTGATATAGGTCATGCGGGTGTTGAATCGCTTTCTGAAGACCTTGTAGATCTCGTAAGCGGGGTCCACGTTTTCAGCCTTGGTGAGGTCGTCGATCTTTGTCCGGTATTTCTCAAAGGCGGCCAGGTCGGACGCCGTAAAGTAGGTCTTGTTGTTATCCAGGCTCTTCACATAACCGTCGAGGATGGCCGACGATAGGGAGTCGTTGAGGCTCAGTTTGCGGTAGTGGTTGTTGTCCAGAATATAGGCCATCACTTTCGCTTCTTTTCCATACACCGCGCTGGGTTTCAGGGCCGTAGTATCCGCCACGCCGGTCGCACCTTGTGCGGCCTCAGCGGTCCATAGTACAGTGGCGATTGCCGCCGCTAAAAAAGTTCTTTTCATGTCGTCTTTACATTTCATTTCTGCCTTTGTGACACCTGAGCCGGAGGCTTTCCTTCGGTAGGTCTCAAAAATCCTGCTTCACGCCTCTTCGGGTCACTTCAGGCTAATTCTGTTCTCTCTATGGCAAATGTTATGCCTCGCTTTTTTTCTGGAACGTAAAAATGGATAATTCGATCGTCCTCTGCCTGCGATATACCACAAAACGTGGAATGCGTATGTCGCCGGTTCTTTTCTTCGTTAAGGTTTTTCGGAGTCGTATTCTTCCAGGAATTTCTGGGCCTGGCCCACGCTTTGAAATTCGAAGAATTTCTTCCCACCGGTGTTGGTTTGGATTTCGAGTCGTATCATTTCCACATTCTTGCTGCGACGGAAAGCCATGCGGGGGGAGTTTTTGTAGTCGTCGGCTTCGCGGGTGGAAATATTAAAGGCTGTGGCACGCACAGACTTGCAATAGTAACATTGATAGTGTTTTATGAGTTCGCCGGGGCCGTCGGGACCGGGTTCTTTGGTGATCTCCTCGCGCACGACCTTCATGGTGTAGAAGCCGCAGCTGTTGCACCGCAGCGCCTGCAGGTGGCCGGGATATTTTTCGATCTTCACTTCGCCGCTCCGCTCGTCGATCCACACGTCATAGTCGATGGAGAACGCGCTTTCTTCGGCCTTCATCCCCTCTTCCAGGTGCACGTCTTCTTCCTCCTCGCTCAGCAACCGCAATGTGTTGCCGGTACTCCCCTTGCGGGGCATGAAACGCCACTTGCGGAGTTTCCGATTGAGAATTGTGGGATAATAATAGTCCAAAATCAGGAAAGCGACATAGGCAATGAGCGTTCCGCCGGCGACAGAAATGAAAAGGCGCACGAAGAACCATACGCCGATCGAAAACAGTTTGCCCATGCCATACAGATTGATGATCAGCATAGCGGCGATGCCAAAACAGAGGAACACTTTTTTGTAGTTCTTGATCTCGTGACCATTGATGTAGTCGTATTTCCCCTTATACTCCCGGATGGTCGATATCCGAAGGTTGTGCATGACGTAAATGAGAATTCCGATGGCGGCCACGGCGATAGCGCCGATGATCATGCTGAGATGCCAAACTTGTAGAAATGGGCTGGTTTCGGTTTGCATTAGAGAGCGCTTATGAAGGTTAGTTTGCGGTTGATTAGTGCTTTTAAAGATAAGCATTAAAACGAATTCACTTCTTCGGGCGTACGCATCGTTCCTAAAAAATTACGCTTCTCTTTTACACTCCGCGGTTGCTTGCGTTCGTATCCGGAATCTCGAGCATCATGTATCACGCAAACGCCGTGACCGTCAGGGCCGACTTCCGTTGGCCCGATGGATTTCGAAGCCCGAAAGACAGCGGCTTCACGTTGATTTCCGGTTTACCCAAAACATTGATAATCAGTGATTTTTTAATAGACCGGTAATTCCTGGTTTGTGTAAGTATACTCCCATTACTTGCCCCCATTAGGGCATGAGGCAATATAGGTTGTGAAAAATTGCACAATTTCTCTAGGTTTCCTGAAGCGGAAAATCTATCATTGTGTAATAATACACAATTTTATGTCAGATTTCGACCGTAAAAAGATTGAGACGGACCTGTTGGCGTTCACCGCCCGGAACTTTCAAAGGCCCTCGGAATGCAGGAATCTGGAGCAAATCCGGTTCTATGTGCGCGAACTTTGCCTCAAGATTGAGGAACTGGAAAAGCGGTTTAGCTATGTGCCAAATTGCGCATATGCGCTGCTGGCCCAGTACAATTCCCGTCAGAATGCGATGCTTCATACGGATTTCCAAAACGTTTATCATGGGAGGATGTAAACCATTCCCATACTGCTATGAGGTATATCCCCTCTCCCATTCCCCTTCAATTCAGCTTTGTCTATAGCGCCACGGCCAACGCGTCGGGCCGCATGCAATATCATAAGATCAAACCGGGGCACAGCAAGCTCCGGATCAGCCGTTCGGAATTTATAAAAGCTTACAACGACTCCCCTATCCTGGCCATCAATCCTATGCAACTGCGGGGGCAGGATGCTGTTTTTCAATTTGAGTTTTATATCTAGGCCCTGAGTCTTGAGCAATTGGTCGTTAACCGCATGCTAACAACTCCAGACAGAGTCCACGTTTCTTTGGGACTAACGACTCAGGACTAAAGACTAACGGCTAATTATCCCCTCCAGGTCGGCGGGGCTGTAGTTGATGCTCTTCAGGGTCTTGTTATCGGACGTGCGGTAGATGAGAAACTTGCCGGCTTCTTCACGGTAGTAGCATTCGGTGCCGTCTTTCTTTTTATAGTGGTCGATGGTGGCCTGGGCTTCTTCCAGGGTGTTGCAGGCCTTGCTCATGTTGGAGCGTTGCACCTCGTCGAAGAGGGTCTTGAATTTTTCGCCGAGTCCGAATTCCAGGATGGCGCCGGAGAGCACGTATTGAATGTCGCAGAGGGCATCGGCCACGGAAACGATATCCTTTTCGAGAATAGCCACTTCGAGCTCTTTCAATTCTTCGGCAATGAGGGCCACGCGGAGACGGCAGCGGTTCTCGTCGGGGATGGTGGGGGTTGGAAGGATGGGGTGTTTAAAGGTCTGGTGGAACTGGGCTACGGCGTTAAGCGTTTCGGGTTGGTTCATGCGATGACAGGGTTCGTTAGTGGTGGCCAAAAATAATAGATAAGATTTAACATTGCGCGAACCCACGGATTATCAATTCATTGGCCCGATTGTTGCCAAATCTGCAACGAACGTCATAAAATCCGAGCTTTAAAACATAATTTTTGGACTATCTTTGCACGATGAATTTCTGGAGACCCACTCTGCTACGTCGCTTCCTGACGGCCTTTACGGGGCTCGTGTTTATCAACATGAGCTTTTTTCTGGTCGAGATGAATGCGCTGGAGCTCCGGAAACAGAACAAAGTGCTGTGGGAAAATATGGTGAAGGTGTTCGCCGGTGTCAATGAAGAAGAAAAAGGCGGCGGAGAATTGGCCGATGAAGCCGATTCCCTGAGCAAAGAAGTTGACCTGGAAGCGAACGTACTCACCTCCATCACCCTGCATTTCATTATTGTCGCCAAACCTGTCGTTCACATTGAAGGCGCTGCCCTGCGGCCCGGCGTTTTCGATATCCAGAATCCCCCTCCCGAATACCTCGCATAAGTTTCTTTTTAACACCCCCTTTTCTCCCGGTGTTAGTCTGTGAATGGCCATCCATAAAGCATGCGGTGTGCTGTAGTATTCATCCATTTTTTTTATCTTATTCATATGCGAAACGTATCAAATCCATTGGGAAATCTTTCCCATGATATTCCTGCCAGTATAGTGGTCTTTCTGGTAGCACTACCGTTGTGTTTGGGGATCGCGCTGGCATCGGGCGCGCCCATGTTTGCCGGGATCATTGCCGGCATTGTCGGGGGGCTTGTTATCGGGTCGCTCAGTGGTTCCAACGTGAGTGTGAGCGGGCCCGCGGCGGGGCTTACTACGATTGTGATCGCCGCGATTCACGACCTGGGGTCGTTCCCGGTCTTCCTGTGTGCTGTAGTGCTGGCCGGGGCCATCCAAGTTGGCTTGGGCTTTTTAAAGGCCGGGTCCATCGGCCACTTCTTCCCGTCGTCGGTGATCAAAGGCATGCTGGCGGCGATCGGCATCATTCTCATCCTGAAACAAATACCCCACGCGTTGGGCTATGACCGCGACTTCGAAGGCGACGAAAGCTTTGTGCAACCCGACGGTCAAAATACCTTTACTGAGATCATGAATGCCTGGGAGTATGTGACGCCCGGCGCGATCGTGATCTGCCTGGTGTCGCTGGCCATCATCATCCTGTGGGAACGGCCGGCGTTAAAAAAATATGCCTTTTTCCAGTGGGTGCCTTCTCCCCTGGTGGTCGTGCTGATGGGCATCTCCGCCAGCCTCGTCTTCGAGCATTCCGTGCCCTTCCTCGACATTCCTGCGGAACACCTTGTCGCCATCCAGGCGTCGACCGGGGTGTCGGATTTCCTTACCCAACTCACGCTCCCCGATTTCAGCGGGCTGAGCAATTCCAAGGTCTATTTCACGGCCCTAACGCTGGCGCTAGTGGCCAGCCTGGAGAGCCTCCTCAGCCTGGAGGCCGCCGACAAAATGGACCCTTTCAAACGCACCACGCCTCCCAACCGGGAATTAAAAGCCCAGGGCATCGGCAACATGATCTCCGGACTCCTCGGCGGTCTGCCCATCACGGCCGTGATCGTGCGCAGCTCGGCCAACATTTCGTCGGGGGGACGCTCGCGGGCCTCGACCATCATGCACGGAGCGTGGCTGCTGCTGGCGGTTATTTTGATCCCCCGGTTTCTGAATCTCATCCCCCTCGCCTGTCTGGCGGCCATCCTCATCATGACTGGGTTCAAGCTCACCAAGCCGGCGCTATATGTGGGCATGCTCCGCAAGGGCATCAGCCAGTTTCTCCCGTTCATCGTCACGGTGGCAGCCATTTTGTTTACCAACCTTTTGATTGGTATTTTTATCGGCATCATCGTCGGCGTCTTCTTTGTGTTGCGGTCCAATTTCCAGGAAGCGTTGTCACTGGTGAAGCACGGTGAGAATTATTTGCTGCGCATGCACAAAGACGTCTCTTTCCTGAACAAGGCCCTGTTGCGCCAGACGTTTGAGAAAATTCCCCGGAATACAAACCTGATCATCGACGGTGGTGACTCGCAATTCATCGATGCCGATATTATCGAGACCATTGAAGACTTTATGCTGAACGCACCGAGCCGACACATTCAAGTAGAAATAAAAAAGAGTTACGCTTCCCTAAACGATTTCTTTCGCAAACACGACTAATCAACCCATATGGATTCCTACAATAGACTTTTATTGCAAAACCAAGCCTGGTCTGAAGAAAAAACCAAACACGACCACGATTTTTTCAGACGCAACCAATACACGCAATCACCCGATTTTTTGTGGATCGGCTGTAGCGATAGTCGCGTTCCCGCCAACGAAATCACCGGTACCGATCCGGGCGAGATCTTTGTACACCGGAACATCGCCAACATGGTGGTGCACTCGGACATGAACATGCTGAGTGTACTCGACTATGCGGTGACGATCCTGAAAGTGAAACACGTGATCGTCTGTGGCCATTACGGCTGCGGCGGCGTCAAGGCGGCCATGCACAATGATCAATATGGCCTGATCGACAATTGGTTGCGCCACATCAAAGACGTTTACCGTTTCCACAGCGACGAGCTGGAAGCCATTACGGACGAAAACGAACGCTTCAAGCGCCTGGTAGAAGTGAACGTGATGGAGCAGGTTTTCGACTTAAGCAAGACCAGCATCATCCAAAACGCCTGGCGCGAGCGCAATTCGCCCTATGTGCACGGCTGGGTCTACGACCTGGAAACGGGCCTGATCAAGGACCTGGAGGTGACCATGAACAGCGCCAGCGAGATTCCGCCTATCTACCACATTGCCAGCAAGGTGGTGAAGGGCACCAAATAAGGGCGCGGGGGTAAATTTTTAATATATTTGCGCCCAATTGCATTTTGAGATGACCAAGAATTTTGTTGAAGAGCTTCGTTGGCGCGGCATGCTGCACGATGTGATGCCCGGCACGGAGGAACAATTGAACAAGGAACGCACGAGCGGCTATATCGGGTTTGATCCCACGGCCGATTCGCTGCACATCGGCCACCTAGCCCAGATCATGACGCTGCTCAATTTCCAGAAAGCGGGCCATAAGCCCTACGCCCTGGTGGGCGGCGCCACGGGTATGGTGGGCGATCCGTCGGGCAAGTCGCAGGAGCGCAACCTGCTGTCGGAAGAAGTGTTGGCCCACAACGTGGCATGCGTGAAGCAGCAGTTGGAGAAATTCCTGGACTTCAGTGGCGACAACGCCGCGGAGATGGTGAACAACTATGACTGGTTCAAAGACTTCAAGTTCCTGGATTTTATCCGCGATGTAGGCAAACACATCACCGTAAATTATATGATGGCCAAAGACTCTGTGCAGAAACGCCTGGAGTCCGGGTTGTCGTTTACGGAGTTCACCTACCAACTGGTGCAAGGCTATGATTTTTATTGGTTGAATACCCACAAAGGTTGCAAACTGCAAATGGGTGGTTCCGACCAATGGGGCAATATTGTGACGGGCACGGAATTGATCCGGCGCAAGTCGGGCAGCGATGCGTTTGCTTTGACCACCAAGCTCATCACCAAGGCGGACGGCACCAAGTTTGGTAAAAGCGAAGGCGGCAATGTCTGGCTGGATCCGAAGAAGACGTCGCCCTATACTTTCTATCAATATTGGTTGAACACTTCGGATGAGGATGCCTCGAACTTCATCAAAATCTTTACGCAGCTAACGCGTGAAGAAGTGGAGAGTTTGCTGGCTGAACATGCCACGGCTCCCCACCTGCGCAAACTGCAGCATGTGTTGGCGAAAGACATCACTACGCGCGTTCACTCCGTGGAGGAATTCGATAAGGCGGTACAGGCTACCAACATTCTTTTTGGCAACGCGACCACCGACGAACTGAAGCGTATTGATGAACGGACGTTGTTAGAGCTGTTTGCCGGCGTGCCTCAGACCACCATTTCGAAGGCCGCTTTGGAAACTTGTACCAATGTAACGGACCTGTTATCCGTCGCCACGAATAGTTTGGTGTTTACTTCGAAGGGTGAAGCCCGGAAAATGATCCAGTCGGGTGGTGTGAGTATCAATAAAGCCAAAGTTGCCGATCCGAATCATGCGGTGGCGTTCGATCTTCTGCAAGGTAAATATTTGCTGGCGCAGAAGGGGAAGAAGAACTACTATCTGATCGTGGTGGAGTAGTTTTGCTGCCTCACCTTCGCTAATGCTTCAGCAAAGAAAGAATAAAAAGCGCCCTCCTTCGCTAAAGCTTCGGCGGGCAAGCAAGGAAACAAAAAAAAGCCACCCTTCTTCGCTAAAGCTTCGGCGGGTGGCTTTTTCGTTTTCGGGAAGCGATGATTAGTCCTTGCCGAATTTGAAGAGTTTGTAGCCCACGGATACTTGGATGACTTGATTTTTGATGTTTTGGTAGGCGGGGCTGTCATCGATGTTCGTCAAGCCGAGGTTATAGCGTGCATCGATCGTGATGCCAAAGGGAATGTCCCAGCCGGCACCCAAGGCGAGGCTGACGTCCGACTTCTTGAAGGAGTCTTTTACATTTTGATCGTCAATCTCAGCACGCGAAACAAATCCGAATTGCGGCCCTACCTGGAGATTTATGCCGGCCACGGTATACAATTTTACGATCACCGGAATGTTGATGTAGCTGAAATTGGCGTCGAAGTTGCCGACATCTGTTTTTACTTTAGAACCTTGTTGCGAAAAGAGCACCTCCGGCTGAATACCTATTTTGGAGAATTTGAACAGCGTGAAGGCGCCGAAATGATAGCCCGTGCGATTGTCAAAATTTGTCTTAAGCGTGGATTGCCCATCGGAGGAGCCGTTCAACTTTGCGAAATTCAAGCCACCCTTAATACCAATCGCAACAGAAGCCTGCGCATAGGCACCCACGGACGCTGCGACCAATGCGAATACGATAATGAGTTTTTTCATAGTTGGTTAAGTTTTTAAAAACTACCCGGCAAAGATAATGCCTTAAAGTATAAAAATAGGGCAGTTCGGCGGCGGTTTTTGTTGGTTGAACTCGGCCGGAGGGGGATTGATCTATGGCGGGCGTTACTTTTTTCAGTAGTCAGTAGCCAGTAGTCAGTAGCCAGTAGATAGGGTGAGGAGTTATGGGGGAGATCGTTGGTGTTGGATCTGGTGGTTTTCTACAAATAAATATTCAGTGGTCATTAGCCAATGGCCTTCGGGGTTAGAGATTAAGAATCAGGAGATGTTGGAACGAGACAGATGAAGTGCAACGCTGAACACGCAAAGCGCACGAGAAATGTTATTCTCCCGAACCCCACATCCAAAATCATCACCTTTATTCTTCCTCTGAAACTTAGCCACTGCGTTTCGAACTACTGGCTACTGACTCCTGATTCACCCAATCCCTCCAAAAACGCCTCATCAACAAGATTCGCCCTCGTCACCCTCATCCCGCCCCCTTTTAAGCTTTCTTGCTCTATCGTCCACTGCGCATTCTTATTCCGCGCCCAAGCTCTCCGCGCGATGCCGTTGTTGACGTCGTAGTGGAGCATGTTGCGTAGTTTGCGGGTGGCATCTTGCGTACCGTCGAGTACCAGACCAAAGCCTCCGTTCATCACTTCGCCCCAGCCCACTCCTCCACCGTTGTGGAGCGACACCCAGGTGGCACCGCGGAAGGAGTCGCCAATGACGTTGTGGACCGCCATGTCGGCGGTGAAGCGTGAGCCGTCGTAGATGTTGGACGTTTCGCGGTAGGGACTGTCGGTGCCGGACACGTCGTGGTGGTCGCGGCCCAGTACTACCGGGCCGATCTTGCCTTCGGCTACGGCTTTGTTAAAAGCTTCCGCAATTTTGAGGCGGCCTTCGGCGTGAGCGTAGAGAATGCGTGCCTTCGAGCCCACGACGAGTTTGTTTTGTTTGGCCTGGCGGATCCACTGCAGGTTGTCTTTCAATTGTTGTTGAATTTCTTCCTCAGCGTGGGTCGATATTTCCTGCAGCATCTCGGCGGCCAACGCATCGGTGAAATCGAGGTCGCTGTCTTTGCCGGACGTGCATACCCAGCGGAAGGGACCAAATCCGAAGTCAAAACACAACGGTCCCATGATATCCTGTACGTAGGAAGGATAACGGAAATTGATCCCATCTTCTGCCATCACCGCAGCGCCAGCGCGGGAGGCTTCCAGGAGAAATGCGTTGCCGTAGTCGAAGAAGTAGGTACCTTTCGCCACGTGCTTTGCAATGGACGTTGCCTGTCTGCGCAGGGACTCCTCGACTTTTTGTTTGAATGCGCCGGGGCTACTCACCATCAGCGCGTTTGACTCCTCCAACGACAGGCCTACCGGATAATAACCGCCCGCCCAAGGATTGTGCAACGATGTTTGATCGGAGCCTAACGCCACATGAATATTTTCAGCATCAAATTTTTCCCAAACGTCAACGATGTTGCCGTGGTAGGCGAGCGAGACCACCTCTTTTGCAGCTTGTGATTTTCGCACCCGCGCCACCAATGCTTCCAACGTCGTAACAATTTCGTCTACCCATCCCTGCTCGTGTCGTTTATGAACCGCTTTGCCATTCACTTCCGCCACAACGGAGATACAACCGGCGATGTTGCCTGCCTTGGGTTGTGCACCGCTCATGCCGCCCAGCCCTGACGTGAGAAAGATCTTGCCTTCCAATCCTTCACCCTGACGGCTGATGTTTCGGCCGGCGTTGAGTACGGTTATAGTGGTTCCATGCACAATGCCTTGCGGACCGATGTACATGTAGGAACCGGCGGTCATCTGGCCGTATTGTGTCACGCCGAGGGCGTTGTACTTCTCCCAATCGTCGGGTTTGGAATAGTTGGGGATCATCATGCCGTTGGTCACCACCACGCGCGGTGCCTCGGCGGAGGAAGGGAACACGCCCATGGGGTGGCCGGAATACATGTGCAATGTTTGTTCGTCCGTCAGTTGGGCGAGGTATTGCATCGTCAGTAAATATTGCGCCCAGTTTTGAAATACGGCGCCGTTGCCTCCGTAGGTGATCAGCTCATGGGGGTGCTGCGCAACGGCCGGGTCGAGATTGTTTTGGATCATAAGCATGATCGCTGCGGCATGCAAAGAACGCTGTGGATAGTCGGTGATGGGCCGTGCGTGCATGGCATAGTCCGGACGGAAGCGGTACATGTAAATGCGACCGTAGGCGATCAACTCGTCGTAAAATTCTTTTGCCAGCACGGCGTGATGCCGGGGGTGAAAATAGCGGAGGGCATTGCGCACGGCCAGCTTCTTTTCGCCGGCGGTGAGGATGTCTTTGCGTTTGGGCGCGTGACTGACGTTCGTGTCGTAGGGTTTAGGCTGGGGCAACGTGTCGGGTATGCCCTGCAGGATTTCTTGTTGGAAGGTGAGGCTCATGGTCGCTTCGGGTTTATCCTGAAATCTTCCGGTTTGAAATTTTCTTTGGTGAAGTGGTAGCCGGTTTGAAAAAGGTCTTTCGCCTTGCTCACATCAAAACCGCTAACTCCTCCCGCGCCCGGGGGATCGATCAACACGTCGCACAACGCTTTGCTGGTGGCGGTGTTGCCGTTGACGGCCATCATGAGGCTGCGCTCGATGACGGACCGGAAATTCAAAGTATTGAAATCACCCCGAATGAAATTGCAGTTGGCACCGATCAACAGGTCGCACGCTCCGCGGATGCTGTGGGCCGGCAAATTGTCCGTGATGCCGCCATCCACAAAGATCTTGTTGTCGAATTGGATGGGGTTGAACACGAGCGGCACGCAACACGACGCCAGGATCGTGGGGATCAATTCTCCTTTTGTAAAATACTCGGTCGTGCCTTGCCCGATATTCGTCGTGGCAACGGTCATGGGCAGCTTCAGGGCTTCGAACGTGTTTTCGGGCATGTATTTCTGAAGGACATCGCGGAGTCCATCCAGACTCAGCAAACCGCGCATCGTCCACGCCGGACGAAGCGACCGGAGAAAGCTGGTGGTGAGAATGATGTCCATGATCTTCTCGGCAGAATAGCCATACGCATACAACGAACCCACGATGGAGCCTGCGCTTGTGCCGGCCACGACGTCGATCTTCACTCCAAATTCTTCCAGTGCTTTCAGCACGCCGATGTGCGAGATCCCCCGCGCACCGCCGCCTGATAATACCAATCCGATTTTCATGTCTCTATCCTGATTTATACTTGTGCTATTTTTTTACGCGCCAACGGCTCAAAGAATTTCCGCCAGCCGGAAGGTCTGATCCACGCGAACACCTTTTTCGGTATGCTTCACCGTGCAACATTCGTTCTCCGGGTCGTGTTCGAGAAAGAGGACGTAACCGTGGGTGGCCGCTTCATTGAGAAAACGTTCCTTTTCTTCGAGTGTGATCAACGGCCGGGTGTCGTAGCCCATCACATAAGGCAACGGGATGTGGCCTACAGACGGCAACAGATCGGCCATGAAACAGATCACTTTGTTTTTATAACGGATCATCGGGATCATCATTTTTTCGGTGTGCCCCGAAACGTATTGGATGTCGAACGATGCGAATGGTGAGGGCGCGTGGGCGTCTACAAATTTCAAGTGACCGCTCTCCTGCATGGGAAGGATGTTCTCCTTCAGAAAGCTTGCTTTTTCGCGCGGGTTGGGTTGGGTTGCCCACTGCCAGTGGTCGGCGTTGCTCCAATACTGCGCTTTGGAGAAAGCCAAGTCCAGTTTATCTCCTCTCCTTTCGACGCCACCGCCGCAATGATCAAAATGCAGGTGGGTGAGAAACATGTCGGTGATGTCGGCCGGTTCAAAGCCCGCACGATGCAGCGACGACGGGAGGGTTGCGTCTCCATTCAGAAAGTAGTGACTGAAGAACTTCGCGTCCTGTTTGGTGCCCAGGCCGTTGTCGATGAGGATGGTCCGGTTGCCGTCCTCGATGAGCAGGCAACGCATGGCCCAGTTGCAGAGATTTTGTTCGTTGGCAGGGTTTGTTTTTTGCCAGATGGATTTGGGCACTACACCAAACATGGCGCCGCCGTCGAGTTTGAAAAATCCGGTGTCGATCACGTGAAGCTTCATGGGTTGCGCTCCGGTTAGGGTCTCTAAAAAGAAAAGGCTGCAACTTGCATTGCAGCCTTTGGTATATCGTTTCGATGATTATTCTTTTACAACGCCCATCGCACAGAACTTGTCGATGCGTTGGTCGATGCGCTTTTCGGGGCCGAGCGCCGAGAGTTCTTTCGTGGTCTCGAGGATCACGCGCTTGATCTCGTTGGCCATCCACTTCACATCGGTGTGCGCGCCACCCAGGGGTTCGTTGATGATGCCGTCGACCAGTTTCAGGGCGGTCATGTCCTTGGCCGTGAGTTTGAGCAATTCTGCGGCTTGTTCTTTGAAATCCCAGCTGCGCCAGAGAATGGTGGAACAGTTTTCGGGGGAGATCACGGAGTACCACGAGTTCTCCAGCATGAGCACGCGATCGCCAATGGCGATGCCGAGCGCGCCGCCGGAGGCTCCCTCGCCAATCACAATGCAGATGACGGGCACTTTGAGACCGAACATTTCCTTGAGGTTGCGGGCGATGGCTTCACCCTGTCCGCGCTCTTCGGCTTCGAGGCCGGGAAAAGCACCTGGGGTATCAATGAACGTCACGATAGGCTTGTTGAACTTTTCGGCGATCTTCATAAGGCGCAGGGCCTTGCGATAGCCTTCAGGGTTGGCCATACCGAAATTGCGCATTTGGCGCTGTTTGGTATTGCGTCCCTTTTGTTGGCCGATGAGCATAAACGTCTGGCCGTCGATGGTGCCGAAGCCGCCGATCATGGCTTTGTCGTCAGACACGGTGCGGTCGCCGTGCAGTTCGATGAAGTCGGACGTGATCTCGTAAATGTAATCCAGGGTATAGGGACGATCCGGGTGGCGCGACAGTTGAACGCGTTGCCAGCCCGTGAGATTTTCGAAGGTCTCCCGCTTGAGGTCCAGAATTTTTCTTTCGAGAGCTTTTACAGCGGCCTGAACTTCCTTGTCGCTGTCGCTGGCCAGCTGATTCATATCTTCAAGTTTAGCCTCCAGTGCAGCAATGGGCTTTTCAAAATCCAATAGCATATGGTCGATTTTGTCGGCACAAAGTTAGAAGGATTGTGAAATATCGGTAATTAATGGATAAGTTTCGCACTAATGCCCTCATATTCAATAGCCTGTTCCAACGGTGGGCGTTCGTGAAGGGTGTTGTGCGGCTTCCGTTTTGCCTTTTCTGACCTTCCGTTGCCTTTTTTTTGCCGGGTATATATTGTTATGGGCCTTCCGTGACCGGTTGTCCAGCGAAAGAAAAGACCCTTGGTTTTTTATGCGTAAAAGAGCACCAGCGTCAATGCCGCCCAGGTGACCATTTCCACCAGCCATTCCGTCCCGCTCATTTTCTTATGCGTTTCCATAGCTTTTTATTTCAAGCCACGACGATTTGCATGCCAATGCCTTTCTGAGCCCAAAAGCAGGGTTTGGACGTTGGAGTGTAGAGAAAAAGAATCAATGACGTCCAATTTTGGGGCGCTGCGGTAGCAGGAGGCTGCTTTTTTTGTGCAGACAGCTCATGACGGTTTCGTTTGCATAGAGTTTCTATTTTTACCGGAATCACTGTGTTCCCCTGAACCTTATACCACCCTATCTATGCAGGTCATTTTCGGTATCATTTTTCATTTCATCGGCGGGTTTGCTTCCGGCAGCTTCTATGTCCCTTTTAAAAAAGTAAAAGAATGGTCGTGGGAAAGTTATTGGATCGTGGGCGGTCTTTTTTCATGGCTCATCATCCCTCCTTTCGCCGCGTGGCTCACCATTCCGCATTTCAGCGACATCATTTCGCAAGCTTCCTCCTCCACTTTCTGGTGGACCTATTTCTGGGGTATCCTGTGGGGCATCGGTGGACTAACGTATGGGTTAGGCATGCGCTACCTGGGCATGTCGCTGGGCAACTCGGTGTTGCTGGGATTCACGTCGGTGTGCGGATCGATTGTTCCTTCCTTGTATTATGATTTTGTTCCCACACCCGGCAAAACCAGCTTCCACGAGCTGCTGACGACTTCGTGGGGTCGCGTTGTGTTGCTCGGTGTGACCCTTTGCCTGGTGGGGATCTATCTCTGCGGACGGGCCGGGATGATGAAGGAAAAAGAGCTTCCCGAAGAAAAGAAGAAGGAGAGCATCAAAGAATTCAACCTGGTGAAAGGCCTGATCGTGTGCACGTTTTCGGGCATCCTCAGCGCCTGTTTTAACTACGGCATCGAGGCCGGCACGTCCATGGCCGAGCAGGCCAATGCGCTTTGGCAGGCGGCCAACCCCGAGGCCACCAGCGAATTCCTGTATCAAAACAATGTCATCTATGTCGTGTTACTTTGGGGTGGCCTCACCACCAACTTGGTGTGGTGCATGATCCTGAACACACGGAACAAAACGTTTGGGGACTACACCAACAGCAAAACGCCGTTGCTTCAAAACTATTTCTTTGCCGCCCTGGCCGGCACGATCTGGTTCCTCCAGTTCTTTTTCTATGGCATGGGCGAAAGCAAGCTGGGCAATGGCGCCAGCTCGTGGATCCTGCACATGGCGTTTATCATCCTCGTGGCAAACCTGTGGGGGATCCTGTTAAAAGAATGGAAAGGCGTGCAACCGAAAACGCGGGACACGATCGCGGCCGGCATTCTCACGATCTTGCTCTCGGTGATCCTCGTGGGCTACGGCAATGCCTTGAAATGATTTCTGAATTAAATTGCCCTATGGAACGACTTGCTTTTACCATGAAACTTTTCCCCGGTCAGGTGGAAGAATATAAACGGCGGCATGATGCGATTTGGCCGGCCCTGAAATATTTATTGAAGGATTCGGGGGTCAAAGATTACTCGATCTTTTTGGATGAAGCATCGCTGACGTTGTTTGGGGTGATGAAGGTGGAGGATTCTGCGGTGTTGGGGCCGCTTCGCGATCATCCGGTGATGCGGGAGTGGTGGGAGTATATGAAGGATATTATGGAGACGAATGCGGATGCTTCACCGGTGCAGGTTTCTCTGGTGGAGGTTTTCTATTTGGGGTGATCATCCCAAAATAATTTTAAACCGCAAAGCGCAGAGTCATCGCAAAGAAGGCGCAAAAGAATTTGGAATCCTTTGCACCTTCTTTTTCAAGTCTTCTACTTTAATATAAACGAAGCCTTCTTCACATCATCCGAATTCCCCCCAACAAAAACATCGTATTTACCTGGCTCCGTACCAAAAGACATATCTCTCCGGTAGAATGACAGATCAGATTGCGTCAGCGTGAAGCTTACTTCTTTCGACTCGCCCGGCTGCAACATCAATTTCTTAAAGCCCTTCAATTCTTTTACGGGACGTGTCACACTTCCCACAAGGTCGCGTACATACAACTGCACAACTTCCTCGCCTTCACGCTTGCCCGTGTTCTTCACCTTGCATGTGATGGTGATGCCCTCCTGCTGCGTGATCTCCTGCTTGTTGAGCTGCACGTCGCCGTATTCGAAGGTGGTGTAGCTCAGGCCATAGCCAAAGGGGAAAAGCGGTGCGTTGGATTCGTCGAGATATTTAGACGAATATTTGTTGTTCGGATCCATAGGGCGGCCCGTGTTTTTCATGTTGTAGAAAATAGGGATCTGTCCCACCGATCGCGGGAAGGTGACGGGCAGTTTGCCCGAGGGATTGTAGTCCCCAAACAACACATCGGCTACGGCATGGCCGGCTTCAGTTCCAGGGAACCATGCTTCCAGCACGGCAACTTTGTTTTGTGTCATCCAATTTATGGTCAGCGGCCGCCCGTTGAAGAGAACCACCGCGATGGGTTTGCCGGTCTTGTAGATCTCCTCCAACAACTGCTGTTGTGCGCCCGGTAAGTTGAGCGATGCCCGGCTGGCGGCTTCACCGGTCATGAGCGCAGCTTCGCCAAGAGCCATCACGACGATGTCGGCTTGTTTGGCAGCTTGTATGGCCTGTGCAAATCCCTTGGTGGTATCGTCATTGATGTTGCAGCCTTTGGCATACAGGATCTTTGTCGCAGGGGTTGCTGCCGCTTTAATGCCTTCCAGGACGCTCACCGCTTTGGCACCCTCGCCTGCGGCTGACCAGGAACCGATCATTTCTTTTTTGGCATCGGCCAGGGGACCGATCACTGCGATGGATCGCGTGGTCTTCGGCAAGGGCAACACATGCTGATCATTCTTGAGCAACACCATCGACTTGCGCGCAACATCGCGCGATGCCGTGAGGTATTCCGGCTTCATGATGGTGGCCTTTTCGCGTTCGGGGTTGCAATAGCGATAGGGATCTTCAAACAATCCCAATTCGAATTTCTTCGTCAGGATGCGGCGCACGGCTTCGTTGACGAGGCCTTCTTTTAGTTTGCCTTCTTTCACCAGGCGTTGCAGCGAGCTGTTGTAGAAACCGGCTTGCATGTCCATGTCCACACCGGCTTCCAGGGCGAGGGCGGCCGCAGAGGCGGTGTCCTCGGCAATGCCGTGGGGGATCATCTCCATGATGGAGGTGTAGTCCGTTACCACGAAACCTTTGAAGTTCCATTCCTTGCGAAGGATGTCGGTCATCAGGTATTTGTTTCCGGTCGCGGGCACGCCGTCGAGTTCGTTGAAGGAGGTCATCACGGTGGCTGCACCGGCGTCGATGGCCGCTTTGTAGGGTGGCAGGTATACTTCGCGTAGCATGCGATCGGACATGTCGGTGGTGTGATAATCACGGCCGGCCTGGACGGCACCATAGGCGGCGAAGTGTTTCACGCAGGCCATCACCGAATGGAGGTCGCCAATGCCATTGCCCTGAAAACCTTTTACGCGGGCGATCGCGATCTGTGCACCCAGGTATGTGTCTTCCCCGGCACCTTCGGCCATCCTACCCCAGCGTGGGTCGCGGGCAATGTCGCACATGGGCGCAAAGGTCCAGTGCAGTCCTTGGGCCGAGGCTTCGTCGCCGGCGATGCGGGCCGACTGTTCCATGGCGGTGAGGTCCCAGCTGGCGGCCTCCCCTAGCGGGATGGGAAAAATGGTGCGGTGGCCATGGATCACATCATATCCAAAAATGAGCGGGATGTGAAGACGCGTTTCCTTTACGGCCAGCTCTTGCAGCTTGCGCGTGTAGTCGGCACCGAAGGCATTGAAGATGGCGCCTACCCGGCCAGCCTTGATGTCTTCGCGATAGTTTTCGCGAATGGTGGGGCCCGTCACGTCGATGTCGCTGGTGAAGAGCGTGAGTTGGCCGATCTTTTCCTCCAGCGTCATCAGGGCGAGCACCGAGTCCACGCGACCGGCGATGTTTCCGGATGACTTGGGCGCATTCTTTTGGCAGGCCGTCAATACCAGCATCCCGGCCATCCACAGGAAGAACAATCTTTTCATGCGTTCATTATTTTTTGGTTTGTGTAAACAGCTCGCGGTGTTTGGACGCAGCGGTTTACGAAGATCAAATGTCATTTTTGTCCCATCGCCAGACCCAAGCAAGCCTCTCAAAAAAATGAGAGACTGTACTTTAGGCTGGGCTCCTCGCGGAGGATCTTTGTGTTATTCAGTATAGGTCAATTAAACTCCAGTTTTGTTTTGGCGGCCTGCACTTCCGGCGCCGACATAAATAAATTCCACAGCAACCCCGTGCGATAGTTCTCGATCATGACCACGATCGGTCCCTGGTCGATGGCCAAATACGAATTGGCCACCCACCCGTCCGACAGGTCGAAAGCATCATAAAATCCATACGGTCCCCACAATTTGTCGCCCAGCGTGTAATAAAAGAATTTCAGTGCCTTCATCGATTCCTCCGGTGCATACGGAAACGAGGATAGCGCAGCCGTTGGCGTGATCACCCCCTGGTCGTTCGACGGCGAGTGGGCATCATAACCGGTCGGGTTGTCGCTCGCCGTCAGTCCCCAGCAGGCGTCGCTGTAGCCCACATAGTTTTTTGGATTGGCCGCACAATAGGCGTGATTGATCAGCGTCGCGTTCACGTTTTGTTCCCAATAGTCGGCATAGTCGTCTTTGAAGTGGGGGTCCATTCCCAAATATGAATATTGCACCCAGAACAACGGACTGGGTGTTCCGAGGGGCAAGGTGTAGCCGTAATATTTTTGTCCAGTTTTTATGGCGCCGTTTCTTCCATAGCCATTGGTGTACACGCTTTTGGGGATGCCGTGCGTGGGCGAAGCGGCGGCGAGGATGTAGGTGATCTGTTCTTCAAAATATCCCGAAAGGGCAAAATTCATATCCCAGTTATAGTTGGGCGACCAATGCCAGTAAAGCACTTCCTGCCCGTCTTTGCGATACCAGTCCCATTCCACACCTTCATAGAGCTTTGTCATGCGGCGGATGAGATTGTTGCCGACGGTGTCGGTCGGTTGCAGATATTGACGCGACGTGAGGAGACCTTGCATGAGGAATGATGTTTCCACCAGGTCGCCACCGTTGTCTTTTGTGCTAAAGGGGATAACTTTTCCCGTCGTGCCGTTGATCCAGTGCGACCAGGCCCCATGAAAACGATCGGCCGTTTCTAAAAATGTCACGATCTTGTTGAGGCGCTCCACGCCCTCTGTGCGTGTGATGAAGTTTCGATCCATGCCCACCACGATGGCCATGATGCCAAAGCCGCTGCCCCCGCTGGTCACCGTTGGCCCCGAACCTTTGCGCTCGAGGGCCATGCCGCTGGTTGGTTCAGCCATGTCCCAAAAGTATTTGAACGTTTGCTTTTGGGTGAGCGTCAGCAGCTCTTCATCAGAGATTACCGGAAATTTGTCGGCGGGGTCGAAAGTAGTAATGACCTTACTATCGAAGTTTCCGCCCAATGCTTTTTTATCGACAGACGTCAGCGCTGTCGAGATTTGAAAATTATATTTTGATAAATACTCCAGCGCCGTGCTGGGCTTGATGGTGACGGTGCTGTCGCCATGACTGAAAGTATAGGTCAGCGTGAGATTTTCTGTGGGCGATACCAGCACGATCGCCGTGGGAACGGTGGTTCTGTCGATGGGTGCTGAAAACGAAGCGACGATCTCTGGCGTCAGGCTTGCTCCAGAAATGGTTGACCCGACAGGACGGTCATCCGATTGGATGGATGTCAACGTAAATGACGTTTCACTTCCCGGCGCGGGGTCATCCTTTTTACAGGACGCCATCGTCATCACAAAAAATATCAACCCGAAGGAAACGGCCTTTACATTCATGTTGTGGTTTCTAAAAATAAAGTGAGTGCATAAAAAAAAGGGTACACCGAGGTGTACCCTCTACCCGTAAACTACAAATTACCTACCTGCAGTGCCGAGGTTAAACAAGGCTACGATATCTTTTTGTGCCAGTACGGTATTGAATACACGCACATCGTCGATGCTGGCGGTTGCCAAAGGAGCCCAGTCGGGACGGGTGGCATTGGCGAAGCCCATGTCGGCAGAGGCCATGCTACCAAACATCGCTTGTGCAGGCACACGCATTTTCAACACCGGTGTCGTGCCACGGTCGGTATATCCGCCAACGGATTCACCGTTACCATAGAGCGCAAACTGGTGGGTTGCTCCATCCCAGGTCATCACATAATGTGCCCACTTGTTGCCACCCATGAAATATTTACCGGTGCCACCATTCGGGGCATCCGTGCCGGTGTTCTTCAACGCCACGTTGTCCTGACCGCTCTGCGAGTTGTCTGCCAGCGTCGTGTTCAGATAGTTCTTCAACTCCAGCGTATCGGATGCAGGAAGGTGACGCGATGTTTCAGCGCAAGCCTGGAGGTTACCCCAAACATCGGATACCGACGTCGGGAAGATCCCAAAGAAAGAAGTGAATCCGCCGCCGGCCACACCTTTTGTTCCTTGCACGTTCACCCAAAGGCTCACCGTGAAGTTATTCAAAGCGTCTACCGTGTTGATCTTGTCGATAGGCGGAAACGCAATGGCTCCTTTGGACAGTTGGAGCGCTTTGCCGATCTGCCCCGTGGTGAACGCTACGCCACCGAGCGTTTTGTTCGGCGCCGTGCTGGAGATCACTTCGTTGTTGGTATCGTCGAACGTCCAGTGGGCTACCAGGTACGTGGCGCCTACCTCATCCGAATTGTTGTAGCCATCGATCTGCGGTAGGCTGTCGTCATCGTTGTTACAGGATCCGATAGCCAGCACACCCAGTGCAAGGATCCCTACTTTCAAAAATCTCATTTGTTTTCTCATTTTCATTTTAGTTTAACATTTTAGGATAAAGAAGTTTTTTAAAGCCCGTTTTAAACAAAGAATACATTGTAGCCCGACAGCTGCCGCTCAATACCCAAAGTTTTGCTCCAGTGCGCCACCGCTCAACAATATCTGCGAATTGGGAATGGGCAAGAGTTCATTCTTGCCTTCCACAAAATTGGTTTTTCCTACAGCGTGCATCACCTGCGCCGCTCTGCCCTGACGAACCAGGTCCCAGAAGCGATCGTGCTCCATGGCCAGCTCTACGCGCCGCTCTTTCCAGATGTCGGCTTCGGTGGGCGCGCCAATGTCGGGGAGCTTGGCCCGCTTGCGCACGAGGTTCAGCGGTGTGGCCGCATCTTTGCCCAAGTGAACGGCCGCTTCGGCATTCATGAGCAGCACATCGGCATAGCGCAGAATGCGGATATTCTTCGGCCGGTCTTTGTCGGCGGGTTGGATAAAGCTTTCGCGCAGCGTACTGGTGTAGGCTTTGTAGTTATAATATTGATTTTGCACGCTGTCGGCACTGGGTATGCGAAAACCATCCCATAGCACAGTGCCTTTGTGCGTGCCGGAGTTGTCGATAAAAATGATGGTGGCATCCTTTCGTACGTCGCCGGGCTCATAGGCATTAACAAGATTAGACGAGGGATTGTTAAAACCCCACCCCAAATCATTCCAGCCGCCGGCGCCACCGATGCGGGGTCCCTGGCATACTGTATAATTGTCTACGCGCAAATAGCTATTGTTGAATACGCCGGTCTCAATTTCAAAAATGGACTCGGCGCTATTGTCGCCCGATTGGCGCCAGATCTCGGCATAGTCGTCCAGGAGTGCGTATTTGCCGGAGGTCATCACCTCGTTGGTAAGTTCCCACACCTTGTCCCAGTCTTTGCGATACATGTAGACTTTGGCGAGCATGGCCTGCGCGCTTCCTTTGGTCACCAAGCCACTAGCCGTAACCTTCAACGGCAAGTGGTCGGCCGCAAATTGAAGGTCTGCTTTGATGCTGTCATATACGACGTCCACCGAGGCCCGGCTCTTAAATGCTGGATCGCTGTTGGCATCTTCCGCATCGTTGGGCACGCGATATACCAGCGGCACGCCGCCGTACATGCGCACGAGGTTGAAATACAAATAACCCCTGAGGAATTTCACTTGCGCCTCCAATTGCTCGATGGTGGCGGCATCCAGGCTAGCCGTTTTCAATCCCTTCAGCGCCTGGTTCGCGTTGCCGATGGCGCTATAGTGACCACTCCACAACGTTTCGGCAAACTTGTTTGTTGAAGTGGTGTTGAAATCATCGATATCGCCTATGGGCACCAATTGGTCGCCAGCGGTGCTGCCTTTGTCGGCATCGTCGGAGATGATGTTGGTCACGGTGATAAAAGCAAAACCGTGTACGTCGCCATTATCTCCCCAGGAGTCGCCCAACAGCAGACCGTTGTACACGCCGGTCACCAGCTTTAGCGCCAGGTTGGGATCGGCGCTGGTGTTTTCGCCGCCCTGCACGGGGACGTTCAGAAAATCATCGCTGCACGAAACGGCGGTCAGCGTGAGAAGGCTAAGAAGGATGCTGCGTATGTTCAATGTCGTTCTCATGTTCGTCATTTTTAAAATCCTACATTTAAACCTGCTGCAAACGTGCGTGTCGTAGGGTATGAGCTCAGCTCGATGCCCGAGTTGAGCGGATCGCCGGGTAGCTCGGCCGTGAAGCCGCTATACTTCTTGTAGGTAAAAAGATTTTGAGAGGTGATGAAGAATCGCAGGCTGGCGATCTTCAGTTTGTCGAGTGCCGCCGAAGGCAATGTGTAACCAAACGTGAGGTTGTTGATGCGGGCAAAAGAACCCGATTCCACGAAGTAGTCAGACGCCGGCAAGTTGCCGGTGTTTGCAGCAGGCTCGGTTTGTGTGTGATTGGCCGATGTCCATCGTTTGTACACCACGTCTTTCTCCACGTTGTCGCGGCCGTCTACGCGAGCGCCGCGCTTACCGTTGTAGACCTTGTTGCCCACGTTGGCATAAATGGATATGGCGAAGTCGAAACTCTTGTAGGTCGCACCCAAGTTCACCCCGAAATAAGCCACGGGTTGATAGGATCCGGCAAACACGCGGTCGTTGTCGTCGATCTTGCCGTCGTCGTTCACATCCTGGTATTTGAAGTCACCGGCATGGGCCGTCTTCTGAATCACGGTGCCGTTGCTGCTTTGATAGGCCGCCACATCCGCTTCCGAATTGAACACGCCGATGGTCTTCAACACATAGAAACTTCCCACAGGATGGCCGTTGTCGGTAATGGTGGTGAAGCCTTGCGATCCTACAGCACCACCCTGAACAGCCTGGCCGCCGTTCAGCGCCACCACTTCGTTGTGGTTAAAGGTCACGTTGCCACCGATGGTGTAGGTGAAATTATCGCCGATGCGGTCTTTCCAATTCAACACCACTTCCACGCCCCGGTTTTGGATGGACGCCACGTTGGTGATGATCTGCCCGTCCTTATCGCCTACGGTGCGCAACACGGGCACCTTGATGAGTGCGTTCTCAACTTTTTTGTTGTAATAGTTCACTTCGCCGGTGAGCTTGGATTGCAGGATGGCAAATTCCAAGGCCAGGTCGTACTCCTTGGTGATCTCCCAGTTGATGTGCGGATCGATGATCTGGTTGATCTGTGCGCCGTTGGTAGCCGTCCCGGCATTGCCGTTGAAGGGATAGGCCTTATTCAACTCAACGGTCTGCACATACGCATCCGTGGGGATCTGGTCGTTGCCCACCTTGCCATAGGAGGCCCGGAGTTTCAACAGGTCAAACCATCCCTGGCTTTGCATGAACGACTCGCGGCTCAGCACCCAGGCTGCACCCACAGAAGGGAACGACGACCAGCGGTTCTCTTTGGGTAACCGCGAACTTCCGTCGACCCGCAACGTGGCCGTCAACAAATATTTTTGATTGAAGGCGTAGTTCAAGCGGCCGAGGTAAGAATTGCGCGACCATGCATCGCCCTTTCCATCGTTTTGCGATGTGTTGGCGTCGCCCACGTTGATATACCACAGGTTGGGATCGGCGGGCACATCTTTGCGAATGGCGGAGAACCAATGTTGGTTGTATTTTTCTGCTGTCGTACCCACCAGGAACGTGAAGTCGTGTTTGCCAATGGTCTTGTTAATGGTTGCCGTATTGTCCCACACCCAACGGAACGTTTGCGTTTGTTTTACATTGAGCGAGCTCAACGGATTGGTTTGATTTCCGCCACCCACAATAAAGGTCTTCTCGTCGTTCAGGAATTGATAGTTGTAGAGCCGGTTCAGTGAATTCTTCCAGTCGGCGCCCAACGAGGTGCGCAGGGTAAGCCACGGCACGGGCTTGTAGCTGAGATAGGTTGAGCCTTGCAGGCGATTTTCCTTCACCTTCATGTCGTTGTTCTCGATGTCGAGCAGCGGGTTGCCCACGTTGCCATAGGCGGACGTGTTGCCATAACGGCCATCTACCTTCGATGGGATGATGGGCGCGGCGCGATAGGCATCGTTGTATACGCCACCGATCTTGCCATAGGCATCGATGTCGATCATGTTAAAACCATTTTGATTGATACTGTTGCTGTAGGATGATTGGATCCCGACTTTCAGATTCTCGCGGATCTGGTAGTCGTTGTTCAACCGCAGGGTGAGGCGCTTAAAACTGTTGTCGATCACAATCCCCTGATCGTTCAAATACCCTACGTTGAAAAGGTAAGTCGACTTGTCGGTGCCGCCGGAGAGTGACACGTTGTGGGTTTGCTCCCAGGCATTGCGCAAAATGGTGCCGTACCAATCGGTGCTGTAGGAAGACGATGGAGGTGGTAAGCCTACGGCGGCCTGATAGTAGTTATTATACTCGGCAGAATTTGCCATCTGCACGAGGTTGGATGCCTGGCGTATACCGATGTTGTTGTTGTAGGTGATCTTCATCGTGCCGCTCGAACCTTTCCGCGTGGTGATGATGATGACACCATTCGCACCGCGCGAGCCATAGATCGCAGCAGCCGACGCATCCTTGAGCACGTTCATATCCACGATGTCGGCGGTGTTGATATTGGAAATGTCGTCGGTCAGTACGCCGTCGACTACGTACAGGGAAGTCGTTCCACTAAGGGCTGTTCCCACACCCCGCACGCGGATCTGGGGTGACGATCCCGGTTGTCCGCTGCTGATGATCTGCACGCCAGCCACCTTGCCTTGCATGGCCTGGGTGGCGGTGAGCACGGGCTGTTTCGCCAACTCCTCGCCTTTCACGTTGGCCGTGGCGCCGGTGATGTCGCTTTTCTTTTGCTCGCCATAACCTACCACCACTACCTCGGTGAGCTCTGTGGCATCGCTTTCCAGTTTGACGTCGATCGTGGTTTGTTCACCCACCGTCACCGTCTGCGTCTTGTAGCCGATGAACGAAAAGGTGATGATGTTCTCGCCGGGGGCGAGCTGCAGGGTGTAGGCGCCCGAAAGGTCGGTCGGCACGCCCTTGGTCGTTCCTTGTACTAACACGCTTACGCCGGGAAGGGCGCTGCCGTCGGCCGAATCGGTTACCGTGCCCGTAACGGTGCGGTTCTGGGCCCACGCCGCGGTCGAGAGGGTGAGGATCAATAGGCTAGATAAAAGTCTCCACATAAACCCACAGTGCGAGACAGGGTTTCAGTTAGGGTTTTGGGCTGCTCGCGAAGTGAAGTTTGGACTTGTCAAGGGTTTTTGGGAATTTTTTCGTGTAAAGTCGACCAAATCCTACCCCCTTTCGTGTGTTTTTGTGTGTGTTATTTTCCAGAATAAAAACATTGTTTTCAAGCCTTTTCAACCGTTATCTGTAAAAATGAGGCTGGTTCTTTACCAGAAAAAAAACATGCGTGCGGGATCGTTTTCTGCCGATCGGAAAAGCAGGCCAATTCCGTCGGTTCGGGGCCGGAAAATGAGGGCAATCAGGCCTCCAGGGACTTGATGGAATGCTCCCGGGGCGTTCGTTTGGCAGGTGTATCCAGGATCAGAATAACATCCTCCCAGCGCGAGGAATGGGGCTTCCTGCCCGACTTTTCCAGGTCGGCCAACCGTTCGGCCACCTTGTGCCGGAACGCCCACAGCGTGTTCACCCGCAGTCCCAACTGCTCGGCAAGGGTTTCCAGGGTATATTCTTTGTGACCGATGACGGTGAGGTAGGCAATATAGAAGGCCTTCTCGATCGGGAATTTGATGCTGTGGAAGATCGTATAGGCCGTGATAGACTCGTTATAGCCGCAACGTGTGCAGCGGCGGGCAAACTTCTGGGCGCCATCGAAATATTTCTCATTGCCACATTTGCGGCAGTGGAATGCCTTCTCCCACTTCAAATTCTCCAGGAAGCGGTAACAGGCCAGCGTGTCGGGGTACAATGTTTTGAACTGCTGGTAGTCCATGTTCTTTTCCATCAGCCGCTCGCTCAACACCTCTTTGATGCTGCTTTTCAGCTTCCAGTTGTCCAGGTCCAGGATGGAGTTGATCTGGTTGATCTCGTGCGACTGCCTCTCCAGCAGGACGTTGGTCTGCTCCAATTGGTGGTTCTTCTCGTTCAGCTCCAGGGTGCGCTCCATCACCTTTTGTTCCAGCTCGCGGTTCACCTTGTCTTTCAACTGCATGTTCACCTCGTGCTGCTGGATGATGCGTTTCAGCGCACGGTCGCGCATGTCTTTGAGAATGCGGATCCTGTCGCCCAGTGCGAACGTGAGGAAGAGCATTTCCAACACAAAGCTAAAGTGCAGGCTGTAGTGGAGCGGCGTCGTGAAAGGCAGCACATTGAAGTAGACCATCGTGCGCACAAAAAATCCCGTGAACAGGATACCATAAGCAATCACAAAGAACCGCGCCGGCCGGTAGCCCTGGTTCCAGATGGTGATGCCGGTATAAAAGATCAGCGAAAGCGGGATGATCTCCACATTGCGATACGTGAGCATTTGGGGAAGGAAGAACAACTCGACTAGGAACCACGCCGAACGCAACAAGATCATGCCTTTCAACGCCTTGTCCAATCCGGGTGCGTTAGCGCGTGTGCTCAGGAAGCGGCGCGTAAAAATGAGCCCCCAAAGAATAACCGAATAGAGTGTGATGCCCACCGCATAGTCGTTCCACTCCGGGTGGCCCGGCCACAGGTATTGAAACCCGATGCCGTCATAGCTCATGGCATAGGCGGCCACACTTAATATGTAGAAGATATAATAGATGTTCTTGATCTCGCGGATGGCGATATACACCAGTAAATTATAGAGGCTGATGATGAGGATCATGCCATAGAAGGTGCCGAACAACAAATACTCATTCAAGGCATAGTTCACAAAGCGGTCCACCGACCGGAAGGCGATGCGGATGTCGGCGAACTCGTGCGAGCGGATGTTGAAGTAGTAATACATCAACGTGTCGCGCTTGATGTTGAGCAGCACCTCAAAATTCTTATGCGGCACCAGGCGTTGCGCGAAGGGCTGGCTGTCGCCGAGCATCACGTTCTTGTACGAGCCGTTCTCCTGGGGAATGTAGGCCTCGATCTCATCGATGGTCTGATCGTAGAATTCCAGGAGCCAAACCTTGCCCGTACCGGCCCGGTGTTGAATAGGCAACCTGATCCAATAGGAAGCATTGGGTTTAAAGTCCTTATTGTGATAGCCGGGATGCGGATGAAAGCGGTTGGAAAAGCTGTTCGAAGAGATCTGCCAGAAAGAAATGGTGTTCGTAGTGTCTACATAGTACTCCAACTCGTACGGCATGAAATTACGCTCGATCAGCGCATCATTCACCTCGAATATTTTCTGAGCGCGCGCGCTCCCAAAAAACAACACGATCGCTCCCAAAAGGATACCCCACTGCTTCATAGGGGAAATATACGAATTTAGTGGTGTTCAAGGAGCCAGAATTTAGTAGTCAGTAGTCAGTAACCAGTAGCCAGAATTCGGTGTCTTGTCCTTGTTCAAGGCATGTCTGGAAGGGGGCCAATTCTGTGAGATATTAAAGCCCTGGCTGGTCAGGTACTAACTTAATACACAAGGGCCATTGTCTAGTATTAAACTATGGCCCTTGCATTGAATTGATGAGTACTGAATATCGACTACTGAACGCCAAAGCACCTGGCTACTGACTACTGGCTACTGAATGCCGAGCACCAATTTTGGTTCCTGACTTACTGGTCCAGCCATCCTCCTGTAAAGCCTGCCTTCTTCAATCCCTCGCGAATGTATTTGTTCTTCTTCATGGTCGTCCAAATGATCCGTGTGCGCCAGTTCTCCAGTTGAATCAGGATGGGCCCTTGATCGATGCCGAGGTAGTCTTTGTCGTACCAGCCCTGTGTGCCGTCAGCGTAGGCAATGCTCATGTTGAATGCATCTTTGAAACCGTATTTGTCATAGAGCTTGGTGCCATGGCGTTTTTTCATTTCCACCAGTGTGGGGATGCAGATTTCCGGGGCAAAGGCGAGCGAACCACCGGCAGCTGTGGGGGCGATAGTGCCGTCGTCGCGCACGTAGAATTGGGATGCGCCGCGGGCGTTATAGCCTTCGAAGGAAACGTTCGGATTGCTCTTCTTGTCATTGCCGGGACCGTCGCAGGCGGTGAGGCCCCACATGGTTTTATCGTAGCCCACGTAGCCTCCGGGGTTCAGGGCGCAATAGGCGCGGTTGGCATAGGTGGCCCGACGGGAGTTTTCAAAGTAGTCGATGCCTTTGGTTTTCATGTAGGGATCGGAAATGCCTTTGAAGTCGATGAACATGTGGGAATATTGGTGGCCGAACAGCGGGCCGAAGTTCACGAACTCCTGACCTTGATATTTTGCCCATTGATACGAGTCTGTCCAGGTTTTCCAGCTTGAGGCGGGAATGCTGTGGGTGGGCGAGCCCAGTGCCAAGATATAAAGGATCATGGCCTCATTGTATCCTTGCCATTTGGCATCGATAAAGCCGTGCTCCGGGTGCCAACCCATGCTCATCACGTCTTTGCCGTTCATGGCCCAGTCCCACTCCACGCCTAAGTAAAGCGCGTCGGCGATGTCGCGGATTTGTTTCTCGGTGGCGTCGGGACCATCAAAGTAGGATTGCACGGAGAGAATACCGGCCATGAGCAAGCCTGTGTCGATGGTGGAGAGCTCCACTTGTTGATAGCGCAGACCAGTCTTCATGTCGAGGAAGTGATAGAAGAATCCCTTATTGCCCGCAACACCCGATGGGGCTTCGCCTTTGGGCAGGCCTTGCATGAACTTCAGGGTTGTCAACACGCGTGCTGCCGCTTGTTCGCGGGTAATGAATTTGCGCTCGACGCCGACAATGTAAGACGTCAGTCCAAAGCCGGTGGCGGCAATGCTGGAGAAACTTTCGGATGGCCAGCGGTCCGGTTGCTGGCCGTTGTCTTTGCCGGCAAGGTCCCAGAAGTAATCAAAGGTTTGGCGGGTCAGTGAATCCAGGAACGCCTTAGGCAGCGGCACTTTGGCCGGCGCCGTTGCTGCGGCCTGTTGAGCGAAAGTGCTATAGAAGAATAGTACGGTGATGGAGCAGGCCAGCAAGAGCCGATGCGACAGTCTTCTCATAAGTTTTGATGCATTAGGTTTTATGCGGAGGGAAATATCGTAAGAAAAATGAGAAGACAGCGATGGTTTTTATGTGAATGGCATTGGAGTGCCGACGCTTTGCATAGAGGAGCGTGGAACCTCGGGAACACAGGTGACCAAAAAGGTAACCTGTTGGGGTTTAATCTGCAATCCCTTCGAACTCCGGGTTCGATCTCAAAGGTTATTCACCTTCGATGTATTGCGGGTCGATGCGGAAGCGATCGTATTGTGTGAGGTTGTTTTCAAGGATGACCGACTTGAGCTGGCGGGTGTAGGCCGAACGGCGTTCGGAGAAATACTTCAGGTGTGGTAGAAGCTTGAAGGGATTGTCGGTCCGCAAGCGTGCCTTCCGCAAGCTGCGATAGGCTGTTGAGCGCGCAAGGATCTCGAAGTAGTGTTGAATGGATTGCGACATGTCGGGATACGAGCGCAAATAGATCATTTTGTTCCCCCGCGTGCGGGCCGCCGCGATGCGGGGTTCGCTGGCGTTAAATGACCAGATGCCAAAGAGATTGCTGGCGCTGAGAAAGAACCGGCTTTGCCCCCACCCGCTTTCCACGGCGGTCTGGGCCAACACGATGCTGTTGGGCAAAGTGCGCATGCGGCCGATGAGATCGTTCATGGTCCTGGCCTTGTAGCGGAGCTGCATGTCGAGGAAGAAGGTGCTGTCGGTGGGTTCCCATTCGGTCTTGTCGCGGAGGATGACCATGCGCTTGCGGTCTTCCTCGATGCGATGTTTGGCAACCAGTATGGACGGCAGTACGGCGGAGATGAAGGTCGCTTTCGCCTGGACGGTGGGCAGGCGGTCAAGGCCTGCAACGTTGGTGTAGAGAATGGGTTTCACCAACTCATCTTTCAACATCACCACTTCGTCCAACGACTTCAGGTTCACCACCTCCGTCGACACAACGGCTCCCTCGCGCGAACGACACCCGGCCAATGCCAGCATCACTGCCGCACTCGCGAAAACCGAAACCTGCAGACGGAAAGCCATAAAACAAAAATAATCCGAAAAAGCATGAAAAACACCGACGCTAGTGACGGATCGGCGGTCTTTAAGGTGATCGGGCGAGTTACGTTCACAGAATGGAAAAGTTGGCCCGTGCCATGATACGAAATTCCACCCTCAGCATCCTTTCGTCTCCGGATGACGGAACTGTTATACAAATTACTGAACAGTCATCGATCGCTCTACGTTTATCTGCTTCAAAAAATACTCATCGTGAGACACCACCAGGAGCGTTCCTTTATATTCGTTGATCGCCGCGGTCAAGATCTCAATATTTTGAATATCCAGATTGTTTGTAGGTTCGTCCAACACAATGATATCCGGAGCCTGGTGGTTGATCGTCAGGCAACAAAGTATCAATCGCATCTTCTCGCCACCGCTCAGCACTTGGCAAGGCTTGTCCCAGTAGGCTTTTGTAAACAAAAAACGGTTGAGACGGATCTTTACCTCATGTTCCTCCAAGCCCCCTGCATTGAATTGTTGCGCCTGTTCATAAACCTTGCATGTGTTGTCGATCAATGAATAGTCCTGGTCGATGTAAATGGCCTTAACGCCAGTCCGTTCAAGCGTTCCGGATTGTGGTGGGCATTCACCTAAGATCATTTTTATCAGTGTCGTTTTGCCCGAGCCGTTTGTCCCTTTGATCGCGATGCGGTCGCCGCTTGTGATTTGAAAACTCAAAGCATGCTTCCAAAGGAGACGGCTGTTATATCCAAAATTTATATGTTTTGCGGTGACCAGCACTTTTCCCGGATGAAGTGCAGAGTTGTCGAGGTCCATCTTCATCTTGTCCACACCCGGCAATTCTCTTCGCAATTGATTCAGCTCTTGCGAAATGCCGTCAATTTTTTCGTCGTGAACACCTTTCATACGCGCCGTACTTTTTTCGGCATTATTTCTGAAGGTCTTCATCATGATCGTGGGGAGCCCGGCTTTTTCTTGCTTTTTCTTTCCGCGCGCATCCAGTTTTTGTTGTCGTTCCAAGGCTTCCCTTTCTGTTTCTTTCGCTTTTCGGAGAGCCTTTTCTTTGTTTCTCAAGTCTTGTTGCAAAGCGTCGCGCTCAATCTTTTTCTGTTCAGCGTAAAAATCATAATTCCCACCATAGATCGTGATGCCTCGCTTGCTGAGTTCGAATACAATTTTCAGAAGATTCAGCAATGTTCTGTCGTGACTCACCACCACTAAACTCTTGGTTGTGGCGGTTATATAGTCATAAAGAATGCTTCGACCGGCGGCGTCCAGGTGGTTGCTGGGCTCATCCAATAAAACTATTTCAGGGCCGTGGATGTCGATGCCTGCGAGAAAGACCTTTGTTTTTTGGCCGCCACTAAGCTCTCCCATTTTCTTGGCGAGATCCAATTCACCAAGGTTCCAATGGGCAAAGGCTTCTTTGCAACGTTCCTCGATCGTCCAGTCGTCGTTAAGGGAAGCCAGATTTTCATCTGTTGCTTGGCCTTGGAGAATTTCCTTTAGCGCATTCAGTTTATCCTCGATCTGGAGTGCTTGCGCAATACTATAGTCATTAAACTGACCAAAGAGCTGTGGCACATAATAAGGTTTTGTGTCCACGCTTACGTGTCCGTTGGAAGCCGGCAAGTTTCCAGCTAAAATCTTCAGGAGAGTAGATTTCCCCGCACCATTGTTGCCAATGAGGGCGATCTTGTCTTGTTTGTTGAGGGCAAGATCGATGTCAGCAAACAATATATCTCGATTGGGAAGGGCATACGATATACCTTGAGCAATAAGCATAATTTCTTTTCTTTAAAGAGTGAAATAACGGAGGGAGCGCCTTCTGGAGCTCCGTTTTGTTTTTCTGAAAAGAAATTATGTTCTACATTAACAGGATGTGATTTTGACTACGGGGCAAAAATAAGAAAAAATTCTGAAGTTATAAGGGACGCTTTTTTGCATTTCTGCTTCAGTGATCTCAAAGCATCTTCATTGCGCATCGATCACTTTATTTCTCCACTTTTCGTAGGCTGCGTCAATGACCGGTTTCAATTTGTCATAATTATCCCAAGTGCCTTTGACTTCAAATACGCGTTCCGGGGTGACGCTAAAAATTCGTTCGTAGTCCTTCATATAGGTTCCTTTTTCAAAATCAAAGTAATCCAACGCAAAATTGAAGCCCGCGCGGCTTAGCATTCCCCCAATCAATACGCCATCCCAATACTCATAGATCCCGAGTGGCGAAGAAGTTCTGACTTTCAGGTTTTCGATTTCGTTGCCCGTCTCACTGACAAAAAAATCACTCATTAATTCATTATTCACCAGCCAGACTAAAAACAGTCCCGTATGTACAAAAGATTGGACGTCGCTCAATCCTAATTCGGCAACGGAATTGTCATGATATTTCGCTTTGTCAAAAACATATTTCTTGTCAACGTCTCGCAGGCCCTTCCACGTACCGTTGGGTGGTTCCACAGGACTTGCTTTCCCGACAAGGTCAGCACCCTGTTCAACCTCCTTACTCCATCTGTTTTTCAAGAACCGATAAAAACCCCACCACGCAAACAAACTAAAGGGAAGTCGCATGAAATACGACAATGTATGCAACAGATTGCCGGATGGGGAGATTGCCCTAAGCAAAGTTTCAATTTGGCTGCTAATGACAAGGCTACCAAAAAACACCGCCAACCCGAGCACCCCATACCAGCCCCTGCGTTTGCCATATTTCGCCGCAAGCCTGTTAAAGGACAAATTGATAAAGAAAATCAGGGCAACAAAGGCAAAAAACAAAAGCCAATTATAAATCATTTCCTTAACGCCCATCTTATTTCCTTTTTATTAGAATTAGTTTAATAGCTCGCAACATTTGGATAACAGCAACGTCGTTATCCATCATTGACGCGCAAAGATATTTATTGGCAATAAATTACCAAAGCCCGCATATGCTACGATTCCTGTGGAAATAAATTGGAAATGAATTACCGGTACTAACACTGACGGATGCCAGTTAACTACAAAGTAAAATTTGCCACGGTATGCATATTGTAAAATTCGGAGGCAAGGGTCGGCACGCCTGGCATCAAAGCAAACTCTTAATAATCCCCATCAACCCCGAAGGAAATACTCCCAGCCAAATCAGCGACACCGTAAGAATGGCCAGCGTCACACTACTCACAATATAGATCGCAGGATTCAACCGGGTGTTGGAGGTTTCTGCTTTGGTTTGCTGCTCGAACATGATCGCGATGATGCGGATGTAATAATACAGCCCGATGACGCTGTTCACGGCCAACATAACGACCAGCAGCCATTCCTGCATGTTCACGCCGGCAGCAATAATATAGAATTTCCCAACGAAGCCAGCGGTGAGTGGAATGCCTGCCAATGACAGCAACATGGCCGTGAAAGTAGCCGCCGTCCAGGGGCGTCGCCAGAAGAGGCCGCGATAGTCTTCCGTGGCTTCGGCGTCGTGTTCGGTGTCGGAGAGCATGGCCAGGATGCCAAAGGCGCCCAGCGTGGTGATGAAGTAAGAAACGAGATAGAATGTCACCGCTTCCGTGCCCAGCGCATTACCCGCGATGAAGGCCACCAGCAAATAGCCCATGTGCGCGATGGAGGAATAGGCGAGCAACCGCTTCACATTGTTTTGACGCAACGCCAGGATGTTGCCGGTGAACATGGAGGTGATCGCGATGACAGTAAAGATGAGCACCAGCGTGGGATACTGATGGCCATTGAGCGTGACAAAGAAGCGAATGAGCAACCCCACTACCCCACCCTTCGACACCGTGGCGATGAACGCGGTGACGGGCACGGGAGCGCCTTCGTATACATCGGCAGCCCACATGTGGAACGGTACAAGGCTCAGCTTGAACCCTACACCAACGATCATCAATCCCAAGCCTGCAAACAGCATGAACGACAGGCCATCGTTTGCCGTCAAATGGCGGGCGATGCCGTCGAAGGACATCGTTCCGGTGACAAGATAAACGAGGGCCATCCCAAACAACAGAAATGCTGAGGAGAATGCAGCCAGGATAAGATACTTGATGCCGGCCTCGTCCGAACGCTCGCGTTTGCGCTGATATGCGATCATGGAATAGAGTGCGACGCTAAGAATTTCAAGCCCGAGGAAAAGCGACACAAAATGCTTGCTGATCACCAGCGTGGAAGCCCCCAGGGTGCCCAGAATGAGCAGGATATAGTATTCCTCCTTGCGTTCTTCGCGTTGTTCGAAATAAGCATACGACATCATGGCCACAATGAGCGACGTAATGAGGATGAGACCGATGTAGAACACACCCAATCCATCGACGATAAACAAAGGTTCGATGCTGTGACTGGTGCCCCGCATGTAAACCATCAGGTATACAAAATCAGCCAACAGCGATGCCAGTGTGATGGCATAGATGACTTTGTGATTTCGCTTTACGGAGATGGAGAACATGATAAGGATGGCCGTACTGGTCAGGATGAACAGCGGCACGATGCTGAGGAAATCATTTGCGGTCATGGGTACCTCCTTTCTGGATTTCCTTGTCGGATATCCGTGGCGTTGTAGGTTTGATGTCGGTGGGGTTCAGCGTCAGGGTGATCACCTCCTTCACGGTGTTCATGACCGGCTGCGGATAGACGCCCAGCCAAACGATGACGATCACCAAGGGGACAAGGATCATTTTTTCGCGGAAGTTCAGGTCGGGCAGGGTAACTTTTTGCTCGCTTCTTCCCAGGAAAACTTTTTGAACGATGCGCAGCGAATAGGCCGTAGCCGCCACCAATCCAATCGCAGCCAGTATAGTGAGAATGTGCGTGGCCTTCCAGGCGCCCAGCAGGGTTAGGAACTCTGCCACAAAATTTCCAAGTCCCGGCAAACCCAACGAGGCCATGGCAAAGATCATCCCAATGGTACCCATGAACGGCACCTGTGTCCAGAAGCCGCCCATCCGATCGATGTCGCGCGTGTGGATGCGTTCATAGATCGTGCCGGCCAGGATGAAGAGTGCGCCGGTACTGATACCGTGGGTGATCATCTGCATGACCACGCCCTGGAGGGCGAGTGCGTTGAACGCAAACACGCCCAGCATGACAAAGCCCATGTGGCTCACGCTGGTGTAGGCCACCAGTCGCTTGAGATCGGTCTGTGCAAAAGCCAGGACAGCACCATACAAAATACCCAATACGCCAAGCGCCATGCCCCACGGCGCAAATTCGGCAGCGGCCGCCGGGAACAGCGGAATGACAAAACGGATCAATCCATAAGCACCCGTTTTCAACAGCAAGCCGGCCAGGATAACACTTCCCGCGGTGGGTGCTTCGGAGTGCGCATCGGGCAGCCAAGAATGAAAGGGAACCACCGGCAGCTTCACAATGAAAGCTGCGAGGAAACCCAGCATGAGGAGGCGGCCGGTTTGGGGTGAGAAATGGGTATTGAGCAATTGGAAATAATCGAACGTGTAGGTGCCGCTGGAGATGCCGTGGACAAAATACAAACCGACAATGGCCAGGAGCATGAGCAGTCCGCTGGCCTGGGTGAAGATGAAGAATTTATAAGCGGCATAGCGGCGGTTCTCGTGTCCCCAGATGATGATGAGAAAGAACATGGGGATGAGCATCACTTCCCAGAAGAAATAGAACAGGAAGAGGTCCATGGTGAGAAACACACCTGTGATACCGGCCAGCACCCAAAGGATGTTGAAATAGAAGAAGCCGACGCGGTATTCGATCTCGTGCCACGAGGTGAGCACGGCAGCCAATCCGAGAAACATCGTGAGCGTGAGCATGAGCAGGCTCAGTCCATCCAAAGCCAGGTGGAAGTGGATGCCGAAGTCGGGGATCCACGGGGTGTCGTATTGCATGAGCCACACATTGAGGCCACCGGAGGTGTTCATTTGCATCCACCAGGCGAGCGTCATGCCAAACGCTGCCGCGAGCGCGAGGAAGGCGATCCATTTGGAAAGGGAGGCATTCACCTTTTCTACGAGCCAGGCGATGATGCCGCCGGCCATCAGCCATACGATGAGAAGTGGTAGCATCATAACATCAGTCCCAGGGTTAGCATTAAGATCGCGCCGATAACAATTCCCATCACATACCATCGCATCATGCCGCTTTGCGTTCGCACCAGCACGCCGTTACAATATTGGGTGAACGTCACCATTCCGCCGTACACTTTGTCGATGACGTCGTTCTTGTTGAGCGTGGAGAAAAAGACAAAGGGGCGCACGAGCAAGGTGTTGTAGAGCGCGTCGAATCCCCAACCGGCAAACCAAAGATGGTGCAAGCCGGGCACTGCCCTCTTGATGACGGTGGGCAATTCGGGTTGTTTCACATAAAAGAAGTAAGCGATATATACTCCACTCAGCGCAACCACTGCAGCGATGGCCTGAAACAGAACTTCTAAATGTTCCAGTTCAGGTTTTAGTGCGACGGTTGGAAGAACAGGATTCAGGAAATCAGAAAATAAGGTGACGTGCCCGAAGGTGTGGGGCAGTTCGATAAATCCGGCTATCGTGGAGAGGACGGCCAGCACGATCAGGGGCACCGTCATGGACCTTCCGGCATCATGACCAACGTGCGTATGTTCATGACCAAAGAAGGTGACAAACACCATGCGAAAGGTGTATACGGAGGTAATAAAAGCGCCCCCAAGCGCAGCCACATAAAAGACCGGGTTTCCCTTTTCACCTGCCAGCGCCAACCAGAGAATTTGATCCTTGCTGTAGAAGCCCGCGGTGACAAATGGAATGGCAGCAAGGGATGCGGAGCCGATCAAGAAGGTCCAATAAATAACCGGAAGCTTTTTGCGCAACCCACCCATCTTAAACATGTCGTGTTCATGATGCAGCAACATGATGACGGCGCCAGCACCTAAGAAGAGCAAAGCTTTAAAAAAGGCATGGATCATAAAATGGAATATGCCCGCCGACCACGCCCCGATGCCCAAAGCCAAAAACATATAGCCGATCTGGCTGATGGTGGAGTATGCCAGCACGCGTTTCAAATCGTACTGTGTCAGTGCGCTGCAACCCGCCAACAACAGCGTGACGGCACCAACGATGCCAACCGCCATTTGCGCATCCGGGGCCAACTCGAAGATCACATGCGTGCGGGTTATGAGATAAACGCCGGCCGTTACCATGGTGGCGGCATGGATCAACGCACTCACCGGCGAAGGGCCGGCCATGGCGTCGGGCAACCATGTTTGCAAGGGCAGCTGCGCCGATTTGCCCACAGCTCCACCTAGCAACAAAAATGCAATAACGACCGCCGCATGAGCCCCAACCTGCCAGGTTTGGGATGCATGGGTCATTAGCTCTTGTATATTCAATGTTCCGAAGGCCTGGAACAGCATAAACAAACCGATCGCCATCGACGTGTCGCCCACGCGCGTGACGATGAAAGCTTTTCGCGCAGCATAGCCGTTCTTTTCATCCTGGTACCAGAAGCCGATGAGCAGGTAGCTGCAAAGGCCAACGCCCTCCCACCCCAGGTACATCAGCAACAGGTTATCGGCCAGCACGAGAATGAGCATGGCACAGACAAACAAATTGAGATAGGCAAAGAAACGGGCAAACCCATCGTCGTCGGCCATGAAGCCGGTGGAGTAGATGTGGATGAGTGTGCCCACAAAGGTGATGACAAACAAGAACACCATTGAGAGGGCGTCCAGGTGAAACGCAAATTCGGTGTGAAAACCTTCCACGGCCATCCAAGACCAGAGCAGTTGATCGTAGGGCTGGGGTGATGAGAGAAAATCGAACCCGATCAGCAGCGTGATGATGGCTGACAAGCCCACGCTGCCGCAGCCGACCCAGCCGGCCTGTGCGCGCGAAAGCTTGTCGCCGGCGAGTATGAGGGTGAGTGCACCTGCCAGGGGTAATGCCGGTATGAGCCAGAGTAGTTCTTTCATAGCGTTATCCGTTCATTTTGTTTGCTGCGTCGCCGTCGAGTGTTTTCAGCTGGTGGTAGATCTGCAGGATCAACGCCAGGCCTACCGAAACTTCGGCGGCCGCCATAGTGAGGATGAAGATGAACATGACCTGCCCGTCGGCCTGCGCCCAGCGCGAACCGGCGACGATGAAGGCCAGGCCTGCTGCGTTGAGCATGATCTCGACGGAGATGAGCATGAAGATGATGTTGCGGCGGATCAGCACGCTGATCAGTCCCAACACGAACAATATGCCGGCCAGGAGCAACCCGGCTTCAATAGGAATGGTTTTCATGGTGGTTCATTTTTTACTGCTTATTCTTCGGCATGTTCTAAAAACCGGTGCACGACTTTCTTCTTCTGGCGACCGAGGTGATAGGCGCCGACGATCCCGGCCATAAGAAGAATGCCGCTCAATTCGACACCGATCACATAGGGTCCATACAGCGAGATGCCCACGGCCTTTGCGTCAATGGCCTTTGAGGCGATCTGACCCGTGTCGCCTTGTATGATGATGTAGACCAATTCGGCCAGGAGTAAAACCGAAAGTATCGCGGGACCGATAAAAACATCACGCGTCAGCCAATGGCGTTCTTCCTCCACGGCTTCCTCTTTCAGGTTCAGCATCATGATCACAAAGATGATGAGCACCACGATGGCCCCTGCATACACGATCACTTCCAGCGCCGCTACGAACGGTGCACCCAACACAAAGAATACCAGGGCCACGGCCAGAAAGGAAACGACCAGGTAGAGCAACGCGTGGATCAGGTTGTAGCGCGTGATCACCATGATGGTGGCCACGATAGCGATTCCCGATGCGAGGTAAAAGGTAAGTTCCATAGGTCAGGGCAGTAAGCTTTTTACATCCACAGGAACTTCTTCATTTTCGGCTTCGCCTTTACCCTTACCGCCGATGGCCATGCCGGCCACTTTATAGTAATTGTAGCCGGGGTATTTTCCTTCTCCATTGATGAGCAGGTCCTTCTTTTCATACACCAGGTTCTGCCGGTTGTATTCACCCATTTCAAAATCGGGGATCAGTTGGATGGCATAGGTCGGGCAAGCTTCTTCGCAGTAGCCGCAGAAAATGCAGCGCGAAAAATTGATCCGGAAAAATTCCGGGTAGCGGCGGCCGGTCTCGTCTTCGGTAGCTTGCAAGGAAATGCAATCCACGGGACAGGCGGCGGCACAGAGATAGCATCCCACACAGCGCTCGCCCATGTCGGGATCGCGGGTCAGCACGATGCGCCCTCGCCAGCGGGTGGTGAGCTTCACTTTTTCTTCCGGGTATTGGATGGTCTCACGTTTATGGAACATGTGCATGCACGTGATCCAAAGGCTGCGCAAAATGCTGAACATAGAGTATACTTTTTTTAGTGTTGTTACCTCACGACTCCATCCACAACAAAATGGTGGCGGTGGCCAGGAGGTTCACCAGGGTTAATGGAAACAAGATCTTCCATCCGAATTCCATCAGTTGATCATAGCGCGGGCGCGGCAATGCGGCGCGCAGCAAAATGAAAAACGCGATGAACGCAAAGGTCTTCAAGGCAAACCAGACTACGGGTGGCAAAAATGCCGGCCCCAGCCATCCACCAAAGAACAACGCGACGGTTACTGCCGATATCAGGGTGATGCCGAGATATTCACCCACGAAGAACAATCCGAACTTCATGCCCGAATATTCCGAGTGAAACCCTGCCACCAATTCACTTTCCGATTCCGGGATATCGAAGGGCAGCCGGTGCGTCTCTGCAATGCCCGCGATAAAAAAGATGACAAAGCCCAGGAACTGTGGCACCACGAACCAAAGTCCGCGTTGTGCGTTCACGATGTCCTGGAGATTGAATGAGCCGGCCATCAACACCACACCCATGAGCGAGAGGCCCATGAACACTTCGTAGGAAATCATTTGCGCTGCCCCGCGCATGGCGCCCAGCAAAGAATACTTGTTGTTAGAAGCCCATCCACCGAGGATGATGCTATACGCCCCCATCGACGACATTGCCAGGAAAAACAGGATACCGATGTTGATGTTGGACACGATAATGCCCGGCGCGAACGGCACCACGACAAAACTCATCAGCACGGTGATGGCCACGATGGCCGGCGCCACCACGAAGACAAACTTATCCGCAAACGGCGGGATCCAATCTTCCTTGAAGAAAAGTTTTATGGTGTCGGCCAGCACAATCAGTACGCCGAACGGTCCTGCACGGTTGGGGCCATAACGATCCTGCCACAACGCGAGCATGCGTCGTTCCAGCCAGATGAGGCCGGGCGCGATGGTGAGCAATGCTGCCAACACCGCGCCGACAATGATCATGGGGTGTAAACCTCCTTTTTCCATGACATGTTTGTTTTAAGAATACACCACGAGGGTAACTCAACATACGGCAAGCCGGCCAGTCCATAGGGTAAGCCCGCTACACCTTGCGGCATGTCGGGACTGATCTTTACGGGCATAGCATAAGCCTGGTCTTCAATGTCGAAGTGGAAGGTGTCGTCGGCCTTCAGGTTTCTTTCTTCGGCATCCACGGGGTTCAGGAGCACATACGGTTGGGGTATGCGCGTGGCCACCGGCGGCGACCATGCACTTAATTCTTCCGATCCGTAAATATGATGGAGGTGCACGGCCATCAGATGGCCTTTGCGGGGTACAAATTGTTCCGGTATACCAATGAAATACGTCGCCTTCGTACCGTGCGGCTCCAGCAAGCGAACGCCCGGGTCGCCATCACGCAACGAATGGCCAACTTCATCCTGGTATTTGTTAACGGATTGGATCGAGTTCCAACCCGGCGACCAGAAGAAGGGGATCATTTGGGAAGGCGCCAGTCCACGATAACCTTCCATGGTATAGGACAACGATGAATCCGGATCTTCCGGCGGTTTTGGTTCACTCACGTTGATGCCTGCGTTCATGGCCGTGCGTCCGCTGTATCGATGCGATTCGCGGGGGATGCGTTGGTCCCCGGCCATGCGGAACGATGCCGGAGGCGTAACATGATCTACGCCTTTCAACAGCGGTTCCTCCTGTGCGAGAGCGCGCGTGATGTCTTCAAAGTTTTTCCATTTCGTAAGCCTGGGATGGTCAATGGCGGCGCCAATAGTGAGCAGCCAGCGCCAACTTTCCTGGATCACGTCGGTGGCTTCATACACCTGGAAGAACCGTTGCGCGCGGCCTTCGTTGTTGACCAGCACGCCGTCGGATTCGGCAAACGTTCCGGCGGGGATCACAATCCGGGCCTTGTCTGTCGTGGGCGTTTGGGTATGATCCAATACGATCACTTTTCTGCAGGTCTTCAAAAATTCGTCCACCATCGAAGCGGGGCCATGCCGGTAGAGATCGTTTTCCATGATGATCACGGTGTCGGCGTGTTGGTTCAGGATGGCGTCGAGCGCGGAGTGCAGGCGGTGGCCGCCCATGAGCGCCAGCCCCATCGAGTTTGACTCGGGCAGCGTGAGCACGATGCCGGTCTGTTTGTTCTTTTCGTGCAGGGCCCAGGCCACATTGGCCGCGGCCCTGACAATGTGCTCACTTTCACACGACGTTCCCGAAATGACAACCGGCTGCTTGGCCTCAAAAAGTTTTTGCGCAATGTGTTGCGCCAATTCCACTTCGGCTTCCGAGAGGTTGTTCACACCCGGTGCAGCCGGATTGATAAAGTGTGCGACCGCAAAACCGAGACGAGCGATCTCATCGGGTGCGGCGCGATATGTTTTTGTGGCCACGTCGTCCAGCTTTGTGGTGTGCACCGTGGCAATGTATAGCGGACCTTTTTCTTCCTGGATGAATTCGCGGGCCGCGGCATCGTTCCAGGAAGCGATGTTTGATGCGGCAGCATGCTTTAAGGGCTGTTGACGCACACTTTGTCGCACGGACAACGCCAGCATGGGCGCCGTGTTCGTGAGATCTTCGCCCAAGACAAGAACGGCGTCTGCACTTTCCACCTCTTTCATGGAAGGCGTGCGCACCGGACCTTCTTTCAATATTTTAATGACAAGTTCTCCCAGGTTGTGGGTATTGTCGGAAACACCGTGATAGAAACGATCCTCTCCCACCAGGGCTTTCAACACAAAATTGGCTTGCAGCGAAGCGCGCGGCGAGCCGATGCCGATCACACGCTGACCGACGATGGCCTGCTTCACGGCCTCTATCGCTTGCTGCTTGTCCGTCTCTACCTCATTTACTCTGGGCTTACGGATGCGACCCGCTGCATTCACAAATCCATAGCCAAACCGGCCGCGGTCGCAGAGGAAATAGCCGTTCACTTTTCCGTGATACCGGTTGGTGATCGAACGCAATTCGCCATAACGTTCGCCGGCAATGGTGTTGCAGCCGAGACTGCAATGCTGGCAAATCGACGGCGCCGTGGTGAGATCCCATTTGCGCGTATAGTGTTCTTTTAAGGTTTTGTCCGTGAACACGCCCGTTGGACAGACCTCTGCCAGGTTGCCGCTGAATTCGCTTTCAAGTGTGCCGGGCTCGTGTCGCCCAAAGTAGACCTGGTTGCGCGAGGCAAAGGCGTCCAGATCTTTGCCGCCGGCATAGTCTTTATAGAACCTTACGCAGCGGTAACATTGGATGCAACGGTTCATCTCATGGTTGATGAACGGGCCGAGGTATTGATTTTGGTAGGTCCGTTTCTTGTAGGTGTAGTGACGATAGTTGTGTCCGGTCATCACGGTCATGTCCTGAAGGTGACAGGACCCGCCCTCGTCGCACACGGCGCAGTCGTGCGGGTGGTTGGTCATGAGCCATTCGATGACGTGCTCGCGAAATTCTTTGGCTTCGACATCATCGATGGAAATGCGCTGATTGTCGGTCAACGGTTCCATGCACGACATGACGATGCGTCCTTTCTTGTCATCGGCATCTTTGTACACCTTCACCGCGCATTGGCGACACGCTCCTACCGAACCCAGCGATGGATGCCAGCAAAAGTACGGCACGTCGAATCCCAGCGACAGGCACACCTCCAGCAAATTCTTCCCGGTGCCCGGGTTATACGGCTTGTTGTCTATATATAATGTGGCCATACTTAAGCAGAAATTTTATGACGAATCAATTCTTCAAAGTCTTTCCTGAAATATTTCAACGCACTTTGCAAAGGCTCCATCGCACCAGGCGCCAGGGCGCAAAACGTGTTGCCGGGGCCCAGGTATTTTGTGTGGAACTCCAACGTCTTGATATCTTCCGGTTTCCCCTCCCCGATTTCAATGGTGTGCAATACTTTTTCGATCCAAGGCAATCCCTCCCGACACGGTGTACAAAATCCACAAGACTCCTGGGCAAAAAAATGTTCGAGGTTTCTCACGAATCCTACCACGCTCGTGTGATCGTCCAGGATGATCATGGTGCCCGTGCCTAACCGGCTTCCTGCGGCAGCAACGCCGGTGTAGTCCATTCTTACGTCAAGATGTTCTTCTACCAAAAAATCGGTGGATGCTCCGCCCGGCAACGCGCCCCGGAATTTTAATCCGTCTTGCATGCCGCCCGCGTAGTCCTCAATCAATTCCCGCATCGTGACGGTCATGGGGAGTTCCCATGCGCCCGGCTTTTTCACCTTGCCACTCACACCATAGATTTTTGTGCCGGCATCTGCACCCGGACTCAAATTCTTAAACCAATCCGTGCCGCGATTCACGATGTGCGGAATGCAACAAAGGGTTTCCACGTTGTTCACGATCGTGGGTTTACCAAACAAACCACTGATCTGTGGAAAAGGCGGCTTTGCCCGCGGTGTGGCGCGCTTGCCTTCCAGTGAATTGAGCAGCGCCGTTTCCTCGCCGCACATGTAGCGACCTACACCCGTGTGCAGATGCATGTCGAGATCGAAACCCGACCCAAGAATATTTTTGCCGAGATAGCCTGCAGCATATGCCTCTTCAATGGCTTGAGTGATCACCTTCGCCGCGAGCTTATATGCCCACCGAAGAAATACATACGACTGATCGGCTTGGATCGCATAGGCCGCCAGGATCATTCCCTCAATCAGTTGATGCGGCGTTTGCTCCAGCAGAATACGGTCTTTAAATGTGCCGGGCTCCATCTCGTCGGCGTTGCAGATGAGATACTTGGGCTTCGGCACGTTCATGGGAACGAAGCTCCATTTCATGCCCGTGAGAAAACCAGCGCCACCCCGCCCTCTCAAATTGGATTCCTTAACCAAAGTAGTAACGGCCTTCGGTTCCATTTCTTTCAAGGCTTTTCGAAGGGCTTGATAGCCACCGGCCCGCTCATACTCTTTCAAGCTGAGTGGTGCGCCGTCGCCTCGCATATGTTGTGTTAAGGGTTTCTCCATACTGATTTGCCTTCCGGCGATACGTTCAATATTATTTATGCATACTTTCCAAGAATCTCTTCCAGTTGTTCGGGGGTCACGTCCCTATACAAATCGTTGTCGATCATCAATGCCGGGGCATGGTCGCATGTGCCCAGGCACGGATTCGGCAGGAAGGTATAGCGGCCGTCAAGCGTGGTCTGGCCATAGCGGATGCCGAGCTGTTTGGTGATGAGGTCGGTGAGTTTCTCTTGGCCCATGACATAACAGCTGATGCTATCACAGATCAAAATGACATGCCGCCCCACAGGTCTTCGAAAAATAAGATTATAGAAGGTAGCCACGGAATCCAGTTCTTCCGGCGACATGTCCATATAGGCGGCAATGTCTTTCAGGCTCTCATCCGAAACCCAACGGCGTTTCTGCTGCACGACCTTCAACGCTTCGATGCAGGCCGCCTTCTTCACAGGAACTTCGTGGATCGCTTTGTCTATTTCAAGTTTTTCTTCTACGGTTAGCATATGCTTATCAATGCGTGGTTGTTGTTTCGTTTTTTACCGGTCGATATCCGCCAGCACATAATCCATCGCGCCCAGAATACTGAGCAGATCCGCTACCGTGTATCCCTTGCTGATGTAGGGCACAGTTTGCATATGGGCAAAGGATGGCGTGCGGATGCGCATACGATACGGCGAGGTGTTGCCATCGCTGATGGCGTAGTAGCTGTTGGCCCCCTTGGTCGCCTCCGTGCACACCATGGCTTCGCCGGCGGGAATAACAGGTCCCCAGCTCACGCCCAAAAAGTGCGTGATCAGCGTTTCAATGTCTTTCATGGTGTGTTTCTTGATCGGAGGAGTTGTCAGAGGGTGATCGGCCTTATAAGATCCTTCGGGCATATTCTCCATACACTGTTGAATGATGCGAAGGCTCTGCCGCATTTCCTCCACCCGCACGCGGGCGCGATCATAGCAATCGCCGTTTTCTCCGGTGGGTATATCGAACTCAAAATTTTCGTAGCCTGAGTAAGGTTGTTTTTTGCGGAAGTCCCATTCCAGTCCACACGCCCGCAGGCCTGCGCCGGTCACGCCCCACTCGATGGCTTCTTCCGTCGTGAAAATGCCAATGCCGACGGTGCGCGCTTTGAACAAGCTGTTGCGCATCACGAGGTTGTCGTATTCTTTGAGGCGTTTGGGGAAATAATTCAGAAAATCTTTTACCAGTTTTTCCCAGCCGATGGGAAGGTCTTGCGCCACGCCGCCAATGCGGAACCAGTTGGGATGCATGCGGCCGCCGGTGATGGCTTCGACAATATCGAAAACCCTTTCGCGATCCGTGAACATATAGAAGACGGGCGACAATTGGCCGACATCCTGGGCGAAGGTGCCATACCACACGAGGTGGCTGGCAATGCGGAAGAGCTCGCACATCATCACGCGAATGACCTTCACCCTTTCGGGGACTTCAATGCCAGCAAGTTTTTCGATGGATAAGAGGTAGGCGAGATTGTTGTTGACACCGCCGAGATAATCGATTCTATCGGTGTAGGGGATGTAGGTGTGCCACGACTGGCGCTCGGCCATTTTTTCGGATCCGCGGTGGTGGAAGCCGATGTCGGGCACGATATCGACAATGTCCTCCCCGTCAAGTTGAAGTACCAGACGGATGACGCCGTGAGTGCCGGGGTGTTGCGGGCCGATGTTGAGGAACATGAAATCGCTGTCCTCGCTGTGGCGCTGAAGGCCCCAGTCTTCGGGCAGGAATTGCAAGGCATGTTGCTCGCGGTCCTGTTTCTCATCCCACAAGCGGAACGGACCCATTTCCGTGGCGCGCGCAGGATGCTCTTTTCGCAAGGGGTGTCCCTCCCAGGTCAGCGGCATGAGAATACGCGTGAGGTGGGGGTGGCCTTCGAAACGTATACCAAACATGTCGTACACCTCGCGCTCATACCAGTTGGCGTTGGCCCAAAAACCGGTAATGCTCGGTGCCGACAATGCGTTTTCTTTCAGGGCTATTTTGAAACGTAGGAATTGGTTGCCATCATAAGAATAGAGATGGTATACCAGGGTGAAATTTTCGGAAGGATAGTCGGGTTCTCTTTTGCGGGGCCGCTCGTCGATGGCGGTCAGGTCGTAGAGAAATTTGTAGGTGGGGCGGAGATCGTTTTTACAAAAGTAGAGTACCTCCCTTAAACGCTCCAACGGCAACCAGAGGGTGAGCATGTCATCCTTTGTCGTTTGCCTGGTGAAAATATCACCAAACTTCAACACCAGTTGTTCGGTTGGATCAAACGGTTTTTCCATACGTCGGCCTGAACACGTAGCGTGTCCAGATTTTTTAAAGTTTTACTTTCTCAATCACTCATTCGATACTCGTTTTTAAAGTGCGTAACGTTTAACCAACCCACGATCCAGTTCTTCAAACTTCATCGGGAGAGCGGAAGGAGGTCATCTCCTGCCGTTTTTCATAGCGTTGATCTTTCATTGATATTTTTGCCGGCTTGATCACACCTTGTTCGCCGATCACCCAGCTTAATGGACGTTGTTCTTTTCCTACGGAATTCGCCAACAGCATCAGCCCTTCCATAAAGGCGTCGGGCCGCGGCGGGCAGCCGGGAACGTAGACATCCACGGGCATGAATTTGTCCACGCCTTGCACCACGCTGTAGATGTCGAACATGCCGCCGGAATTGGCGCACGAACCCATGGAGATCACCCAACGGGGTTCCATCATTTGTTCGTATAAGCGTTTGATTATGGGGGCCATTTTGATGAATACCGTACCGGCGATGATCATCACGTCGGCTTCGCGGGGTGTGCCGCGAATTACTTCGGCACCGAAGCGGGCCACATCATACTTAGGGGTCATGCTGGTGGCCATCTCAACGAAGCAGCACGAGAGCCCAAAGTGGAAAGGCCACATGGAGTTTTTTCGGCCCCAGCCCAGCAGGCTTTGTACAGAGGTGAGCATGATGTTTTGCTGTACGGTTTCCTCGAAGGAACCCGGTCCAGCCAAGGTTGCTGTTGCGCCTGGTTTTGTGATCCACCAATTCATGCGGTTTTGCCTTTTAGTTTTTTGTATGCTTTTAGAATTTTACCGCCATCGGGACCAAAATCCAGGGCGCCATTGCGCCACTCATATATAAGGACTACGACCAACAGGATAATAAAGGTGACCACCCCGGCATAGCCGTACCAGCCCAATTCCCGGAAGGCGATGGCCCACGAGAAAATGAAAATGGTTTCCACGTCAAAAATGACGAAGAGCATGGCGATGAGGTAGAACTGGGAGGAGAAGCGCAGACGAGCGCTGCCGGTGTTGAGGATGCCGGACTCGAAAGGCTCGCCCGTAGCCCGGTCGTTATGACGCTGACCGAAGACATAGGAAAGTCCCAGTATCGCCCCTACAAGGGTGAATACGATTGCCGCATACGCGAGTATGGGCCAAAGCAGTGCAGTATTCTCAGACGAAGCTTCCAAAACACATTTGCCTCCGGCAAATCGTTTAAAAGTTCTTACTCCAATAAATAACTACAATTACCTGTCAATAAAGACGAATGCAGCGGGTCTCTCCTACGGGCTGCGCAGTGGGGCGGTGCTAGTGTGCTAGACTTTTAGTACTTAGTCGTTCGTCCTGAGTCATTAGTACCAGAGACTAACGACGAAAGACTCGGGACTATTATTAGTGTGTGATGTACTGTTCTAAGTTTTCGATGATGAAGCGTTGTTCTTCCAGCATAAAGCGGATGAGGTCACCGATGGAAACGACGCCGACCAGTTTGTCGCCATCCATGACGGGCAGGTGGCGGATCTGGCGATTGGTCATCACTTTCATACATTCTTCTATGGTGTCGTCGGGACAGACGGTGACGGGATGCTCGGTCATGAGCTCTCGAATCAGGGTTTCTTTCGAATTTTTTCCCTTTAAAACGAGCTTGCGGGCGTAATCGCGTTCGGTAAAAATACCGACAAATTTTCCTTGGTCGCAGATCAGCAGGCCTCCTACGTTTTGCTCAACCATTAATTCCAAGCCGTGATACACGGTGATGGTGGGCTCAACTGTAAAAACGGCCTCCCCTTTATTCTGCAGGATGTTTCTGACTTTTCCCATAAAAATAAGGCGATTGATGTTGAAATGAAGATATAGGGAAAAAATAGAAAAAGCAAGTTGCAAACGATTTAGTGAGCCGGGAGAGCGGATGGGCGGAAAAATATTGGGAATAACTGATAGCCTGGGGGGCGGGGGCTCGCGGGGAGGAGTCAGGAGTCAGAAGCCAGGAGCCAGGAGTCAGGAGTCTTTTGCTATGTCTATTAGTAGCCAGTAGTCAGTAGCCAGTAGCCAGCAGTCAGTAGCCACTAGTCAGTTGTCAATAATCAATGATCAGAAGTCGATTGGGTCGGTAATTATGAAAGTGGAATTGCGGTTGTTTGAATCGGGGCTTGGTGGTTGCTGTTGAGGAGATTTTTCTTCAGGGGTGGGTAGATTATCCCCTGTGGGGTGGGCTGCGTGTAGCCTTCCCCGTGATGGGAATGGCGGTCCGGCGACAAATGAGCAGCCTTAGCCTGCAAAAGGAAAAAAAAGCTTACAAAAGTTAAGAGTTCGCAACTTCGGCAGCCTTGTTGCGTAAGGAACCATACCGTTGGCAGCCTGGGAAACCGGGTGCCGGGGTGGCCAGAAAAGGGGCTGACAGCGGAAAGGTTAGACCCGGTTTCAGGCCCAAAATTGTCCAAAAAACCTCAAACTAGTACATGAAAAAAAAGGCTGTTCTTCGTTTTTCAAGGCTAAATACGTTCACTCATCCCCAAAAACGGGCTTATTCACACGTTCGCGGGAATTTTTTTAAATAAATTCTTGCAAAAAATTACATGCATACTGATTTTTTGCTAGTTTTGAAATGTCTAATAATAGTTTGGCTTTAAAGATCCCGAATCCAGTCCTAAGCGCTCTTCACAAATCTTTAAAGCAATAGTTTGTTCGGTATTTAAATTTTAATACCATGAAAAAAGTGTTGCTGATCGAGGATGACGCTCCTCTTTGTTTGCTTCTTGAGAAAATCCTCAAGAATACTTGCGAGATTTTTATCATTAATGACGGTATGGAAGCCTGGTCGTGGCTGACCGATGGCAATACGCCTGACCTGATCATTTCTGATCTAAAATTGCCCAATCTCGACGGCATCGAACTTCTTGAAAACCTGAGCAACAGCGGGCTGTTTACCAACATCCCGGTCATTGTCCTCTCAGGCTATGAAGATGGAAGCAAGCGAAGAAGATGTCTTGAACTCGGTGCGTTCACGTACCTGCTCAAACCCTTCGACCCTCAGTCACTCGTGACCGAGGTAGATCGTGCATTAGCGTTTCGTAAGGAAAATTTACTTGTAAATTAAAATGGAAGCGGTTTTACCCTTTGACCCCCAAAATTTCAGCGCAGGCCTTAGCCTTGACTCCCAGTCTTTGACTGCAAAAGATCACAACCGGCACATTCTGCGCGTAGGTTTCCCCTCCGCGGCCTTCGAAAATGAATATTCGTTGGGCGAGACCTTATTTACCAATACTACGCTGCAAGGCGCGATCAACAGCATCATCTCTTCCGAGCAGATCGATGCGGTGTTTATCCACCTTGACCAGCTTACCGCTGCCATCCAACCCCTGAAATCACTGGCGAAAGCCCAAGCGATACCCTTGATCGTGTATTCTTCCAAATACGATCAACTTTGCCGCGACCGCGCGCTGAAAAACGGTGTGGACGACTACTTCTATGGTAGCATCACCGCCGCTTACCTGAAGCGCCTCGACTTCATCCACAAGCTGAAGAACTACAAAAACGCGCGCGGCAACAAGCCCTACGTAAAGCAAGCCATGGACGACGCCCCAAAAATCAAACTTTGGGCTCTGAAAAGAACGTTCGACATCCTGGTGTCGGGAACGGCGCTCCTTTTCCTCTCTCCTATTATGTTGCTGGTGGCCCTGGCCATCAAACTGGAGTCAAAAGGACCGGTATTCTACATCTCGAAACGGGCAGGTTCGGGCTATAAGATCTTCAATTTCTATAAGTTCCGCAGCATGCGCATTGGCGCTGATGCTGAATTGGCCAAATTGGCCCATTTGAACCAATATGGCGAACAGTCTACCGACGGGAGCGTTTTCTTCAAACTGAAGAACGACCCCCGCGTGTCTAAACTGGGCCAAATCCTGAGAGACACCAGCCTGGACGAGCTTCCGCAGCTGATCAACGTGTTGAAAGGCGACATGTCATTGGTAGGAAATCGTCCCCTTCCTTTATATGAGGCTGAAAAGCTGACCAAAGATCAAATTGCATGGCGCTTCCTCGCCCCTGCCGGCATCACCGGTCTGTGGCAAGTGACCAAGCGCGGCAAAGACAACATGTCGGAAGAAGAACGGATCCAGTTGGATATGGAGTATGCCATGAACAACTCGTTCCTCTATGACATGAAGATCTTTATCGGCACCTTCCCGGCCCTCATCCAAAAGCAGCGCGTTTAAGCCGCCATGTGGGTTCTTGAACTGCTGGTGCTGGCGTACTTCGTTTTTGTAGTCTCTTACACGGCCCTGTTTTCTTTTGGTGGATTGTTCTACCGGTCTCTGACATTGCCCCCGGCGACGTCGTTCAAGAAGTTTTGTGTCCTCATTCCGTCATATAAGGAAGATGCCGTGATCTTGTCGGTTGCCCGGCAGGCCGTGAAGCATCCCTACCCTGCCGATGCCTTCGACGTGGTCGTGATTGCCGACTCGCTGAAGCCGGAAACGATCGTGGCCTTGAAGCAGCTTCGCCTGCAAGTCGTTGAAGTCTCGTTCACCAACAGCACGAAAGTAAAATCCATCAACAAGGCCTTGGAAGTTTTGCCCGACGGCGTGTACGATGCGGTCGCCTTGTTGGATGCCGACAATGTGATGGAAGACCAGTTCCTCCACCGTATGAACGGCCTGCTGCAAAAAGGTTATCGCGTCATTCAGGGACGCCGCAAAGCCAAGAACGACGACAACTCGCTCGCCTTCCTCGATGGCGCCAGCGAAGCGATCAACAACTACATCTATCGTCAGGGCACAGTCGCCTTGGGTATGCCCGCTTCCATTATCGGATCGGGGATTGTTTTCGATTATACGATCTTCAAGAGTAAACTCACCAGCATGGTTTCCGTTGGCGGGTTCGACCGCGAACTGGAGCTATTGTTGTTGAAAGATCACGTGCACGTCTATTACGACCGCGACGCTATTGTTTATGATGAAAAAGTGGCGGTGACCAAATCGTTCGAGAACCAACGGAAGCGCTGGATCGCGAGCCAGTTCTTTTACCTGCGCAAGTATTTTAAAGACGGCATGGTGGCGTTGTTCACCGGCAATTTTCTTTTCTTCAAGAGTTCCATTCTCACCAATATCCAATTGCCCCGCCTGATCAACCTGGGCTTGCTCACGCTGCTCACCTTCGGGCTCTTCTTTGTGCGGGGGTATCTGTACTACGGCTATACGATCTGGGTCGTCTTATTTTGTGTGAACATCCTGGCCACATTGCTTTCGCTTCCGCGCGAATTTTATTCCCGTAAAATGTTTAGCGCGTTGCTCGCGTTGCCGATGCTTTTTGTGCGCATGTTCTCTTTACTTTTTAAATTGAAGGGCGCCAACCGTAAATTCATCCACACGCCGCACGGGCAAGCGCTCGCGCCGGAAGAACAACCGCTAAATCGAAAAGTCTAATGGGGCACACGCCGTTAGTTTCGCTGATCTCCATCAACTACAATTCGCTTCCCGATACCATCCTGATGCTGGAATCGGTAAAAAAGCTCACCTACCCTGCTGTCGAAATGATCGTGGTGGACAATGCTTCGAAGCAATCGCCCGGCCCGGAACTGACGTCGCGATTTCCCTGGATAAAATTTATCCGGAGCGAGCAGAACCTCGGTTTCGCCGGGGGCAACAACATCGGCATCAAGGCTTCCCAAGGGGATTACATCTTCCTGGTGAACAACGACACGATCATGTTTCCCGATTTCCTGGAACCCATCGTCGCCTTCATGGAGTCGCACCCCGACGCCGGCATGGCATCCCCGAAAGTGCTTTACCCCGACGGCAAGACCTTGCAATATACCGGCGCCATCAAGATCAGCCCCTATACCGGCCGTGGGCGCAGGCTGGGTCTTTTGGAACAAGACCAGGGGCAGTATGATAAAAATTACAAGACCGACCTAGGTCACGGCGCGGCGTTGATCGTGCCCCGCAAGATCATCGATCTGGTGGGTCTGATGCCGGAGCTTTATTTTTTATACTATGAAGAACACGACTGGTGCGAGATGGTGAAGCGCGCCGGGTTTTCGATGTATTACATTGGCGATTCGAAAATTCTGCACACCGAGTCAGTGAGCACGGGCAATGACAGTCCGCTTAAAGTTTACTACCTCACACGGAACCGTCTCATTTTCATGCGACGCAATTTTTCGGGTCTTCCCCTGCTGAGCGGCATGCTTTTCTTCTTTACGTTTTCCGTGCCGTGGAATATTTTGAAGTATACGGCCAAAGGCAAAATGAATTTATTAAAGGCATTTTTACGAGGCGTAGGATGGAATTTGACACACTTACGCGTAGCTTTGAGTGTATGTCTTTAAGTGCTACCATCAAATCCAAACAGCAGGCTTTCAAGAGCAATAACCCTGACGGCAGTGGTTTCGATTTTCTCGTGAGCCTGGTGCAAGGTGGCCTTCGTGTGTTCATGGCGAAAATTTACCTGCGCAAATGCACCTCCATCGGGCGCATGGTGTCCATCAACAAGAAGCCGATCATCGACAACCAGGGGCAGATGATCCTCGGCGACGAGGTGCGCGTGTGGTCCAACATCGTGCAGGCAAAATTATATACGGGGCGCAAAGGCTCCCTGATCGTAGGGACCAACTCGCGGCTCAACGGTGTGCACATCGATTGTCAGCATCGTGTAGAGATCGGGGCCAATGTGCGGATAGCCCCCTACACCATCATCCTGGACAGCGACTTTCACGACTTGAAGGATCACTTCTCCGACGGACCGGCCAAGGCCATCATCATCGAAGACGATGTATGGATCGCTACCCGCTCGACGATATTGAAAGGCGTGCGTATAGGCAAAGGTGCTGTTGTGGCCACGGGCGCCGTGGTCACGCGCGACGTACCCCCCTATACGGTGGTGGCCGGTGTGCCGGCGAAGGTGGTCAAGAAAATTGATCTTTAACTGTACTTTCCCAGGTGCTTTTAGTATCTTGTAAGAGGTTCCCCCGCCAATCGTTGTCCTGTATAAGGCCGTCTTCAACGCCCAACTTGAAGCTGAAAATGACGAATAGATTTTCACCGGCGACACTTGATTGGCGACACCACCATCGTCCAGAATTTTCTGTATCCTGCAAAATTGTATTCTCAAAAATACGCAAGACAATAGATCAACTGCCCACTGTTTATCATCGCGAGAGCGTAATCGTTGGCGGTGCGAGATCGGGGTCGCTCATGTGTTGTGGTCGTCGTGAAGGGAGCATCCATTCTGTTTTGCCGTAAAAAGTAACCGTGAGAGACCATCCCAATCCTGGACGCTTGGCTAGGGATGGATTATGAATGAGGGGCACTCACGTTACCCGGGTAAACATAAAAGACATTAGAAACACATTAACTCGAATTTCCTGCCATTCAAAGGTTTACGCTAAAATAACTAATGGAAAGCAGCTATTCTTGCTTCGGTTTTTTGTAGATTAAGTAATTTAGATCAAAGGATTATGGCTTGTCGACTCTCTACCCTGGCAGTACTTACTGCACTGTTCACTTCATTCTACACACAGCTCAACGCCCAATGCGGCTGTAACTTCATCATCTCCACTTCTGCTGCCGAATGGCAATTCGACGGTGTCAAAAAAGGTGTGAAGCCCGGTGACAAGATCTGCTTCGCCTCCGGCACCCGAACGGGTATCGGGCTCCTGAACATTCACGGCACCGTAGACAAACCCGTTATCATCACCAACATGTGCGATGGCAAAGTGACCATCAACGCACCCGCCAGCTACGGTAACTCCGTGCAGGTGGACAACTGCACGTTCATTCACATGACCGGTTCGGCAAACCCGAATGAAAAGTATGGTATCGAAATACGCGGCGGTCAGATGGGCATCAACTTTCAATCGCTTTCCTCCGACCTCGAGGTTGATCACCTGCAAGTGAACTTCACGGGATGTTGCGGCATCGTGGCCAAGACCGACCCCACCTGCGACAAATCGACCTGGCGCGGCAACTTCGTGATGAAAAATCTGATCTTCCACGACAACTATATCGGCGACACAGGATGCGAAGGTTTTTACATCGGCAACTCGCATTATGATAGCGGCGTGGACCGCGGCTGCGGACAAACGGTGTATGAACACGACATTGAAGGCTGCCTGGTCTACAACAACGAACTGCGCAACATCGGTAACGACGGCATCCAGATCGGCAGCGTGACCAAGGGCTGCGAAGTACACCACAACACCGTATATAACGTAGCTACCAAAGCCAACTACGGACACCAAAACGGCTTCCAGGCCGGGGGCGGAACGACGCGCGCCGTGGTGCACGACAACATCATCGACACCGGCACCGGCCACTGCTACTATGATTCTGGCGGTGGGGGGATCTACTATAACAACCTGGGCATAAACGGACTTCAAGGCGGCTTCCTCCTGCAGGATACCAACCCGGGCTATGCGCCCACCGGATTTATTGTATCCAACAACACCCTGATCAACTGTCAACTGGTGGGCTTGCTGATGTTTAGCGAGAACCCGGCGCAAAGCCAATTTGTGAACAACATCATCGTGGCCACCAACCAAGCCAACGGCTATGCTTATATCAACCTGAACAATCCCAAAGCCATCAAGCTGACGGAGACGAACAACATCAAGACCAACGACATCAACCTTCCGAAATTTGTAGATGCCGCGGGCAAGAACTTTCACCTGCTGGCCGGCTCTTCGGCCATCGACGGTGGTAAGGACATGTCGGCGTTCGGCATCAACGACGACTTCGACGGCGCCATCCGGCCTTCGGGTGGTAAATATGATATCGGTGCATTCGAATATCAAACCGGTAAAGTTTCCGCCAATGCAGGGAAGGATGTGATCATTACATTGCCCACCAACACGGTGACCCTACCCGGCACAGGTGTGAGCCTGACCGGCATTACGGGATACTTATGGACAAAGAAATCCGGAGGCGCCGCTACGTTGGTGAACGATAATACCGCCACCGTTACCGTGAACGGCCTTGTCGCGGGTAGTTATGTATTTCAATTACAAGTGACTGATGCGGGCGGTACGGCCTTCGATGAAGTTACCGTAACGGTGAACCCGGCGGCCGTGAATCAGAATCCAACGGCAAAAGCGGGCGTTGACCAAGTGGTGACATTGCCCACGAACACCCTCACACTGAAAGGTCAGGGTACCGATCCGGAAGGCGGCGCGCTGACCTATGCCTGGACCAAACTCAGCGGCCCGGCAGTGACCCTCGCCGGCGCTGCCACCACCGATCTGTTGCTGACGGTCTTGCTGGAAGGCGTGTATCAATTTCAACTCACCGTCACCGATGATAAGGGCGCCTCGGCTACCGACGTCGTCCAGGTGACTGTGAACCCCGTCGCGACCAATAAGCCTCCCGTTACCAATGCCGGGGTGGACAAAACCATTTACCTGCCCATCAACCAGGTGACCCTGACGGCCACGGCTTCCGACCCGGAGGGCGGAGCATTGACGATCTTGTGGGAGAAAAAATCAGGCTCTACCGCGACGCTTACCAACGATAAAACCCTATCGCTGACGGCCAGCAATTTGCTTTTGGGAACTTATGTTTTCCGCGTGACCGTGACCGACAACAAGGGCGCAACAGCTTTTGACGAGGTCACAGTATCGGTATTACAATCGAATCAAAGTCCGACGGCCAATGCCGGAGCGGACAAATCCATTACGTTGCCTACCAGTACCGTTGTGATCACCGGATCCGGTACCGACAGCGATGGCAGCATCGCCTCTTATGCGTGGGTGAAAGTGAGCGGTGGTGCAGCAACCTTAGCCAATGCCAATACCAACATTCTCACGGTGACCGGCATGGTCGCCGGCACGTATAAATTCGGGCTCACGGTAACCGACAATAATGGAGCAACCGGCTATGACGAAGTGAACGTCGTTGTGAACGCCGCGCCTGTGAATACCCCACCCGTGGTGAGCGCCGGACCGGATAAGAATCTGACGCTTCCCAACAATACCGTGGTCCTCACCGGTACCGCCACGGATGCGGACGGTATTGCGAGTGTGGCCTGGACCAAGAAGAGTGGACCAGCCGCTACGATGGTAAACCAAGCCACATTGAGCCTCACGCTTCAAAACCTGGTGGCCGGTGTGTATGTATTTAGCTTGGAGGCCACGGACACAAAAGGCGCAAAGAATTCGGCCGACGTGGTGGTGGCCGTACAACCCAACACCGTGAATCAATCGCCTGTAGCGAGTGCAGGGGCTAACAAATTTATTACGCTCCCCACCAACTCAACCACGCTCACCGGCACCTCTTCGGACCCTGACGGATCCATCGCCAGTGTTTTGTGGACAAAGGCCAGTGGCCCTGCAGCGACACTCGCCGGCGACAATACGGCCACGCTTACGCTCACCAACCTCGTGGAGGGCATCTATGTGTTTCGCTTCACCGTGACCGACAATCAAGGCGCATCGGCCAGTGACTTAGCTACTGTCACCGTTACGACCGGCAACATTGCGCCGGTGGTTTATGCCGGGGGCGACAAAACCGTGTCGGCCGCTGTCGGTTCTTATGACATTACGGCCACGGCCAACGACCCTGACGGCACCGTGGACGCCTACACCTGGATAAAAGTTTCCGGCCCGGCAGCGACGTTGAGTGGACAAGGATCTCCGACGCTCTCGGTGAACGGCTTGAATGTGGGCGACTATGTTTTCCAGATCTCGGTGTTGGACAACAACCTGGCTTCGGCAAGCGATCAAATGACCCTGACGGTGCTGCCTGCTTCTACCAACCAGCTTCCGACAGTGGTCGCAGAATCAGACCAGATCATTTATCTTCCTACCAACAGCATCGTACTCAATGTCACCGCGAACGATCCCGATGGCACCATCGCTTCGTATGCGTGGACGCAAACCGGTGGACCGGCAGCTTTGTTGAACAATGAGACCACCGATGCGCTGACCGTTTTGAACATGGTGGCGGGTACGTATAAATTCAAAATAGTTGCGCAAGACAACGACGGAGGCAGCGGCACAGACGAAGTACAGGTAACGGTGCAACCGGCCACTACCAATCAACCTCCCATCGCTAACGCGGGTGGAAATAAGATCTTGCAACTCCCCACCAACAGCATCACCCTGGCCGGCTCCGGAACGGATGGAGACGGCTCTATAGCTTCTTACGCCTGGACAAAAGTCTCCGGCCCCGCAGCGACCCTGGTTACACCCGCCATTGCTTCTTTACAGGTAAACAACCTCGTGGAAGGCACCTATGTGTTTCGCCTTATGGTGACGGATGATAAGGGTGCCACCGGATCATCCACTGCCACCATTACCGTCTTGCCGGCAACCGTGAACCGCGCTCCTTTCGCCGATGCGGGACCGAACCAATCGCTTTATCTTCCCGCCACGTCGACGACACTTTCCGGATCGGGCTTTGATGAAGACGGTACGATACAATCCTATGCCTGGACACAGGTCAGCGGACCAAACACTTCTGTCTTTGGCACACCGGCCGCGGCCAACACAACGTTGGCAGGTTTGGTGACGGGGACATACAGGCTCCGTCTGACGGTCACTGACGACAGCAACGCTACCGGATCCGACGACATTCTGATCACAGTAAGCGACGGCACGGCCAACAAGCCGCCATTGGCGATCGTACAAGATAACCAGACCATCACCTTGCCGACGAACAGCATCAACCTGGTAGGTTCGGGCTTTGATCCGGATGGCATCATCGCTTCCTACAAGTGGATAAAAGTGAGCGGCGGCACCGCCACACTGACCAACGACAACACCACTACCCTTACGGTGACCAATCTGCAGGAAGGCCAATACGCTTTCCAATTGACCGTGACCGACAATGGTGGTGCCACCAACGCCGACATTACCATAGTGCTGGTGAGGCCCGCCAACGTGAACCAGCCGCCCATTGCATTCGCCGGCGGCGATAAGCGTCTTTATCTTCCCGTGAACGCCACATCGCTTTTGGGCAGCGGCTCGGATGTGGACGGCACCGTGATCTCCTATGATTGGACCCAGACCGGCGGCCCCGCGGCAACCTTGGCCGGACAGGATGGTGCCACCTTGAGAGTGAGCAACCTCGCACAGGGCACCTTCTCCTTCCGCATCACCGTGACGGACGACATGCTGGCTTCATCGTTTGATCAAATGACGCTGCTGGTAGTGCCTCCCACAAACAACCTCGCACCGGATGTAAAACTAGGCCTGGACACCATCATCTATCTCCCTCAAAACACCGTGTTGCTAAACGCCGACGTTACCGACGATGGCAGCATTCAAAGCTATCTGTGGACCAAGGCCAGTGGTCCCACGGTGACCTTGGCTAACCCAACCGAAAAAGATCTGAACTGTCTGAACCTGGTGGAAGGCGTCTATACCCTTCAACTCACCGCGACCGACAACGGGGGTGCATCCTCGTTCGACCAGATCGTGGTGACCGTGCTGCCGGCCACTGTTAACAAACCTCCTGTGGTGAACGCCGGAGCAGATCAGCAGATCTTCCTTCCCACCACTCAGGTCACACTTAACGGCACCGCTACCGATCCGGACGGCACGATCGCGTCCGTGAAATGGAAACAAGTGAGCGGTGCTGCCGCGACGCTTTCCGGCGATCTGACCTTGTCGTTGCAAGTGTCAAACCTCGCGGTCGGCACGTATGTATTTAGTCTTGAAGCGACAGACAATGGTGGCGCCGTGGCGACCGACAATGTGCAGGTCGTTGTTGGACCCGTACCTCCCAACCAGCCTCCGGTGGTGAGCGCGGGCGCAGGACAAGTGGTTAACTTACCGACCACCCAAGCCACTTTGAACGGAACCGCCACCGATACCGACGGCACGGTTCAAAGCGTGAAGTGGACGCAAGTGCAAGGCCCCAACACAGCCACAATTTCGGGTGCCACGACCCTTACCCTCGATGTCAGCGGACTGGTGCTGGGCATGTATGTGTTCCGGCTGACGGCAACCGACGACGAAAATGCTTCAGCCTACAGCGACGCCATTGTATATGTTACGGAAGATTCTCAAAACGTGAAGAAGAAGCCTGTGGCCTATGCCGGCGATGACCTGGTCATCGTGTTGCCCGACAATGAGGCGCTTATCGCAGGCCAGGGCTTGGATCCTGACGGGTTTATTGAACGCTATTTCTGGGAACAGATCGGTGGTACACAGGTGCCGTTCACGGTGGATGCCAACGTGATCCACATCACCGACATGGCACTGGGCGACTATGTGTTCCGGTTGACGGTGGTAGATAGCGACACGTTAAGCGCCAGCGACGAGGTAAATATCAGCGTGATCGACAAGACGGATGAGATCCCGAAGTTCTTCTCCCCGAACAACGACAACGTCGGCGAGTACTGGACCTTCCGCAACGTGGAATCGTATCGCGAATGCAGGCTGGCCGTATTTGCCCGCTCCGGACAGCAGGTGTTTGATGCATTCCCCTATGAGAACAACTGGAATGGTACCTACAAAGGCAAGCCGCTCGGCGAAGGCGATTATTATTATACGCTTTCCTGTACGGATGGACGAAAACTGACCGGCGCCGTTCGCATCCTGAAATAAAAAAGAAAAAAGACCTGTGACCCTATGCAGAAATTTACCCTCGTTTCGATACTGCTACTCCTAACCTTGTCGGCGACTGCGCAACAGTATCCTTTCTATACCCAATGGATCTTTAATCCATACACGATAAATCCGTCGATGGTTGCGGCGGGGCGGCGCACGGAGGCCAACGTATCGTATCGTCAGCAATGGACGGGCATCAAGGACGGTCCGCGTACGATGCAGTTCGACCTTCAGCATCCGATCGACCCGCGTATGGCGATTGGGTTGAGCGTGTATAACGATCGTACCGTACTCTTATCGGCCACGTCGGCTATGCTCACCTTCGGGTATAAAGTGCCCATCGCTACGAACCACTCGGTGGGCTTTGGTATTTCTGCTGGCATCTTCTCAAATCGTATCCGGCAAGAGGAAATCTCCAATGTCGACTCCAACGACCCGGCCATTCTCAACAGCACCAACAATAATTTTGCTTTCAACGGACAATTCGGCGTGAACTACACGTTCAAGAACCTGACCCTCGGTTTTTCCATGTTGCAACTGGTGGATCACCAGACGCTTTCCGAAGACAATTTCCAGAAGGTGACGTTCAGCCAACTGAAGAACAAGATCGCTTTTGCCACCTATCGCTTTAACCTGGTGACCGACACGTGGGCCCTGCAACCATCGTTTTCGTATCGCTTTAATGAAAACAATCTGAACCTGTACGAAGCCGGCGCCTTTGTGTCGTATAAAAATATACTCGATGTGGGAGGTGGCTACCGCCAGTATTTTGGGCCCAACGCCATGCTGCGGGTACACATCAAGGATATCGAGATCGGCTTTGCCTACGACTTCCCTACCCCGAACATGCAAGTATCTACCGGTGGTTCGAATGAAGTGCAATTGAAGTGGCGCTTTGGCAAGTTTGTCGACCCCGTCTCGCGCAAGACCAAGAAGCAGAGCTCCACCATTAAACAGGATGCCGTGACACAAGCGCCCGTGCCGCCTCCCGTAGAACCGGAGAAGAAAGAAGAGGAAACCGTCGACACCAAGAGCACCGATACCACCGCCGCCCAAACCGCCGTGGCCGAGCCCACTACTCCGGAGCGCAGACCCTCGTGGCAAGACCACATGGAAGTGGACGACAAACTGCCCGGCAATTATTACTACCTCATTGTGGGAACGTTCAAAAAGCAATCCAATGCCAACAAGCTGGTGCGCAACATGGCTGAAGACGGCGTACAAGCTGAAGTGAAAAAAGTGGATGACTACTACTACGTGCACATCAGCAAATACAAAACCAAGATCATCACGTTAGACCGCGTCATGGAGATACGGCATCAGACACCGTATGCCGACGCATGGTACAAACGACTTGAATAAGACCCTTTTTAATCAGGCCAGGCGTTGCCTGGCCTGTATTTGATTTTCGATGTGCTGCAACACGGCCGGGAAAAAGATGAGCAGTGTAGGCACCAGATACAACCGGCTTTGGTAAGCGACCACCGAAATGAAGTGGACCGCAAACCACACGGGCACGATCACGATAAAAAATACCTTCAGGGACGGGTTCATCTCTTTGAACAGGAAGAGACACCAAATGGGCAGGAATCCGAACACACCATACATTTCCATATACGTTTTCACGCTCACGCCGCTAAACAAATTCATCTTCAGCATGGGCAACCCGGCGGGTACACGCCAGTCGGTTTGCGGCCGGTAGCCAAAGTGCGCCCGTATTGCCACAAAAATGGCAACAAAAAATACCATGGAGAGGGCGGCGATCATGAGCGGCTTGAGATCGGTAAAGAACAATTTCCTGAAGTTGGGCCATGCCGACCAATCTACCTTCGAACAAAAATAGATGGCGGGAATGAGCATCGACGTTTCGCGGTTCAGTGCGCCCACGATGGTGATGAGCAATATCCACCAGTCGCTGTAGCCTTTCACAATGACAAGCCCTGTCAACAGGTACAACGTGATGTCCATATAGGTGTTGAAGGAAAGATCGCTATCCACCACCGCATTGCCCATCATGATCGGGATGAACATGATGCTGAGCAACACCACCGCGCGGGTTTTCACGAAGTGCGAGAAATAAATAAAGGCCAACCCAAAAATGAGAGCGTTCTGCAAAAAGCGAAAGCCAATGAATACGATGGAGTATTTGATAAACTCCGGTTGCTGGGCAAGTTGCAGCAACTTTTGCGTGACTTCGTTTTTATCGCTGGTGTTGCCGGGTAAATTCAGCTGCGGTTCGCGAAAGTGAATGAGGTTGAATACCGTGTGATCCAACACCTGGTAGGTGCCCTCGACGATCTCGTAGCACAGGATGCGGTATTGCCAGGGGTTGTAGAACATCGAATTGTCGGCTTTCCAATCGAGGAAGCGTTGGTATTGTTCGACGGCCTCACCCCGGTAAAAATTCTGGTAAATAGGATACGTCGCCATCCAGGCAACGATAAGGACCAGCAGGATGTTGTAGGCTACCTTATTTCGTGAGGATGACGGTGTAGTGGGGATAAACATAGATTTGCTTTTTACTCGTGCTAAGGATCTTAAAACCGGCTTGTTGGGCCGTATCGATGAGGCGTTTCATGGACCATTCGTGGCCGATCTCGCGGGCGAAGATGAGGTCGTGCATCTTGTTGAAGAGCACGAAAGGGCTGCCGCCGTTGATGTCTTTCACGATGAACCGCGCACCGGGGCGCATGTGGTCATATACTTTTTTGATGAAGGACTCCTGGTAGGCTACGGGAATGTGATGGAGCACGTCGATCAAAAAGATCAGGTCGTATTCCTTCATGGCATCCGGCAGCGTGCTGCCATCATAGGGCTGGAAATCGGTGGTCACCTTGCCGCTGTAGGGTTGCAGCAGTTCGCGGGCGTTGGTGATGAGGCGTTTGTCGATCTCGATGCCACCGATCCTTTTGATGCTGGTGAATTCGGCCAGCAACAAGGCGAACTGGCCCGAGCCACAACCGATGTCGAACGCGCTTTGGGCGTCTTTCACTTCATTGAGCAATTCGTCGAAAGGGCAGATCAGGGGGCGGTAGCTGACTTTAATTTGATCCAAGAATCCCGAATGCACGGTCTTCAATTTCAAAAAAGAAACCAACTCGTTGGTCTGAATCATGTCGCGATTTGGTTACGATGGAAAAACTTATTTTTAAAGGACAGCAGCGGCTTTTCGATCAAAACAAAACTGAGATAGGCTACGCCGATGCAAATAACACTGTAGCAGACAAAACCCAGTAAAGGGAAAGAGAAATAAGGTTTAAGAAATCTGCCAAAGGCCATCCAGATGACCCAATGATAGACATAGAGGCCATAGGAGATCTTGCCCAGGAACACCATGAGCGGGTTCCCAAACACGGTTTTTACCACGATGTTGTGGCTGTATTTCACACAGATCAGGATAAAGCCCATACAAACCAGGCTGAGGAGCGAATAGGACCACACGTGCTGGTAGTTGTTCAGCACGCCCAACGGGAATCCGAAAGACGTAAGCCCTACGTTCTCGCCTTCTGCCAGTAACATCCTGTAATTGAATATTCCGAACCCGACGAACATCACCATCCCCGCCACCAACAGCTTGTAGGGGTTGAACGACGTCGCCTGGAGGCCAAATACGGGTATGGCCGCCCCAAAGGCGAACGCATCCCATTGACTAAACGTGAAGCGATAGACGATCTGTTCCGTAAAATCTTTGGAGATCCCATCGTCCAGCAAGTAGTTGGCCAGCCAAAACCGGATCACGGGCGCCACCAGGATCATGACCACCAGCAGCACGCGCAGTTGCCGCGTGGAGAGGAAATAGACGATGATGGGCCAGAAAAGATAAAATTGCTCCTCAATGGAAAGCGACCAGAAGTGCGTGAAGAAGATGTCGAAACTGAATTCATACACCAGCGGGAACAAGTTGTAGGTGTAGGTGAACAGGAACGGTGCCGTTTGTTTGAAGTCCTCGGGCGTATGAAATTTGGCGTACACCAACGCCACGATCAGCAGGTACAAATAGTAAATGGGAAATATGCGAAGCGTCCGGCGCCAGTAAAAGCCTTTCAGGTAATGACCCAAGGGCTGGTCTTGCCTGTCCTGCATCAGGATGGTGGTGATGAGGAAACCGGAAAGAACAAAGAACAACTGTACGCCTACCCAACCGGCCTCGATCAGATAATCGTAATGAAAGAACATTACCAGCACAATGGCAAACCCACGGATTCCGTCAAGATTTTTAACGTAATTCAATAGTCTCTGATAAAGTGTACAAAAAAGGGTTAATACCCACAAAGGTATTAAAATGAGAGCAAAAAAAAGACCTACCCCGGTTTTGAGGTAGGTCTTTCAGAAAGACATTCTTAGTATTTGACGAACTTCTTCAGCTGCACTTTTCCGTCAGGATATACCAGTTTGATAAAGTATACCGAATTCTGGAAGCCGCTGCTTTGGAGATCGACGGTGAAGTTGGACGACACTTCGTCGTTGGCGTAAGTGCCTTCTTTCATCACTTTACCCATGGCATCCACGATCGAGTAGCGAACATCACCGATCGAAGAATCGAGGGTTTGAACGTTCAACTCGCGTTGTGTCGGGTTAGGATAGAGCAACACCGAAGGGTTGGACTCTCCGTAGCGAACTTCGCGCATCTGGCCGCTTGTATTGGTTCTGCCACCGGCTACACCCGACTTGCGGTCGTCCGTAGGATAGGCTTCGATCACGATCGCGTTGAGGATCGACCAGGGTGATCCGAGAGCTTCCTGCACCTGGATCTTCACTTCGCTGTTCTGATCGGGTTGAACGCTGCGGATGTACGCTACATTCGAGATGTTCTGATCCTGACGGTTCGACACGGTTCTGTCGCCGATCGAGAAGTTGGTGGTCACGTTCAGCTGCACGTCGATAGCGCCCATGAAGCCGAAGTTATAGTTGAATCCTTGATCCAGACCTTCCACGGTCAGCTTGCCGATACCGTTGTAGGCGTTGGTGTAATAGAAGCTCTTCAACACTTTGTCGGGGAAGATACCGGAGTCATTGCCGGTCGACATACCCCAGTCGTTCATACCTTCCATGGCTTCCACGAAGCGGAGGCGCAGGCCGGTTTGTTTGCCCAATTCGTCTCTCAGGTTGAAGAACACGTCGTTGTCTACCGCCAGGCGGCTCAAGTTGTTCCAAGGTGCCGGTGCATCGTAAGCGGCTACACCGTTCACGTTGATGTACACTGCGAAGGCTACCGTTCCGGCGCTGGCCACGTTGCTGTAGGCTGTGAATCCGCTCGGGATGACGGCTCTAACTTTGTAGTAGTATTTCTTGCCGTTGGTGGCACCGGTGTTGTCCGTGTAGGTGGCTACATCTGCGCCGGTTGTTCCGATCAGCGAATACACGCCGTCCGATGTCGTAGTGGAGCGATATACCTGGAAGCCGGTTTCCGTAGGCGAGTTGTCAGACCAGTTCAAGATGATGTTGGTCTTCGAATTTCCGGAAGCCGTGAGGTTCGTCGGTGCAAAGCCCGAAGGATCGATGGCCACGGCTTCGATGATCAAACCGTTGATATAACCTACCGTTGCGTCGCCGCCTTTGGTGATGTCGATGGTCACTTCGCCGCTGGCGTTGGTCACCACGTCGGTGATCACGGCCAGGTTAGAGGTGTTGCCCTGAACATTTACAGAGGACGAACGTGCACCGATCGTGAACACGGTGCTACCGTTGTTGATGATGGATCCGTTGTTGTTGAAGTTACTGCTGGCGACGAACTTGAACGTATACTTGTTCAGCTTATCGAGACCAGACACTTTCAGTTTTGCGGCATCCGGTGCATTGAAGGCACCGAACCAGTAGTATTCTTGCAATACAGCGTCGGGTACTACACCGGAGTTTGTGCCGGTCACTGCACCTTCATTGTATACGCCTCCAAAAGAAGAGAGCAGGGTCACGCTCACGTTGCGGTTCACGCCACCTTCATCTTTCAGGTTCGAGAACACGTCGTTGATTACAGGAGCCTTGCTTGTGTTGTTCCAAGGTGCTGCAGCAACCGAGTTCTGGTTGAAGTTCAAGTCTATTCTATACACCAGGGTCTCGCTCACCGTTACCGTCACATCTTTCGTCGCTGTAGCGCTCTTGTTATCCGTAGCGGAAACCGTGAAGGTGAACACACCCAGGTTAGCCGAGGTAGGATTGAAAGTGATGGTACCGGAGGTCGGCGTGGTCTGCTGATACGTTGCGAACGAAGGCAGGTTGGTCACGGCCATGGTGAAAAGGTTCGCGGGAAGATCGGTAGCGGAAACCGTGATCGAAGATTGCACACCGCGGGTCAACGCCAGGTTGCCATTGATGGTGATCTTCGGTGCAAGGTTAGGCACACTGATCGAGTCGAGGTTCGAGTAAGGCGATGTTCCAATATCGTTGAACGCTCTTACCTGATAGAAGTACTTGGTATCTTCCGTCAAGCTGGCATCCGTATACGATGTGCTGTTCGCAGCCACAGGGGATGCGTTGATCTTGGTATAGGTACCGCCCTTGGTCGTCGAACGGAAGACGTCGAAACCAGTTTCGTTGAACGGTGCATCGATCCAAGTCAGTTTCGCTTCGTTGTTCGGTGTCAGGGCAATATCCAATGCGCGGGGAGCGGCAGGTGTCGTGCCTGCTTGGTATTGAGACTCTACAATAAGAGCATTCAGGTAACCTACTACCGACGCGCCATCTTTGCTCATCGTGAAGGTCACGGAACCGTCACCGGCAGGGGTCACACCATTGATGATCGCCAGGTTGCTGGTGTTGTTCTGTGCATTCACAGCGGAAGTTTGCGCTCCAATGGTGTAGCGGGTTGTACCGTTATCAGGCACACCGGTCCACTTGCTGGAGGCGAGGAATTTGAACGCATAGGTCATGGCAGGATTCAAACCTGTCACCTTCACGTCTACCGTGTTCGGTGCTCCGAAGATACCGAAGTAGTAGTAGTCGCTCAGTACGTTGTCGGGAACCACACCGGAGTTGTTGCCGGTCTGGGTACCTTCGAACCAGGTGTTCCATGCGGTGGTTTGGAAAGCCAATCCCACGGTGGTGGTCGCACCAGTATTGTTTTTCAAACCGGTCGTGGTCAATCCGGTGATGTTGTTCCAGGGTGCATTCGCATTGGTAGAGTACACCAGGTTCATCGAGATCGACGAATTGGGGTTCACATCCACTACGGTTACTTTGAACGTTCTGGAAGACTCCCCTCCTACGTTGTCCTTCACCTTCACGGTCAGGTTATAGTCGCCGGAGTGGATATAGCCAGGGTTCAGGGTTACGGTTCCGGTTCCGAGCGCATCGTTTGTCAACGTTGCGAACGAAGGGAAGTTCACCGCGGTCCAGGTCAGGTTTGCCGTGCCGGCGTCAGACGTTGCCGTGATGGTCACGGCGCTGTTCGAACCTTCGTTCACCACTACATCGGTCACAGGAACGATGGCGGGTACGTCTTTGTCGGTTACGGTTATCTTAAAGGTCGTTGTATCCTTGCCGTTGTGCTGGTCAGCAACAATGATGCGGACGTTCGGATACTGGCCAAGGTTGCCGATGAGTGGCGCAAGGGCCAGGGTACCGGTACCATCGCCTTGATCGGCGAAGGTTGCCCAGCTTCCGGGGAGGCCTTGAGCAGTCAATGTCAAAGGCTCGTGGTCATCGTCTTGCGAGATAACGCTCAAGCTAAGGGTCTTGCCGTATTTCACAGTGATGTCGGCTACGTCGGTGATCACCGGTTTGGTGTTCAGGGTGGCCGCGCTCACGATCGCTGTAGAGTTGCTTCCGCCTACACCAACGGCCGATACTTTATAGAAGTAGGTTTCATTCGGGAACAAACCAGCGTCCAGGAACGAGTTGGTGTTCGGAGGCAGGGACTTGAACAACACGAAGTTGGTGTTCACATGCACGGAACGATACAGTTCGAAACCGGTTTCCGTCGTGCTGGCATCCGTCCACGATACTTGGATCGAGGATTTCGACAGCGGCGTAGCGGCTAAGCTGGTCGGTGCTGCAGGGGCAGCGGGCAACGCAGGCGTTGTGGCATTTATTTCATCTTGGGCTAATACGCCGGCCGGGATCACAGCCTTTGTAATATTGGGACCTTGCCAGCTTACGTTCAGTGAGGCTCCACCGGAGTTCTGTCTGTAGGCGACTACGATGTCGTGTGCACCCGCCGTCAGGTTATTGATAGTAGCTGACTTCTCAACACTGACTTGGGTGTCATTCGATACACGCAGCACGCCGTCGATATAGAGCAAGCTGCCGTCGTCGGAAGTGGTGTAGAAGGTATAGTTACCGGTAGTCGGTATGTTGATCTTACCCACCCACTTGAATGCGTAGTTGGTCGTGCGGTTGCGCACCGTCAGGTCAAAGGTCGAAGACGTGCCGGTTTTGACCGGTGTCAACGAGTTGATCGTATTGAGATTGGCCAAGTTTGCCTCATAGTACGAGTAGGACAAACTCCTGGCGATTTCATTCGACAAATCAGACTCACCGTAGCGACCGATGGCCTTGATACGGTAGAAGTATTTCGTTGCAGGAGCAACCGTCTTGTCGCTAAACGATGTGGTATTAGCCGCGATTGTACCTACAGTGGCATAAGGACCAGCCGTGTTGGTGGCTCTGTACAGTTGGAAACCTGTCTCGTTCGAGCTGTTGTCCGTCCAGGTCAGGTTGATCTGGTTGTAGGCAACGGCTTGAGCAGTCAACTGGGTAGGCGGCGCAGGAGCTGCACCGGGCATTACAAAGTTCGAAGCAAAGGCGCTATTCGGGATCTGCTGACGGGACGTGATACCGGTGGGCGTGTTGCTCCAATAAACCTGCATCGTCGCTCCGCTGGTTGCCTGGAAGTAGGTGATCACGATCGGATATTGACCGGGTGCCGCAAAGGTCTTGTTGCCCGAGCGATAGCGCACGCCGTGCGATCCATCGTTGTTCACCACCTGGTATTGAGAACCGTAGCCACCGATGTACAGCTTGCTGCCATCGTCGGAGTAGGTTTCAAACGTATAGGTACCGGCGGCCGTGATGTTGATCATACCTTCCCAGTACATCGCATAGTTGTTAGCCGAAGGCGCTACGCTGAGGTCGACGTTAGGGGTGTTACCGATCTTCACTGGTGTGATGGCGTTGAAATCCACCGGGAGGTTGGTCCATGTGCCGGTGAATGCCTTATAGTTAAGACCGTTGTTGACGGCGGGGGCCGTCACCTGGTTACTTTCGGTCGAGCTGTTGCCCGTTACGTCTCTCGCTTTCACGGTGAAGTTGTATACTTCACCTGCGGTGAGGTTGAATACAGTGCCCTGTACATCATTTACGGCCAACGTCTTTACACCATTTTTGTAGATGTCGTAGCGGTATACGCCCACATCATCCGTTGCCGCAGTCCACGACAAAGAAACTGAAACGGGGCTGGTTCCGGTGATGGTCAGGTTTGTAGGAGCCGTCGGAGGTGTGGCATCCACTTTCGTGGCAACACCAATGGTCGGCGATACGGGACCTGCAGACGAAGCGTTGATCGGTCTTACCAAGTAATAATACGTGGTGTTCGGCGTCAGGTTGGTATCAATAAAAGAGTTAGCGTTGGCGACAGTCGTCGTGACAATGCTAAAAGGACCGCTAATCGTGGGACCTCTGTAGATCTCAAAGCCGGTCTCATTATTCAGAGGCGTGGGGTTATCGCTCCAGGCCAGGGTGATCTGGGTTTGTGTGTTGGCATAACCCAGGAAACCGCTGATACCATCGGGCTTGTTCGGACCGTTGGCGTTCACTACTGTGAATGCAGGCGATTCTACACTGGAGCAGCCGTTCTGTTCCGTAACCGTAGCCTTGTAGGTTCCTACAGGGGCATTGGCATATACACGCGTGTTGGCCACAATGGCATTCGTTGCAGCATTCTTCCAAACATAAGCTGTATAACCTTCGGGTTCCTCCAGCGAAGTAGTGGTCGATCCGTCAGGTGCAGGCAACACAATGGTTTCACCTGCTGTGGGAGTGATGGCAGGCGTATAGGTAGGAGGCTTCGTGCCTACAACAACCGGGGTAGCCCAATCGGACCAAACGCCACGGTTCTTGATACGACCCGTATACGAACCAAAAGCTGTAGCCGTGATCTTAAATGCGGTTGCTCCGGGTATGGTCACACCATCTTTCTGCCATTCATAGGCATCGAAACCGGGCGTAAAGCCCATGGTCACAGAGGTGGGTGCACCAGGACAAAGTAGATTCCTATTAAAGAGTACTAAGATTTCATTTTTCTTGTGGGATAAAAACCAAGGGAAGAAGTCAGCGCGGTTATACATGGCATCCCATGTACCGTGACCTACGCCGAGTAAATAGAAGTATTCCAGGTGACCGCCGTTGGCGTTGAACCAGTCAACGATAGTTTGCGTCCATCCCGGGTTAGGGTTGTTGTCTCTTTCACCTTGCGACTGGCGCAGGTTCATGTAAAGCATTTTCTCTTGCTTGGCATCGTCGTTGGAAGCCGACATCGGGAACGCACCGGCGATCAGGGTCGGGTTGGCAATGGCAAACTTCCAGGTATCTCCACCACCACCGGACAAACCGTGGATGTAGATCCGGTTGATGTCGATGGGCAGCGTAGCAATCAGCTTTTCAAGCTGTGCTTTGATCTGGTCGAGTGTCGAGGATTGCTCATAAAACAAAAAACCAGGGAACTTGCCGGAGAGCACCGCGTCCCTGTGGATCTGACCACCGTGTTTCAGCTGGTTGTTGTTATCGGTACCCGCTTCACCGGCACCGTGTAAAAACATAATGAGCGGGTATTTCTTACCCGGCTCCGAGAATGTCCACGTCTTCGTGGCGGCTGTGTAGGTGACTCCATTTGGAGGCATCAACCTAAACCAACGGCCTTGATAAATGAACGGCAGGAACGGTGAGGTGTCCCAATTGGTACCCACTTGCTGATAGCCCCAATTTTCAAGGGCATTGTTATCACGTGGGCCTGTAGGAAAAGGGACTGACTGGGAAAAAGCTGAAAATGCAACCAACAACAAGGTCACAACTAAAGCCAGGGACTTTTTCATAAAGGGTAATAGATTAAAGATTAACTATAGACAGCCGACAAAAGCACAGCACGAAATTAAAAATATTACCATAACGGACAAAAATATTACATAGTATTTTTTTTGTCTTTTTTAACTAACCGCCAAATTCGGCTAATTCAAAGGGTTTTAAAGTATTTTTTTACTTAAGTGGTTACCTTTTTAAGTCAAAAAACAGCATTACAGTACTTCTTCAAGCTTCACCCCAATCACCTGTTCCAGGTCAAATTTCGATTTATCCCAGTCGCTTTTGGCCACCGCCTCCTGGATCTGTACGTCGCGATACACCCGCTGGGCGGTCACATACTCCTCCAACGTGGCGGCACCGTCGCTGAATTTCTGTTCTATCGTGTTGACTCTCAGCTTGAAATCGTCCAATTCCTCCTTCCGGATGCGCCAAACCGTCTCGTTTTTGCGGTAATCGCTGTATAACTTCAGCACCCGGGCCCGGATGTCGAGCTTTAACATGTTGGATTGCTCCTGTTTGATGCCCATGCGCTCGCGGGCTGCCTTTTTCTGATTGGGAAATTCAAAAAATGCCGAAAGCGGCACGTTGAGATAGACGTTGTAACGCGGATAGAAATTGTTGGTCGTTTGCGTGGAGCCCGTGATCTGTTTTACGGTAAACTCGTTCAAGTTGCCCTGCGCGCCCAGCAAGCTGGTCCAGCGCGTAGCGGCTATTTTCACATCATACTGCGAGGCATTCACGTCGTGCTGGACGGCCTTGACCTCCGGGTTATTTTTCCAGGCCAATTGCACCAGACGTTCTTCTATGCTCAGGTTGGTGATGCCATCGGGCAGAATGATCTTCTTATAATCGATTTGCTGCGCGCGGGCGGGGAGACAAAAAACGAGCACTCCAAACGTGAGGATCAGTAGATTTTTCATGGTCAAGGGTCTAATGATAGATAAGGTAAAGTTATATCGAATTTCAGAATTATAAAGGTTAACACAAAAACCCGTATCAAACCAAAGTGTTGTAAACATCTTCCACCTGGTGCACCATGTGCTCCACGCTGTGGTTAGCCGTCACGTAGTGAAAGGCATTGGTTGCCATTTTTTCGCGCAGAACGTTGTCGCGCACCACGCGGTCCAGCGCCTGGCGCAGTTCCTCACCGTTGCCCGGCGTGGTCAGCAAGCCGTTTTCGCCCGGCACGATGATCTCCTTCGAGCCGTCGACAGCGGTGGCGACGATCGCCTTTTGCATGGCCATCGCTTCGATCACGCCCAGCGGGAGCCCCTCCCACAACGAGGGCAGGCAATACACGTCCATGATGCTCAGCAACGCCGGGATGTCTTTCCTGAATCCTGGCAGGACCACGTTAGACGCTATCCCCAGGGCTTCGATCCGCGCTTTCACCTGGGGCATCAATTCACCGTCGCCTACCATGAGCAGTTTCAGGTTGGGGTGGTCCTTTAATAAGGAGGCAAACGCCTCCACCATCAGCACAGGCGATTTCTGGTAGGTAAACCGGGCGATGAAGCCGATCACGGTATCGTCGGCGTGGAGGTTGAACTGGTCGCGTAGCCCCTGCGTGTTGGTCTGGGTGGCGAATTTGTTCAGGTCCACACCGTTCATGATCACGACCGACCTGAAGCCGGCGATCTTGTTTTTCCCGGTTTGCTGGTTGGATTGGGATACAGATATATTGACGCTGGCGCGGCGCGTCAGGAAGCCCTCGCTCCAGGCCCGGATACGCTGCACCACGGGGCGCTGATTGTCATGGAACGACCATCCGTGGATGGTATATAGTAGAGGGAGCTTCAACGCCCGCGACGAGCGGAACACATTCGACATGGCGCGGGTACCATGGGCATGCACCAGGTCGGGCTGGATCTCTCTTAGCAGCGCGGTCACCTTTGGCCATACCCGGAAATCGAACGGGGTGGTGGTGGGAATCACAAAGGTCTTCACCCCCATGACCTGCAGGGTCTGGATCATCTCTCCTTCCGTGAACGATAACACGACGGGCTCGAACCGCGCCTTGTCCAGGTGCTTCACCACGTCGATGACATGGCTTTCCCCGCCACCAATGGAACCTTGCCGGATGGCTTCAACGATCTTTATGCGCTTCAAAAAACTATTGGGGGTTTACGGGTTGCTGACTTACTTCATCCACTTCTCCATCCACATTTCAAATATCAGCAAATTCCATAATTTTTGATGATTAACTTTTTTCCCCGACAGGTACTGGTTGCGCATCGCCAGGATAGGCTCGGCGTTCAACAAGCCTTCGCGGCGGATACGTCCTTCGTCGAGGTAGTTGAGGAAAAAGTCTTTCAACTCGTTCATAAACCACACGGTGAGCGGGGCAATGAACGGCTTCTTGGGCCGGTCCATCAACTCGCGGGGAATGTGCTTATAAACGATTTGCTTCAAAATATACTTCGTCACCCCATCGCGCAGCTTCAAATGCGATGGGAGGCGCGACACGTATTCGATGACCTTCTGATCGAGGAACGGCTCTCTTCCCTCCAAGCCCACCGACATGGTGGCGCGGTCGATCTTCACGAGGTTGTTGTCGTTCAAAAACGTTTTGTAATCGATGCCCAGCATCTTGCTCAGCGCATCGTTGTGGCCGGCAAATTCTTCTTTCAGGTCGAAGAATGTTTTATAGTCTTTGTATTCTTTTGCCACCAGCCGTTTCACTTCCTGCTGCGGAATGTATTGGCTGATGATGTTCATGGCGTCGGAAGGATCGTTGCTCTGCAAAATGTGCTTCATCTTCTCATAACGGGTCGAGAAGTTGTATTGCTGATTGAGCACCGGAATGTGATCGGGATTGATAATGCCCATGGTCTTGGCAATGGAGCGCTTCACCCACTGCGGATACCCGTTGGCATACTTTATCGACTGGCTGAATTTGTTATAGCCTGCAAAGATCTCATCGCCACCGTCGCCCGAAAGCGCCACCGTCACCTGCTTGCGCGCCAGTTGAGACACCAGCACGGAGGGAACGGAAGAGTTGTCGGCAAAGGGTTCGTCATAAATATCCGGCAGGTTGGGGATGATATCAAACGCATCCTTGGGCGAGCAATAGTATTCGGTGTGATCGGTGCCCAGGTGCTTGGCGATCTTCCGGGCATCGGGGGCCTCGTCAAATCCGGGAACGTCGAAACCGATGGTGAAGGTCTTCAAGCGATCGGTCCGGTCCTTTTGAATAAGTGCCGCCACGGCCGAACTGTCAAAGCCGCCGCTGAGAAAAATGCCCACGGGAACATCGGCCACCATGCGATAGTTGAACGACTCGCTGAGGATCTTTTCCGTTTCGCGAATCGCTTCCTCGTCGCCCACGTCCAGTTTCGGTTGGTTGTAGGCGTCGACCACATCCCAATATTTATGAAGCTTGATATCGCGGTTGGTCAGCGATATCTCCAGGTAGTGGCCGGGCAGTAATTTCTGGGTATGCTTGAAAATGCAATGCGGGCCTGGGATGTAACTATACTGTAAAAACAGTCCCAGGCTGGCCATATCCACTTCCTTGTGGAAAGCCGGATGCATGTGGAAAGGTTTCAGCGTGGAGCTGAAGAGGAATGTATTGTCCTTGTGATAATAATATAGCGGCTTTACCCCCACGCGGTCGCGCACCACATACAGCTTCTGTTTTTCTTCATCATAGAGGGTGAAGGCAAACATGCCCCGGAAGTACTGCAAACACGAAGGCCCCCATTGCTGAAAAGCATAGAGGATCATCTCTGTATCGGAATGGCTCTTGAACGTGCATCCCTCCTTCTCGAGGCGCTCACGGATCTCCATGAAGTTATACACTTCGCCATTGAAGGTGATCACCATTTTGCCAACGCGCATCGGCTGGTGGCCCAACGGCGACAGGTCGAGAATGGAGAGGCGCGTATGGCCAAAGCCGAGGGCAAACCCGGATTGCTCTTCAAAGAACGTTCCGGAATCATCGGGTCCACGATGGTGGAGCGACTGCGTCATTTTTTGCAACACGTCTGCGTTGCTACGCTTGTTGAAATCACAAAAGCCAACTATTCCACACACAGCAATTTCAGATTAGAGGGTTTAGAAAATTAGACATTCTAAAAAGCATACAAAAACAAAAGTCGTTAAAAACTTAAGCAATCGTTTGTTTCTTACGGTTGTCCCACGCACGGTTGCTTTGGTCCAGCAGGTCGAGGATCGTTCCGTCCACCGTGTCATCAAACTTGCGTGCCAGGAAAGCCGGGCTCTCCAGCAACACAGGGAGGTCTTCCGCTTTGAAGATCTTCGGGGTCACGTTGCCTTCCGACCAGTCGATGTGCCGGAGATTATTGAACGTAACTTTCTCACGAAGGTACGAGTTCATGGCGAGAGTATTGAAAATAAATTCATCGGGCGACCAAACGGTTTTCATGTGCCGGATAAACTGGGGATTATTTTCAATAAACGCTACCGCGTGATCCACAAACCGGTCGGTGGCCGTAAACCAGGCCGACCGCCCAAAGGGCTCCAATCCGGGAAAGAATTCGCGCTTGGGAATAAACCGGTTGATCAGGTTCTCTAGTCTATACCGGCCCTTCACTTCCCACTCAATCAAATGGTAACGCTCGTAGCGGTGATAGGCTTGTGGCCATGAGGGCATGTCGTAGATCTCGAAGAACTCGGTGCCATAGGAAGCCTTCAAAAATTCATAGAACGCCTCCGTTGACTTCACGGGGTAATCCTGCCCGCTCATGACGTTAAAATATTGAAAGGGCTCCTTGGCTTTCGCCAGGGCAAACGCATCAAGCACCACCTGCACAAACCCGTAGCCGGCATAGACCAGCCTGCGCCGGATGGGCATGAGCGTTACGTGCGGGAGTTCGTTGAATTCGCCCGCATAGGGGCAACGCACGTCCAGGTGCACAAAGTGATGGAAGTGGCGCGCATCGTATTGCTTCATCAGGCGCAATACCTGCTTGGGATTTTTATGGGCGACAACAATATTGGCAATCCGCACACGATCGTGTTTAGGGGTACTGTCTCTTTTTTTACTTCGCCGGTTTCACCTTCTCAATAGCCTCGAGGATGAGTTCGGCATTTTTCTTCCACGTATGCTCCAGGGCAAAATCGCGGCGCGCGGCGGCCTTGGCAGCGTTGTTCTCGGCGATCGCTTTCGGGATCAAAGTTACATAATCGTCTACGCTTTCGCCAAGATAGACGTGCTCGCGAAAGGGATTCATGGCGTGCGTCTTGGTGGCGACCACGGGCTTGCCGGCGGCCAGGTATTCGTCGACTTTGCGTGGATAGTTGCCGATGGTGATCTCGTTCATGGCTTGCGGGTTGATGGTCACATCGACGCCGTAGAGAAATGCCGGCAGTTCAGAAAAATCCTTCTTGCCGAGGAAATACACATTCTTCAGCTGGTGCAATGCGCTTTGTTTGAAGGTATCATCTTCGATGCCGATGAACACAAAACTGTAGTCCGGCATTTTTGTAGCGATGCCTTCAATGAGGCTGATGTCGAGGCGCTCGGCGTTAATGGCGCCCATGTAGCCCACGATGGGCCCGGGGATGTCCTTCAACATCGCATCGATGTCGGCTTGGGGTGGACGGGTGAGGAAATGCGTAACGTCACATCCCTGGCCCACATAGTAGCTGTGTTTGTTAAATTCCGCCGCATAGTCCGACAGGTATTCCGAGTTGGCCACCACCACATCGGCCGACTGGATGAGCGAAGGCTCTACCCGGCCCACATGAAGTTTCCAATACTTCATGGCCGAAAGCTTATCGCGCAGGTAATACACATATAACGATGGCTTCACCAGTTCTTTTATGGCGAGACCGTTGTAGACTTCATTGTCGTTGATGATGATGAATTCATCAAAGCCGATCTGTTTCACCGCCCGGAGAATGGACTTGGAAAATCGTTTGTTGTTCACGCCGTTCACCAGGTTGAACAAGGAGGCGGACTTCACCTGGTTCACAGATTCCAATATTTCCTGCGGAATGTAGTGCCACAGATTCTCTCCTACCTGTTTCAGGAGGTTGCCGGATTTTATACGTTCTTCCACTTCTCTCACAAAGGGTTTGTCGCGTTTCAGCCAGCGGTCTTTGCGCTTCAGAGGGGTGTCTATATATAAGACACGGTGGTTGTGTTTGGCGAGCTCATAGCTGAGGTCCTTGATGTTTGCTCCATAGTTTATGTTCCAGGGCGACAGGCTGAAGATGACAAAATTGTAGGGCATGTTATTTTTTTCTTGAGATAAAGCCCCGGATGTGGCCGGGGGCCGTAGTATAGAATTCCACCAATTGTACGCCGGTACGCAAGAGGCTCACGCCCATCTCGCGCCGCAGCAACACCTGGCTGACTACAAATATAAAGACGTTTGTGATGAGCATAGCCCACACGGCCCCCATAATCCCGAGACGGGGAATGAGCAGAATGTTGACCACAAGGTTCACCACGTTAGCGGAAATGTTAATATAAAAGCTCACATGCGGCTTTCCGATCACCTCGAAGGCCGACCCCACCTGCACGTTGAATGGGATGAGTACAGACGCCGTGGCCATGATCCGCAGGATCGGTGCCGCTTCCAGGTAGGCTTTGCCGGCGGTGATGAGCAACACGATCTGCGGCAGCACAAGGATGCCCACGATCACGGGCAGAATGATCCCCACGATGGTGGCCACCGATTTTTCATAAAGCCTTCCGGCAGCCTCCTTCCCTTCCAGGTTTGCGCGCTCGGCGATCTTCGGGTAAACGATGTTCGAGATCGACAGCGTGGGGATCTCCACAAAATTCATGACCCGCACGGCGGCGTTGTACAAGGCCACCGAACTGTGGCTGATGGAGCCCAACAAAATTTGGTCGGCGTTCTTGCCGATGGTCGATGCCACACCCGTCCCCAGAATGTATTTCCCAAACTTAAACAGGTTCCGCACCATAGCGCGATCGGTTGCAAGCCTCCGCGGAGCAAATTGTTTCGATAAGATCCACGCGGTGACGAGCCCGGCGATGCCCCCCACACTTTGCATGGCGGCAAAAAAATTGAGCGACATATTGGGAACCCACAAAAAGCAGATCACCACCACGCTAAAGAAAAATCCCTGGCGCACCACAGCGCTCCAAAAAACGCCGCGAAAACTTTGGTTCGCTTGTTCCAGGTAGTTGAGCTGCGTCAGCGGGACCAGGATGAGCGATGTGGAGCAGTACCACAAGATGAGCCCCATAATTTCCTTGGTGTGCCAGAAAATGGTCAGGACTGGGATGAGCCCCAGCATGAGCGCAATAAAGACGAGTGTGGAAATAAAATTAAGGGTAATGCTGGCGGTAGTGAGCGAAAACCTGTCGATATTGGGCTGACTGTAAAATTTTACGAACGCGTTCTGAATGAAGGCGGACCGGCTCATTTCCACAATGGAGGTGATCACCACAAACAGGGTCCAGACGCCAAACGTATCCTTGGAAAAATACCTGACCATGAAAAAATAACTCCCGAAGCCAAAAACAAAAATCGCCAGCCGCTGAAGGGTAACGTAGGTACTGGCCCGCACCCAATAATTTTTTTCGGTCATGAAATATTATAATTAACCTTATCTTTGAATCTTCGTAAGTTGATAAAACATATGAAAGTAAGCAACCCTACCTCTCGCTTTAAGCTCAAAATCCCATCCCAGTTCAGCGTATTGGACGTGGGAAGTGGTCACAACCCACATCCCCGCGCAAACGTGGTCACCGACAAATATATCGAGGACAACTACCACCGCGCCGGCGACATCAAAGTACTGAAGAAACAGCGTTTCGTCCAGGCCGATGGTGAAACCCTTCCATTCACAGACAACGAGTTCGATTACGTAATTTGTTGCCATGTGGTTGAGCACGTCGACCATCCCGCGCAATTCATGGATGAGCTCAGCCGTGTCGGCAAGGGCGGATACCTGGAAGCGCCCTCTATGATCGGCGAGTTCATGATCCCACGGGGCGCCCACAGGTGGGTGTTGCTGGAGATCGACAAAAAGATCGTCATCGTTGACAAAGAGCGCCTGGGCATGAAAAGCACCCACGATTTCGGCGATCTCTTCCTCGACTACCTGCCGCGCAACTCCTTCGGCTTCAAAATTCTCCAACGTACCCAACAACAGATCTTCACCGTCAACTACGAGTGGAAAGACCGTATTGAATACGTTGTAGAGCCCACAGATGCCGAGTTGAAAAAATACTTTACGCAAGTTTGGGACAAAAGCATGTACGAACACATTGTTCCCAAACGAAGCCTCGGCCGCGAATACCTGGCCGCCATGGGTGCCACGGCCGATATCTTCAAGGCTGTTTTCAAATCCAAAGTATTAAGCCGATTCCGCTAGATGAGAAATAGAGTACGTTTTTACGAGTTGGGTCTTTGTGTCAAGAGCTATGGTTTTTGGAAAGGCCTGGTCCTCTTCATTAAGCTTAAGTTAAAGAAGACACAATCCATTAACGTAGCGGATGCACGCTATCCCATCTCGCTGCGCAACGGCAGCTCCGATCAATTGGTGTTCAAGCAAGTTTTCCTATTGAAGGAATACGACCTCAACCAGGATTTCGGCATGCCCATCCCTTCGGATATAAAAGTGATCATCGACGCCGGCGCCAACATTGGCCTGGCTTCCGTTTACTTTGCCAATCGCTACCCCAACGCCAAGATCATCGCGATCGAGCCGGAAAATGGGAACTTTGCGCAGTTGAAGAAGAACACGGCGCCCTATAAAAACGTCGTCCCCCTGCAAGCGGCCCTATGGCACGAGAAAGACGAGTTGATCATCAACAACCCCGACTCCAGCGACTGGGGATTCATGGTGGAACAAAATACCTCCAAAAAAGCCGGCGCCGTGCCTGCCCTGTCGGTAGCCGACCTGATGGAACAATACAACATCAAGAGCATCGACCTGTTGAAGATCGACATCGAAGGCGCCGAGAAGGAAGTTTTCGAATTCGGTGCAGAGAAATGGCTGCCCCATGCGAAGACCATCGTCGTGGAATTACACGATCGCATGAAACCGGGATGTTCCCGCGTCTTCTTCGAGGCGATCAAAAAAGAGAATTTTGCACTGCTGGTCTCAGGCGAGAACCTGATCTGCGTACGCGCTTAACGATGCTTTAGCATGTCTGCCCGCGTGAGAATTTCGCGCAACAGGTATTGCTGGCCTTTTTCGCTCAGGTGGCCGTGATCGATGTAGTTCGAAAGATCCTTCGTAAAGAATTCATATTCGGGCGTATTGAAATCGACAATACGCGCATCCGGCATCACTGCCAGCATCTTTTGTTTGTATTCCTCCAGCGGCCCGCGAAACTTATCGTAAAGCGGAAAAGGGAGTGGATGAAAATAGCCGATCACTTTCACGTTCTTCTCTCTGAACGATCGCAGAAGTTCCACAAACTCGGTCATGGCAACGGAGTCGATATCGGTCTTGATGGCGTCGGGACGTTTTAGCTGTTCCTGGATCTTCTCCTCCACCGGCATCACCTGCAGGATCTTGTCGTAGAAATTATAGCCGTAGTCGTTGTACTGGTTTGGCGGATATTTGCCGGGCATCAGGTTGTGATCGCGGATGAAGCGAATGGCATAGGTCTTATACAAGCTCATGGAACCCAGCGCACCGTAATATTCCTTGGGATTGATCATCCCCGTTTTCATGCCATGATCGTGCGTCAGGTAAGGATGGAGACACACCAGCACAAATTGTGGCGCCTTGTGTTGTAGTGCCTTGTCCACCACCGCTTTTTGTTCGGTGATGTTGGCCCCCATCATGCTGAGGTTGTAGATCTTGTGTTCGGTGATGAGCTTGGGGTTCAGGTTGGCCGACAACGACGGTCCCAGAATATAGCCTTCAAAATTTTCGGGCACATAACGGTGCGCCAGCAAATATTTGCTCGTGCGCTCGTCGCTGTAAATGGAGAGGCTGCGTCCTTTCACGGGACGGAACAATCCATAAAGGTCGACATACGCATTGATGGCCACCAGCACGACCGTGAGCAAGATCACGACGAGTGTACAGCGCAAAAGAAATTTACGAGCCGTCATACGTTTAAAAATCAAAGTATAAAAACTCCTGGTTCGTCGCCGAGTTCAGAAACAACAGGTTGAGCATGACCACCATGATCAAGGTCGCCAACCGCCGGTAGTCGGGCTTGAATTCGACACCCAATTCATTCGTATTTTTGGTGAACAGCAAAATAGCGGCGGCGATCCAAATGGGCGCCATGTAATAATCGCTCACCAACGACACGTCGGAGGTTTGTACCCCTTTGCCAACCATCGCTCTCAGCAAATCGATGGCCGAATGCCACGACGGTGCGCGAAAGAAGACCCACGTCACGTTCACATACAGGAACGTGAGCGCCACCCCAAGCCAATCGGCCATGCGGAGATTGAGTCGTGTGAACTGCCGGTGGATCACTAATGCGGCACCGTGCAGGAATCCCCAGAAAATAAATGTCCATCCCGCGCCATGCCAGATGCCGCCCAGGATGAAGGTGATCATCAGGTTGCTGGCCGTACCCCACTCCCCTTTACGGTTTCCTCCCAACGGAATATAAATATAGTCACGCAGGAATTGACTGAGGGTGATGTGCCACCGCCGCCAGAATTCCTGGATGTTTTTCGATTTGTAGGGTGAGTTGAAGTTCAGGGGGAAATCAATATTGAACAACAACCCTAAACCAATGGCCATATCGGAATAGCCGCTGAAGTCAAAGTACAATTGCGTCGAATAGGCCAGCGACGTCACCCAGGCCTGCACGGCAGTGAGCGCCGCAGTGTCGCCATACCCCTTGGCAACAATGGTCGACAACGTGTCGGCGATGATGATCTTCTTGGCCAGGCCCAGGTTGAAAATAAAAAAACCACGCGCCAGGTTGGGAAAATTCAGGAACGCATTTTTCTGGTCTGCAAACTGCGGCATCAGCTGCGTGTGGTGCACGATGGGGCCGGCAATGAGGTGCGGAAAAAAAGTAACGAAGAGGCAGTAGTGCGAAAACTTGTAGTTGCCCACTTTTCCCTGCGAGCTATCCACCAGGTAGGCGATTTGTGTGAAGGTGAAAAAACTCACGCCCAACGGCAGGACTACATTCAGCAAGGCATAATGCCCCTCGAACAGGCCATTGAAATTGGTTAGAAAGAAGTTAGCGTATTTGTAATAGAACAACACCGCCAGGTTTGCCGAAACACCCACGGTGAGCAGCCACTTTTTCCGGTATCGAATGATGAGATTGCCAAACGTGAAATTGAAGATCATCGACAACCCGATCAGGATCAGGTTGGCCGGATTCCACCAACCGTAAAAAAACAACGAAGCCACCAACAACCACAACCGCGACGCCTCCACCTTCTGGCTCGACGACAGCAAAAAGTAAACGATTAAGGTTACCGGTAAAAAAGCAAAAATGAATTCGGGTGCACTAAAGAGCATACAATGCTAGCTTTTCTCCTCCTTAGGAACATTGTTCAGCACAGCGGGTCCCAGTTTATTTTGCAATGATTTAAGGAAGTTAAGCGATTCTTTATCTTCTTCCGTGATGGAAGAGTCAGCCGAGAACACGGGGATAACCAGATCGACAAACCGCACCAGTTCGCGCGAGTCGGAGAACTCGTTCAAGCCCGCGCCTTCCAGGATGATGTAGTCGTACTGCACCTTGAGCCATTCCAGCAACACTTTAAAATCGCCGCCCGGAATGATCTCCGACGGAGAAAGCTGGCTCATTTTGTTCCCGATAATATCCACCATCGGATTGGTGGTGGGGGTGATCAGGTTCGTTTCCGGATCTTTGGCTTCCGTGTGCTTGGCGGTGCCGATCAGTTTGGTGTTCTTATTGTAATATTCCATCAACTGCTTCAGGCTGAAGCGCGCGGTCAGCATCGTGGTGAGGCTGTTGTTGCGCATGTTGGTGTCGATGATGAGGGTACGTTTGTGAATGAGGCCCAGCGAATAGGCGAGCGACATGATGGAGAAGGTTTTTCCCTGTGCCTTCTTGGTGCTGGTCACCAAAATGACCTGCACTTTCCGGTTCTCGATCTCGTAGCGGATCTTGCGCAGATCGTGGTTGAGCCGGTTCAATTCCTGCGACTCGTTTGCTGGAGTGAAGAAATTCCAGTTTGGAGCGGAGCCATTTTTAGGCAGCTGTTCCAGCACACCCGCCAGCGGGAGTTTCGCCAGGTTTTTGAACCGTTGTGGCGTCTTAATGCGGGTGTCGAGCATTTCCGTGAGGATGATGACGAAGGCGCACAAGCCGAAGCTCAGCACGCCCGTGAACACCATAAACACGATGGTCTTGCGCGACTCGGGCTTCTCGGCCACTTCGCCCACCACCACTTGTTTGATGGGCATTTTGTTGGTCACCAGCTTTTCGCGTGCTTCGTTGAACCGGGTCTGGGCCGCCAGGTATTCTGTGCGCGCCACTTCCACTTCCTTGGCCATGGCCTGGCTTGCGGCCTCGCGGCTGGCAAAGTTGCCCACGCTGTAGCGGATGGAATTCAAAATATTGTTGAGCGACACGAGGTTCTCGCGCGAGATCTCCAGGTCGATCTTGGTCTGGTCGCGTTTATCTTTCAGGGCATTCAACTCTGCAGGGGTCAGCTTGGTGGCCTCGCCGGCCGCGTTCATCATGCTTTGCAACTGGTTCCTGAAAAGCGTGATGCTGTCCAGCAGCACCTGGTCGGTTTGTCCGCCGGCGACATAGCGCTCGTTGAACGTGTTTATCTTTTTCCGGAGGTCGACGATCTTGCTGTTGGGTTTGTTACCCTGGCTCCGGTCGGCTTGCTCGATTTTCATCTCCAGGTTGGCTAGCGTCAGTTCGTTGCCGCGGATGCTCTTTTGCTCGTCGGCGATCTGGTCTTCATAGTCCTGGATCTGGCGGATCTTGCTGGCACCTTCCGCTTCCGAGTTGATCATCTGTTGGTTGGACTGAAAGTTCTTGAGGCCTTCTGTTTTCTCGTCGAGATATGCCTTGCGTTGGTCCACAATGGACTGCAACGACTCCAGCGACACATTGGAACGGCTCAGTTTGATGTTGGTGTAATACCGGATAAATTCACTGCAAAGCGTATTCACCACATAGGCCGAGAGGTAAGGACTCTCTGAGCTGTAGCTGATCTCGATATAGTCGGAAATATTGATGCGGTTGATGGCCAGCTCTTCGTTGAGCGCTTCGTAGTTGTAGCCGTAAACGTCCATCACTTTTTTGACCAGCTTTTGCTTGGGGTCGGTGAGGTCCAGCAGCGTCTGGCTTTCGAGCTTCTCGTTGAGGATCTTCTCGAACTCGGCCTTGTGACTGCTAAGGTCTACGTTGGCCAGTTCCTCCAGCTTGGATTGGGATGGTTTGCGGAAGGGCATTTCCTTGCCATCGAGGTCGCGCAACAGCAACCGGTAGGATACCTGCGAAAGCACCACCCGCGACTTGATCTGTTCGATCAGGTTGGTGAAGGTGATCTGCATTTCGTAGGGATTGAAATATTTCCCGTTGTCGCCGATCAACTCATCGGTGACGGTAATGCCGGTGGCCATCTGGGCGCTGGACCGGTACTTCCATTCGCCCAGCATCCGGATGAGGAAAGCTCCGCCAACCGATAGCAGCGGGATGATGATGAGTATCCAACGTTTTCTCCACAGAACACGGAAGAGGGTTTGTAAATCCATACACTAGGGCATAAGGTATCAAAGTTCACTAAAAAATCGTAGCCTTCAAAAATATTCGTCAGTTATACAGCAGGATTGTTTCAACCCTTTATATTTACGAAAAACAGTCTATGCTGGCGTATATCAAACTCATTCGGGTTCACCAATGGGCTAAAAATACTTTCATTTTCGTTCCCATCTTCTTTGCGGGGCAAGCGTTCGAATGGGACCACTACCCCAACCTAATCCAGGGATTTTTTGCCTTCAGCTTCATGGCCAGCGCTATATACATTCTCAACGACTATCGTGACCGCGAAGTGGACCGTCTCCATCCCAAAAAACGGTTCCGACCGCTGGCTTCGGGGGCAGCGAATGTTTACGTCAGTTTTGCACTTCTGGGCGCCCTGCTGGCGTCCTCCCTGTTTATTGCCTTTTCACTCGATCGCAATTTCCTCATCCTACTGAGCATCTACGGCCTTATGAACGTAGCGTACACTTTTGGGTTGAAGAATTTATCCATCGTCGATATCTTTATTGTCGCCTCCGGATTCCTTTTCCGCATCTACTCGGGCAGCGTGCTGTCGGGTGTTCAGATCTCGCATTGGCTCGCCATCATGGTGATGCTGCTGTCGTTGCTGCTGGCCCTCGCCAAACGCCGGGATGATCTGGTGCTGGGCAAAGACGGCAACGTCGTGCGCAAATCGTCACGAAACTATAATGTTGAGTTCATCAACGCCTGCCTGGCCATCTTTGCCGGTATCATCATCGTTGCGTATATCATGTACACCGTGTCGCCCGAGGTGACGCAACGTCTCAACACGCAATGGCTTTTCGGCACCACCATTTTTGTGATCGCCGGGGTGATGCGCTATTTGCAGATCACCTTTGTCTCGGAAAACAGCGGATCGCCCACGGCCATCCTGCTCAAAGACAAGTTCATCATCCTCACCTTGCTGGGATGGATCGTGAGTTTCTACCTCATCATCTACATCCACTGAGGCATGGCGCAAAAGCACCTGGTCCTTTTCGATTTCGACGGTACCCTCACGCGGAAGGATACCCTCTTCGCCTTTATCCGCTTCTATCATGGCACCTTGCGGTTCCTGTTGGGCTTCGCCTGGCTCAGCCCCGTGATGGCACTCTACATGACCAAGCTTATCCGAAACGACCGGGCCAAGGAAATTGTTTTAAAACATTTTTTTGGCAACGTTCCCGTGACGAAGCTCCGGACAAAAGGGATCGAATTTGCCACCACCGTCGTCCCCTCCCTCCTCCGCGACCAGGGATTGGCCCTGCTCAAGGACTATAAACAAAAACAATACGACATCGCCGTGGTGTCGGCCTCGCCGGAGGATTGGGTTGGCCCCTGGTGTGCTCAATGGCAGATCCGTTGCCTGGCCACCCAACTGGAAACCCGTGATAATCTCCTCACCGGCAAGATCAAAGGACAGAATTGTTTTGGCGAAGAAAAAGCCCGTCGCATACGCGAAGCATATGACCTGGCCGGCTACGACCGCATCATTGCCTATGGCGACTCACGCGGCGACCGCGAAATGCTGGCCCTGGCTACAGACCCCCACTATCGCTCCATCGTCTGACGCATCAGGACCAACTCGATCTGGTCCTTGCCCCCTCCTTTTCCAGCCTTGCTCAGCTTGTCGATGCGCGACCCGTCTATTCCAGCCAAAACCAACTGGTTGATCACTTCCAAAAGGCGCTTCGAGGTCTCCTCGTCCTCTTTGTCAAAATATTGCAGTTGCACGCGAATCTCGTGCTTGCTCACCAGTTTGTTGGTGAGAAACCAGATCAGTTCGCGTTGTGGCGAGGTCAGCGTGGTGATGCTGGGGGCAAATTCAATTTTGCGGATCACCCTGATTCCCAGCAGTTCTTCGGTTTCTTTTTCGGTGAGGTAAGTGGCGGTGGCCGCCGAGGGGCGAAGCTTGGCCTTCGTCCGGTAGATATCGTCCGACTTTCCTCCGCGGTTGCTCACGAAGTAGGCCGAGGAATCTTTTTGCATCGAAAAATATGCATCGAATTTGGGGGAGTTCACTTGCGTCCCCAGGTTCTTGGGCACCGTCCACGTTTCCCAGGAGTTGTAGAGACGGTCGCTGTAAAAAATATCGGCGTCGCCCGATCCGGGGTGGCCATTGCTGGAAAAGAAAAGCCGGGTTTTGTCGGCCGAGAGGAAGGGCGAGATCTCGAAGCCTGTCGTGTTGATGGTGGCCCCCAGGTTCTGCAGGGTCGACCATTGGCCATCGGCAGCCTTCAGACTGATGTAGAGGTCTTCCTCGCCCCGGGAGTCGGGGCCCTTCATGGAGACGAACATCACGTCAAAATCCGGCGACACATAAATGCCTAAAAATCCTTCGGAACTAAGGCCCTTGATCGGGACCAGTTCCGGGCGCGTCCATCCGGTTTCGGTGCGCTGTAGAAAATAAATTCCCTTTGGTATTTTCGACGACGTGGTGTTGAGCATGTACACCACTCTCCGCCGGGAGTTCACGCCCACTACGGAGTTGTTCCCTTTGTCGTTTGGCAGTTCGTTGTTGACGGCCCGGCCCCAATCTTTGGTGGTCGTATTGAAATGGCTCACCCAGGCGTCGGTGCCGGCGTACTTACCGCCTTCATTCTCGACGGAGCCCGACCGGATAAAATATAGCGTGCTTCCATCTTCCGATAACAACGGCGCGGACTCATTCTGATCGCTGTTGACACCCGGCGGCAACTTCACCGGTAGACTAAAATCCAACTCCTGCCCTACTGCTAGGCAGGCCGGAAAAGAAAGTAAAATGATAATAAAACTAGCTAAGCGCATCCGCCCATTTTTTTTTAGTATGCCTTCGTTGTCACGTGGTAAAATCGGGTGCATTCCTCACGGCAGCAACCCACTCCAAATAAAATGCCAGGGAGACGTGAAGGCGGGGATTACACACGTTGGCAACTGACAAAAATAATAAATATCTTAACTTCTCCGTGTTCCTATTTAAATTGCCCTTTGTAGCTTAAACTCCCCAAAACCCTCGATGATGGATACGCTCGCGTTCTACCTTTTCTGGCTCGGCAGCGCCGTGGTCCTCTACACGTACATCGGCTACGGCATCGTGGTCTATGGGCTGGCCAAACTCAAGGGCAAGCCCACCCCAATCCAACCCTTGCCCGACGCCGACCTGCCGGAAGTGACCCTGCTCATCGCCGCCTATAATGAGGCCCCCTACCTGGAAACAAAGGTACACAACACCCTAAGCCTGGACTATCCCACAGACAAACTCATCGTCAAATTTGTGACAGACGGTTCCTCCGACAACAGCCGCGAGGTGTTGGGCAAATTCCACAACATCGCCGTGTATCACCAACCCGAACGCCGCGGCAAGATCCACGCCGTGAACCGGGTGATGAAATACGTGACCACCCCCCTGGTGATCTTTTGTGATGCCAACACCGACCTCAATGCCCAGGCGGTCCGCAACATCGTGCGCCACTACCAATCCCCCGACGTGGGCGGTGTGGCCGGTGAGAAACGCATCTTCAAAAAGGCCAAGGACAATGCTTCGGGTGGCGGCGAAGGCTTGTATTGGAAATATGAATCCTTTCTCAAGAAAAAAGATTCCGAGCTGCACTCCGTAGTCGGAGCCGCGGGTGAGCTGTTCTCCGTGCGCACGGCCCTCTATGAGACGCCGCCCGAAAACATGATCATCGAAGACTTCTACTTGTCCATGCGCATCGTGGGCCAGGGCCACCGCTTCATCTACGAGCCCGAAGCCTATGCCACCGAAATGGCGTCGGCCTCCGTAGAAGAAGAATGGAAACGCAAAGTGCGCATCTCGTCAGGTGCATTCCAGGCTATGGGCATGTTGATGTACCTCCTCAACCCGTTCCGCTATGGCATCGTGAGCTTTCAATACTTCTCGCACCGCGTGCTGCGCTGGACGCTGGCGCCGCTTTCGCTGGTACTGGTTTTCGCAAGCAGCCTGTACCTGGCCGGGCAAGGTTTATTGGTTTATCAACTGGCCCTTGCTGCACAAGTCTTCTTCTATGCCATCGCCTTTTTAGGGTATCTCAATCGCGACAAGGAAATTTCCATCAAAGGCTTTTTTGTCCCCTACTATTTTTCCGTCATGAACCTTGCCGTGTTCGCAGGATTAGGAAGATTTATGAGAGGAAGTCAAACCGTGTTGTGGGAAAAAGCAAAACGGTCGGTGGTAAACGAGCCTTAAACATTTGCATACGAAAAAGAAAAAAAGTGAAAAACGCTTTGCGCCAACTTTGCCTGTCCGCCGCAGCTTTAGCGAAGGAGGGCGACTTTCTTTGCTCGCCGAAGCTTCAGCGAAGGCGAGGCGGTTCAAACTGAGTTTACTTCCTTCCACAAAAATCTTCACATTCGCGAGACGCACCCACCAAAAATTTAAAAAGTCCCCGAAAACATGCATCCCTTTTCCAAAACAGTGTTGCATTTAGCCCGATTCACCCCAAACCCCCGAAACGAATTTTTTGTCAAATTATTTCATTACCGATAGGCCATCCGTAACATTCGGCTCCGTTTTAAACCCGTCTGGCGACGCGATGTGTGGCCGTTTTCTGCCGATCACATGTGTGAAAGAAAGTTTCCTTAAGTAAATAAAAGGCCCCTAATAAAATTGAAAACAATACACCCTTGATTAAACACAAAAATTGAAATGATTTCAGTGCACGCGATGCTCTACCTTGGTATATGCCTGAACGTGTACACGGAAAATATGAAATAAACCCCATAAAAAGGGGGTTGATCATCGCTCTCACCATCAGTTTGCTCATCGGAATCGCCATTGTCCTCCTGGTGTTCTTCGTCATCGATTCACTCACCCGCTAAAAAAGTTTTTTCATCGCCATTTCTTTGTAAAAAGAGGAGTCGTCGTCCATCCGAACGCGTAACGCATGGATGAACGGTCATTACCGGCGATAAATCCGCAGTTCTGCACCGTCTTGCGGCATTCGTCTTGTTCTTTTTTACTACACCCGGAAATACATCGCATTTCCAGTGCTCAAACGGATTTTTTACCGCTCATTTCCGGGCTTTGACGGTATAGGTGGCACCCTTTTTTGTGGGAAACGTCGTCACGTAACCTTGGTCGCTTTTCGCTGATGTCGCTTTCGCTCCTTTCACCCGTATGGGAACCGCCGAGCGTATCGTACACATCACCCCATTCAACGACAGGATGCTGGCCTGTTGTAGTGTATTGTTCTTCCACGTCATGTCCACCACAAATCCACCTCTTGCTTTCAAGCCGCTAACGGTACCGCTAGACCATTCGTGAGGAATGGCCGGCAAAAGATGCAGTTCCTTGAGATGACTTTGCAATAACATCTCCGTGATGCCGGACGTGCCACCAAAATTTCCATCGATCTGGAACGGTGGGTGGGCATCGAACAGGTTGGGATAGGTTCCGCCACCGTTCGAATAGTCTGTTCCTTCCATGCCGGTGAGGGTGAGTTGTTCACGGATGAGTTTGTGCGCGTGGTCGCCATCCAGCAGGCGTGCCCACACGTTGATCTTCCACCCTTTCGACCATCCTGTGCCACCGTCGCCGCGCAGTTCCAACGATTTGCGGGCGGCGTTGGCAAACTTCGGTGAGGTCAGGGGTGAGATCTCGCGGCCGGGGAAAAGCCCGAACAGGTGCGAAATGTGGCGATGCTGTGGATCTTCTCCATCCCAATCCTTATACCATTCCTGCAAGTCGCCTTTCTTGCCTACCTGCAAAGGAAAAAGTCTGCCGCGCTGAGCGGCCACTGTTTTTCGAAACGCTTCATCGGTCTCCAACACGGCCGACGCTTCCATCACGTTGTCGAACAAGTCGCGGATAATAGACATATCCATCGTGGTGGCAACGGAGACGGTGCCCTTCACGCCCTTGTCGGCGACAAAAACATTTTCCGGTGATGTGGAGGGGGCGGTCACAAGGTTGCCGTTCTTGTCTTCGATCAACCAGGCCATGCAAAACAAGGCAGCATCTTTCATCACGGGATAGGCGGTGTCGTGCAGATACGTTTTATCACCGGTAAATTGGTAGTGCTCCCACAGATGCTGACACAACCATGCACCACCCACGGGCCAGTTTGCCCACGAAGGACTGCCGCTCACGGGGTTGGTGGTGGCCCAGATGTCGGTGTTGTGGTGCAGCACCCAGCCCGGAGCTTCATAGAAATTCTTTGCCGTCTCTTTCCCGGTGACCGACACATTCTGAATGAGATCGATCAGCGGGAGATGCAATTCTGAAAGATTGCACGACTCCACCATCCAGTAGTTCATTTCCGTGTTGATGTTGGTGGTGTAGTTTGCACTCCACGGCGGCCGCACTTCCTGGTTCCACAAGCCCTGCAAATTGGCGGCTGTGCCTCCAGGCCGCGATGCAGAAATGAGCAGGTAGCGGCCGAATTGAAAATACAAGGCTTCCAAGGCAGGGTCTGCTTCGCCTTTCGTATACCGCTTCAGGCGCTCATCCGTGGGAAGTGCGCTTGGGGGATTGCCGTTCAGTTCCAGGCGAACGCGTTGGAAATATTTCTGGTAGTCGCCGGCGTGCGCTTGTTTCAATTGATCAAACGAAAGTCCACTCGCAGCACTCATATGTTGGGTGGCGATGGCGTGTTCGTCTTTGCCATCCTTCAAAGGGCATTTGTCAAATCCGTTGAAACTGGTGGCAGCCGAAACGAACAGCAGGGCCTCCGTTGCGTTGCTCACTTGCACGCCGGTTTCGGTTGTCGTCACCTGGCCGTCGCTGGTCTTCACATTCACTTGAAGTTCAAAGCGCATGCCTTTGCATTGTTGCGGGTCGTTGTAGATGACGGGCAATTCCATAGTTTCCAGGTAGCTGGGATCGGTGTGGACGGGAGCATTTCCCTTCAGTACGATTTGGTTGCCGCTGGCTTGCGCTTTGGCCGACAATGGACTGGACGTCTGTGCCGTGAAATTCAAGGCTCCTTTTTTGCTTGCCGTGATGCGGATGACCATCACCCGTTGGGGCGCGGAAATAAATTGCTCGCGGGTGTACTCGACGCCGTCCACCGTGAACCGCGTAGTGGCGATGGCACGCGAAATGTCCAGGTCACGATAGTAAGCGGTTGGTGTCCCGTTCAAGACTTGTTTGAGCTGGAGGTCTCCCAGCGGTTCGTATGATTCCGTGAACAGGCCTTGCATTTTTTTTGTCAGCGCTTCGGCCTTCTGGTAATCTTCTTCGAACAAGGCTTTCCGGATCGCCGACAGGTATTGTGGTGCAGCCGGATTGGGATTGGTGTTGACGGGCCCGCCTGACCAAAGCGTGGCTTCGTTGAGCTGGTAGCGTTCTTCGGCGACGCCACCAAACACCATGGCGCCCAAGTGGCCGTTGCCCAGCGGCAAGGCTTCATTCCAGTTTCGCGCGGGTTGCCGGTACCAGAGTTTCAGATCGTCCTGCGCAAGAACGTTTTGGGAAATTACGCAGAACATAAACGATGCAAGACAGATCAGGCGTGCAGAGGGACGGAGCATAAAAAATAAATAAGATAGATGGATACCATAGTGAAAAGAGCGATCAATATAACACACTTGCCCGTGGGATGACAGTTTCTTTTTTTCAGCGCCTATTTTTTTAGGGCGACGGGGCACCTTCCCAAAATAATGTCACATCTTTCTTATATTTCACCTTTTCTTATCCTGTTTATTTGGAGGCTATCTTTACCGGTAAAATTTATGCGATCTATCATTTGTGAGCGTCCTGAGTTGCTTTCGTTTCAAAGCAAACCCGAGCCTTCGCTGGAAAGCGGGATGACTTTGCTGCAGGTTAAGCGCGTGGGCATTTGTGGCACCGATCTTCATGCTTTCAAAGGAAACCAGCCGTTCTTTTCCTATCCGCGCATTCTGGGCCATGAGCTGGCCACGGAGGTGACGGCGATCGACGGCCCGGATCATGGACTAAAGGTTGGCGACAAGGCCGTGGTCATCCCTTATATTCACTGCGGCCAGTGCGTGGCCTGCCAGGCCGGAAAAACCAATTGCTGCCAGAACCTGAAGGTCTTCGGCGTGCACACCGACGGCGGCATGCAAGACATCATCTCGCTGCCACCCCACTTGCTGATCCCCGCCAACGACCTGTCGTTCGACGAGATCGCCATTGTGGAACCGCTCTCCATTGGCGCACATTCGCTGCGGAGGGCCAGTGTGAAAAAGGACGACCTGGTGGTGGTGTTGGGATGCGGTCCGATCGGTATGGGGATCATCCAATTGGCAAAATCTCTCGGCGCGACGGTGGTGGCCGTCGATATCAACGAAGGCCGCCTGGAGCTGGCGCAACGACACTTCGGAGCAGACGCGATCCTACTGGCCAACACAGAGGCCATCGAAAACCTGAAAAGATTTACGGGTGGCGACCTCGCCCATGTCGTTATTGATGCCACGGGCAGCAAGCGGGCCATTGAAAACGCTACCGACTATATGCGGCACGGCGGCACGCTGGTGTTGGTTGGTCTATTCAAAGGCGAGCTGGCCTTTCAGCACCCTGCCCTGCATGCCAAGGAAACCACACTGATGTGTAGCCGTAATGCCACACGCCAGGATTTTGATTTTGTGATGAACGTGCTTCGTCAAAAGAAATTCAATACAGAGGCCTACATTACGCGGCATGCATCGTGTGGCGACATTTTGATAGAGCTGTCCACATGGGCCAATCCTTCCTCGCCGGAGATCAAAGTGATGACGGATTGGGATGTGCGGATCTAATTCCCGGCCATTTCAAAATGGTATTTCCCAGCTTCCAGTTCAAGCACCACCCTCCCCTGCCCGGTTCCAGTGATTCGAATTCCCTGGCTCGCTAACGTGTTACCGCTTTCTTTGATATTCGTCGCCTTACCGGTGGGCGCATAGTAGGTAGCCGTGGTGTTCACGGGCACTTCGATGTCGTGGACAAATCTGCCGTTCTCATTTTTCCATTCGCTTGAGATGGATCCATAAGCCGACTCATATTTTCCTTTTGCCCATTGCAGGATTTCCGTATGCTCGGGTTTGATGATAAAGTGCTTGAATCCGGGTACGTTGCTGTCGAGGCGGATTCCCGTCAGCGCTTTATAGAACCAAGAGCTCATGTCGCCGAACATAATGTGATCGAGGGACCACTCGCCTTTCCAATCTTCCCACTGCGTGGTTGCGCCCTTTGCCAGCCAGTAGCCCCAACTGGGATAGGTGGTTTGTGTGATCACGTTCAGGGCCAGGTTGGCTTCTCCTGCGTCGGTCAACGCATGGGGCATATAGCGGGCGCCGAGAATGCCGGTGTCGATGTGATCGTTTCTGGCGTGCACGGCCTGCACCAGTTTTTTGCGAACCGCGTTCACGAGGTTGTCGGGCACCAGTCCGTGGAAGAGTGCCGTGCTCAATGCCGTTTGTGAGCCATTGGCATAGGTCTGTGTTTTGGGATTATAATATTTTTTATGGAAAGCCTCTTTTATTTTGGCGGCCAAGGCCTGGTAGGCTTGCTGATCGGCTGTGTTGCCCAGCAGACCAGCGGCCTTGGCGATGGTGGACGCACCATAGTAAAAATATCCGGTGGAGGTAACTCCGACGGGCGTTTCCGTTTCCACCGGGATCCAATCGCCAAGACCAAAGTCGGCGATGAGATCGGGGGAACGCATGTGCATGTAGTCGACATACTTTTTCATGGTGGCGAAATTGTCCTGAAGGATGCGGCGGTCGCCGGTGTACCGGTAGGTTGCCCAGGGAATGACGATGCAGGCGATGTCCCACGCGGGTCCGTTGCCCCAGTAGTAGCCCCATCCCGGTGTGGGGATGATGCCGGGCAAGCTACCATCGGATTGTTGCTCGTCGCGAATGTCGCCCAACCATTTTTGATAGGCCGTGGCTGCATCAAAGTTCGACAAGCCGCCTTCGCAAGCCAACTGCGCGTCGCCGGTCCAGCCATTCTTCTCGCGCTGAGGACAGTCGGTGGGGAAGCCGACAAAATTATTGCGATACGACCAACGGGTGGCCTGTTGTATTTTGCTAACGGTTTCGCTGGAGCACGTGAAATCGCCCACGCTCTCAAACGCGGTGGAGATGGCTTTCGCCTGAATGCTTTTCAATTGCGGCAGTTCGCCATCGGCCCACACTTCCACGTAGCGAAATCCGTGATAGACAAACCGCGGCGACCACCGTTCGTCTCCCCCGCCCTTCAGCGTATAGCGATCGATCTGGAACAGCGAGTCCGCTAACAAGTTATTGATGTTCGACTGGTCGGCGGCCCCATTGGCGTCTACCCTTTCGGCATACTTGAATTGGAGTCGGCTGCCGGCTTTCCCGGAAACGTTCAGACTCACAAAGCCTGCCATGTTCTGCCCAAAGTCATAGACGATGTGGCCATTGGCCAGGCGTTGGGATTTCACCGCATCAAGCACCTGCGTTACCTGCACCGGAGGCTGCTTTTGAGACCGCAACGTTCCGATCGGACCAGCTACCCGGCGTACAGGCTGCCAGTTCTTTTCATCGGCTTCTGCTTCACTCCAGCGTGGCACTTCCAGGCGGGCATCGTAATACTCTCCCTGGCGCAGCGCCGTAAACAAGGTCGGCCCTGCGATGGCCAGCCATTGAGTGTCGGTGGATATCATTTGCTTTTCGCCGTTGTCGTAGGTGATCTCCAATTGCAATTTCAGGGCAGGCAAATTTCGCCAGGGCGCTTTGTCGAAACCCCATACTTCTTTTGATGTGGAGTTATACCAGCCGTTTCCCAGCATCACGCCCAGGGCATTGGCACCACCTTTCAGGAAGGAGGTCACATCGTAGGTTGAAAAGAGAACGGTCTTGTCGTAGTTTGTAAAGGCAGGGTTAAGAATGTCGTCGGAAACTTTCTTTCCATTGATAAACAGTTCAAAAAAACCGGGCGCAGCCACATAGACGGTGGCTTTCGCGATATTTTGCCTGAGGTCGAACTTCTTGCGCAGCAGGGGCATGGGTTCCAGGAAGTCGTGCGTCTCGCCTTTGATCATGGCATAGCGGTGGCGGTTCAGTTTCTGAAAATCAAACACGGCAGGAGCGCTGATCCACGCTGCGGTGAAATGTTCCAGGCTTACGGTCATCTCCCAAAACTGTGCGGTGCTGTAAGGCGATTCTTTCCCATTGCGATCCCAGATTTTCACTTTCCAGAAATAGCGCTTGCCATTTTCCAAAGCCCGGCCATCATAGGGAACGAGTACCGATTGTTCCGACATCACTTTCCCCGAATTCCATACGGGTGCCCGTTCTATGTCGCTCTCGGTGAGGCCCACCACGATCTGATACGCGGTTTGCTTTTCGCCACGAGCGGTCGAGGCGATCTTCCACGAAAGTGCCGGATGCGCATCCTCGACGCCGACAGGATTTGTGGCGCTGTTGCAACGCAAGTCGTAAAGCCGGATGTCTTGCGCTTGTACAATGCTGCATGCTGAAAGAAAAGCGATGAGGACGCAGATGGTGGACTGTAATTTTTTCATGATGCCAGAAGTGTATGGAATTTTGTCCAATGTCCTTCTTAAAATTAAATCATGCAAAATTCATCAGCGATAAATCGTGCGTCGCGATACAGGATAGATCAGGATGGTTAATGCAGTTGATGCTGCAGGTTATTCACATTTCATCGCGTCCACTGGGCTTCGCCTGGCGGCAGCCACCGTAAGCGCGCCGGTGGTGATAAGCGCGAGCGCGGCAATAATCATTACTGGTCCAGCAAACATCAGGATGCCCAATGGCATTTTATAGGCGTATCCTTCAAGCCATGCGTTCACACCATAATAAATCAATGGCACACCCAATGCGCCGCCCACCGCGATGAGCCGGAGAAGGTCGCGTGTTAAGAAGATGACGACATCGGAAACAGAGGCTCCAAAAACTTTCCGGATGCCGATCTCTTTCTCTTTACGGTTGACGGAATATAGGGTGAGGCCGAATAGTCCGGTGCAGGAAATGAATGCCGCCAGCAGTGAAAGTGCAGATACCAAGGTTCCCAGTTTTTGATCGGCGTTATATTGACGGTTGAAAAATTCATCGAGGAAATAATATTTGAAAACATTCCCCGCGTAAGCTTGTTTCCATTTGGATTCTATCGTGATCAAGGTCTTAGAGATATTTTCCGGTGCGACCTTGATGGCATAGCGTGGATTGCGCGGATATCCTTTCATGTAGAGCAGCGGCTCAATACCCGATTGTAATGAACGGTAGTGATAATCTTTCAACACACCGATCACTTCGAACTGGCGGCTGCCCACAAAGATCAATTTTCCCAGCGCCGCCGCGTTCGTGGAAAAACCAAACATCCTGCATGCCGCTTCGCTGATGAGCATTGCTTTGCGATCGCTCTCCGCTGCAGCATCAAAATTTCTTCCTTCCAAAAGTGGCAGCTGGAACACGTCCAGGAACTCGGTGCCCACGGCAACGATGCGGCTGTGAAATCTAGGAGTAGCGTTTTCCTGTCCTAAAGTAATATCCATCCGATGCCAATCGATCTCTGTGCCCGCAAAGGTCGAAGCGTAGGTAACCCCAAGCACGCTGGGCAACATCAGCATTTCATGCTTGAATGTCTCAAACTTTTGCACGGTGGTGCCGTCGGTCACTAAGGGTTCCTCCACGATCAACGTTTGATCGATGGCGATGCCCAGGTGTTGGCCTTGCATAAATCCGATTTGCTGCCGGATGGCCACTACGGCCGTGATCAAAATCATCGACACGGCCAATTGAACCGTCACCAAAACTTTGCGCAGCACAGCACGGTCCGTGTAGCCGTTGATCTTCCCCTGAAGCGAAGACAAAGGCTTGAAAGAAGATAGGGCCAATGCCGGATAGAAGCCCGCACACAACGACGTTATCAAAATAAAACCGGGGATAAAACCAACTGCCCATGGCTCGTTGAACAGTGTGACGGGAATCGGCTCTTGCAAAACGTCCGTTACCAGGGGCCATGCCATAAAAAATAAGATCACGGCAAACCCAAACGAAAGCACATTAAAGAAAAAAGATTCCATCAAAAACTGGAAGACCAACTGGCGTCGCGTGGCCCCCATCAACTTGCGAATGCCAACGGCCTTCATGCGCTCGAAGAACCGGGCTGTAGAGAGATTAATGTAATTGAACCATGCCAGCAACAGGATCGCCGACGCCAACAGGATAAAGAAATTCACCACAGCCCCCCGGCCGCTTCCATCCAGCGCATGGAGCCGGATCTCGCGTACGGGTTCCAGCAAGTAACGGTCGCCGGTGTTGTCGTGGTGATGTTCTTTGACGATGCGGGACAATGCGAGGTCCAGGTCGCTGGGTTGCACGCTGGATGATAACACCACATACGTGTTCACCTCGCTCCAATCCCAATCTCCATTCCAGGCCTGCTCGTTCTCGGGTGGCAGCAAGAATTGAAAATGCTGGTGCGCGTTGACCGGAATGTCCTTGAACACGCCGCCGATAGCATAGGTCTTTGGTTGCAGGCTGTTGTTGTTGAACCCCACTTCCAACGTCTCGCCCGTCACGTCGGGCCGGCCGAAATATTTCATGGCCGCCGACTCCGAGATCAGGAGGGTGCTTGCATCGCGCATCCCATCTGCTTTTCGGCCCGTGGTCACCTCGAGGTCCAGCACGTCAACGATCGAGGGGTCGGCAAACACGATCTCTTCCCGGTCCTCGACCTGGCGCGCCTTGTGCGTCACCACGCCCCGCGTTTTGAAACCGATGCGGGCCACGGATTCCACGCCGGGCGCAGTTTGTTTCAACGCATACCCCAGGCCCGCGACCGTGTGGGGAGTGATCTCGTCGAAAACACCGTTCTCTGTGTTGTACAGGTTTACACGATACGTCCTGTCGGCGCGTCTGTTAAAATCTTCAAAGCTATTCTCGAACAAAACGAATTGGGTCACCAGCAAACACACCGTCACACCCAGGGTGAGGCCGGTCAGGTTCACAAACGAAAACGCCTTGCTCCTGCCCCATTGACGGGCGATCACCTTGGCGTTTGTGCGGAGCATGAGATTATGGTTTGGTGTTTGAATCTTGTTTCTCAACAAAATACCCGGTCTGAAAAAACGGAGCACATTCCACAACAGCCTTCGGGAAGCTTCGCGTTCTCCAAAGGCCATCACGTCCTTCTCATACCGTTGCAAGAGGTCGCCTTCGATGGCTTCACGCAGAGCGGGCGGGCAGAATCCTTTTAACAAACGGAGGGCCAAGTTGCGTAGGTGCATAGCACGAGAGGTTATATCCTTATATTTTGTTAAGTAAATAACACAATAAATTCCTGAATTGCAATGAAGCCGGTATCGATCACTTTTGTCCAGTTGCGGGCACGCCCTTGCAAGCAACGCTACGAATAGGTGGTGCCAGGGGGTCTGGAGAACCTGGCATACGCATTGTCATTGTCGTCGCATATATCAACCTATTCTATTATGCGCCCTATTAAATTATTTGCACTCCTTCTTGCCATTGTTTTCACGGGATACGTCGAAGCCCAAACTCCGAAAAAAGCCAAGCATCGGATCGTTATCGATCTGGCCCATAAGCAAATCTTTTGGAACGATCCGGCGGGTGTGGAGGGTAAGGATCCTTCCCTGGTCAACCGGATAAACTATATGACCGGCGAGATAACGAAAACCGCCAACTCCGTGGATGCGGAATTGGTGTATATCAAAGATGAAATAAAACCGGAGCAGCTCACCAAAGGCAGTCTCTTGTTCATCCATATCCCGTCGGGACAGTATACTCCAGCAGAAGTTAGTGCCGTGACCAAGTTCATCAGCAACGGCGGCTCGTTGTTCGTCGTCATGGACGCGGACTACTGGTCCAACCTGAAACAAACCAACGTGAACGATCTGATCCGCCCGTTTGGCATTGCGTTCGATGGGCCCAACCCCGATAGCTTGGCGGGCGGCTCAACCAAGGCCGGCGTCATCACCCCGAAGCCTTTGAAGATCTCCTATCACGGTGCCAGGATCGTGAATGGTGGCACGCCATTCTGTTTTAACATCCGCACCGAAAAATTTCCCTTTGGCGTATACAAGGAAGTAAAGAACGGTGGCAAGATCATCGTGATGGGCGACGGCATGGTGTCGTTATACATGACCAGTTGGGAAGGCGTCGATGACTATCAATGCCAGGAATTTATGCACGATACCTTTCAGTGGCTTTTGAAGCGCTGATGGGATGGCTCCTCTCTCCTTTTGTCGACCAGACCGAGGCAGGCAAAGCAGGCGATGTTGAAAGACCAAGAGCAAACAGCTCACGTGAGGCGCAACCCGCCATCGATTTCCAACACCGATCCGGTCATGTAGTCATTGGTCACCGCAAAAAGTATAGCCTCCGCAATATCCACAGGCTGTGCAACACGCCCTGCTGGGATCTGGGCGGCATACGCTCCGAATGTTTTCTGTTTTGAATCCTCATCGAGGAAGTCCCACCAGGCCGTGTCCACAACGCCCGGGGCGACGGCATTGATGCGCAAGGGCTTCAGTTCCCGGGCCAGCGATGGCAGCATCGCTTCGATGCTTGCATTGATCGCGGCCAGACCGGACACACCGACTGCCCTGGAACGCGACGATATCGAGGATACCAGCGTGATGCTTCCCTGCTTGCTCAGGTAAGGCAGCGCGGCCTGCATGATGTTCAGCTGCGGAAATAATTTGCCTTCCAGCCCTGTGCGGATATCATCCAGGTTCAGGTCCTTGAACAGGCCACCGCCTTTGCCACCACTCAACGTCACCACCAGGTGATCGAATGCCCCGTAGCGTTTAAAGAAAGCGTCCAATTGTATTCGATCACCGGCATCTACCGCAGCGGTGTTTACTTGTGGGAATTTAGCGGTGACCGCCTGGAGCTTATCCGCGCCGCGGCTCAGCGCGGTCACTTCGGCGCCAGCTTCGGCCAGCATGGAAACCGTGGCCAATCCAATGCCGGAGCTTCCTCCGGCCACTACGATTCTTTTGTTCGTTAATTTCATATTGGTTTGTTGTTATTTTTTTTTAATGATCCATCTTGTGTCGGAAAAAATCCGGTACCCTGCGTCCCTTATACAATCGGATTACCACTTCTGGTGGTGTCGGGGACCTCGTGCGACAAGTCCCAGTGTTCTACGATCTGGTTGTCGTCCACCCGGAAAATGTCCACCACGGCCGTGCCCCGGTGGCCCGATGCTGCCACGGCCAGGCTATGCACGACCACCAGGTCGTTCTCGGCAATGACGCGTTTCACCTCCCAACTGCCCTGTGGCATGATGGTACCAAACAGGTAAGGCAGAAACTGTTTCAAAGCTTCCCTCCCGTTGTCGAGGTTGGGATTGTGCTGGATGAAGGTTTGAGGAGAAATATACCGGTCGATGGCGTCGACACGGCGATTCACCCATACTTCCTGCATGTAGTTCATGACGATCTCCTTTGCTGTTTTCATGGTCTTTGTTGATTTGAATTTTTTGATTGGATTCAACACTACAAAGGTGCAGCCTGTAAGGAAGGTCGTCATTGGCCGGATCAGGCGCGGTATTGTCCGGATTATGCTTTCTGGCGAAAATCGAGGGGTGTAACGCCGGTGGAGCGTTTGAAGAAACGATTGAATGACGCCGGGTCGCTGAAGTCCAGGGCGTAGGCGATCTCGGAAATGGATTGGTCTGTGTGCCGGACCTGGGCCTTCGCTTCCAACAAAAGCATTTCCTGTATATTCTCCAGGGCGGTAAGCCCCGTATGTTCCTTGATGACTTTATTCAAATGATTGGGGGTAACGGCCAGCCTATCGGCGTAGTCGGATACATGGCGCTCTTTCAAAAAATGTTCGGCCACCAGTTTTTTGAATTTGGCCACCAGCATGTTGCTTTCCGAAAAGCCCTTGTAGGAACTCAAGTCCTGACGTTCGAAGCTGCGTTTGCATTCCAGCAGGATAAGCGTGAGGTACATGCGCACGGCCTCCACCCGTCCTGTTTTCTGATGATGCAATTCTTCATCGATCTTCCGCGCAAAGTATACGATCTGATCCAATTCCCCGGCCGACAAGTTTAGAAAATGCATATTGGACGGGTGCCAAAAAGGATATTCGTCGCCAAGCTTTCGCGACAACATTTGCTCTTCCTGCATGAATGCAGGCGTGAACAGCATGTAGTAGCCAAAAAAATCGTGCGTCGGGTCATAGAGCGAAAAGATGTCGTTGATGGCCGTGAAATTTACCGTACCCCTGCTGTGGCTATATTTCTCCAATCCCAGTTCAACCGACACACCTCCTGCCAGCGTGAATCCGATCCTGTAGAAAAAAGATTTAAGCGGACCGATGCGCTCCCGTAGCCCTTGGGTGGAATACAATTCGAACCCGGGAATTTTAAGCGATTCTTCCAGGGTGTTATAACCGAAATCGACACTTTGCTCCCCGGAACGGTGTGCACCGGCGTAGTGTTCGAGCTTGTATTGTGGAAGTTTTTCCTTTTTTGTCTTGCCCACAGAATCGTTCTTAAAAAAAATAAATGCATCTCCGGCGCGGGGGAACCAAAGATAAACCTTCCCCCAATATTCATGCAAACATTACCTCCATAAGTCGAAAAGAATGACCTGGTGCTCAAAATAACGTCTGCCTTTAAAAAGCCAGAGGATGTCGAATATTTCTGTCTCCAAACCGTATTTTACATAACTTGCTTTCATGAAAAGCGCAAAGCTCCCGCCACCTGAAACCGCCGTTCCCGTCCCGCCGACGCTGGAGCAGGAAAGAAAGGTTTTGCTGGAATTGGGAGATGACATCACCCGGGTCCGGGAAAAGAATGACCTGCTCACGCTTTTTAGAAAACGGATCAAAGGGTTATTTTACTTTACGCATACCATCGTTACCCTGATCGACCGCAAAGACGAAACCTATGTCCCTTTCTTGCTGGACAATGACGGGTCTCCCATCCGGACGCACGCCCGGTACAACGAAATGGTGCAGGCCAGGTTTTCCTTGAACGAACCCTTCATCCAGGCCGTGTTGCAGGCAGAAGAACCGATATCTTTTTTGTTGGAAGAGATCATGGACAAACCCAAAAGCCCTGCTTTTCTCCGCGTGAACTATGAAAAAGGCGTGCGAGAAATTCTCATGACCCGGCTCATGAAAGAAGGCAAGCCGATGGGTTTTATTCACATCTATTCCGACAAACCGGGCAGCTTTAGCAACGAATTTCGAAATGTCATCAAAGGTGTTGCGCCTCAGTTATCGAGCGCCGTATCCAACATTATCAAAAATGAGGAACTGCTGAAGAAGGAAAAAGAAAAATCATTCCTGCTCGAGTTTAGCAGCGACATCGCCACGGTAAGGACGAAAGAGGAGCTTGCGCGTGCCGTTCGCGCTGCACTCGGCAAGCTAAATCCGCCGGGTGGCTTTGTGATCCGCAGGATCAATGACGACAACACGACCATGAGTCCTTATGTCTACGACCTCACCAAAACACATGATCCAAAAGTAGTGAGGGCACTGGAGAGCGCGCGATACCCCATCAACGACGGACTCCAGAACCGCATACTCGATAGTGCGATCCCTTTATTGTTCAATGTGGATCGGGAAATACAACGCGGTATCACCTCAGCCTACTTACAGTATTGGAAAGGGATGGGATTCAAAGAGATCGTCGGCATCCGGTTGCGTAACGGGGAGACGAATCATGGCATTTTGTTCCTGGACATTGAAGAGATCAACATCCCGTTGTTGCAAGGGATTTGCGCACAGATCTCCATCGCGCTGGCCAACATCATGGCCAACGAGCAAATCAGTCAGAAACAGGAAGAGCAGGCCTTCCTGCTGGATTTCAGCAATGACGTGACGCAGGCCAGAACGAAACTTGAGCTGCAGACCGCCATTTTCAGAGTGCTGGATAAAATATTGCATACGAAACTCGCCATGCTCCGGGTGATCGATGAGGATGGGGTACATATGTTGCCGTTTATGTTTGACCGTACATTGTTTGAAAATGCAAAAGTGGATTTTGATAAAATGTCAGCCCACCGCATCACGATCGATGAAACCTATACCGCGCAGGTGCTGGCCAGCAAGGACGGGTTGGTGTTTAACGTGGAAGAAGAACTCAAGAGCGGGAACGCCTACGCACAACTCTGGAAAACAACCGGGTTGAAGAATATGTACAGCCTGCCGCTGCGCGTCGGTGACAAAAACATCGGCACGATCTGGTTGCTGGCCAACCGCTTGAGTCCTTTGATCGTGAAAGGCATCTGCGCACAGATCTCCATTGCGATTGCGAATATACTGGCCAATGAAAAATTACTGGCCTATAAAAAGCAACTGGAGGTGGAGAATGATTACCTGAAGGAGCAGATCAAAACCATTTATAATTTTTCAGAGATCATCGGTGGCGGCGAACAGATGCAAAAAGTATATCGGCTGATGTCGCTGGTGGCCGATTCCAATACGACCGTGTTGGTCTTGGGTGAGACCGGCACCGGCAAGGAACTTATCGCGCGTGCCATTCATAATGCATCGCCACGAAAAGACAAGTTGATGGTAAAAGTCAACTGCGCTGCCTTGCCGGCAAATCTTATCGAAAGCGAATTGTTTGGTCATGAAAGGGGTGCTTTTACCGGGGCCCTTGACCGGCGCATTGGCAAATTTGAACTGGGTAATAATAGTACTGTGTTCCTCGATGAAATTGGTGAATTGCCGCTCGAAGCACAGGCAAAATTGTTGCGTGTCATACAAGAACGCGAACTGGAACGCCTGGGTGGCAAACAAACCATAAAGATCGATGTCCGCTTGATTGCTGCCACGAATCGCAACCTGGAAGAGGAAGTGAAAGCCGGTCGTTTTCGCGCCGATTTGTATTTCCGTCTCAATGTGTTTCCCATTCATTTGCCACCGTTACGCGACCGGTCGGACGATATCGAACCCCTCACCCATTTTTTTGTAGAGAAGTACAGCCGGAATACCGGCCGTAAGATCAGGAAAGTGGCCCCCAAGGTAATCCAACAACTGCGTAGCTACACGTGGCCTGGCAATGTGAGAGAGCTGGAGTATCTAATAGAACGCAGCATATTGTTGGCAACCGACGGTACATTGGATGATGTATACATACCCCAGCATGCCGACGCGGAAAAGAAAGAGCAGGCGTTTCTTTTAAATCGCTCATTGGAGGAAGTTGAACGCAGTTATATCATTGAAACCTTGAAACGTTGTGCCGGTAAAGTTTCAGGTGCCGGTAGCGCTGCTGAAATCTTGAAGATCCCCGGCAATACGCTGCACTCCAAAATGAAAAAGTTGGGCATTACCAAAGCCGACTACTTTTCCAATTGATCACGCCATCGCGGCCCATTTAGTCCTCTTATTTCGTGAAACTTTTCGTGCTTTCACGAAATACAGTGAAAAATTAGCGGCTGGATTTTATTACATATCTGACAATCAATTACTTGACGAACTGGCATCTGGTTGGCCTCTATAGGATCAAATCAACCATTCTAAAAAATAACATTATGAAAATCGTAGTTATCGGAGGCTCCGGCCTCATTGGAAGCAAAGTAGTTGCCATTCTTCGTCAGGGAGGTCACGAGGTGATCGTCGGTGCTCCCGCCACCGGCATCAATACGATTACCGGGGAAGGCTTAGCCGAAGCCATGAACCATACGGATGTTGTTATTGACCTGGCCAACTCACCCTCTTTTGAAGACAAGGCGGTCATGGAATTCTTTGAAACCGCGGGCCGCAATTTGCTGGCCGCGGAGATCAATGCCGGCGTGAAGCATCACCTCGCACTTTCTATTGTGGGTGTCGACCTTATGCAGAATGTGGGGTACATGCGCGCGAAACTCGTTCAGGAAGATCTGATCAAACGGTCGGGCGTTCCCTTTACCATCATCCGAAGCACACAGTTCCTGGATTTCCTGCCGGGCATCGCGAACCAAGCCACCGACGGAACGCAAGTGCATATTTCGGCGGTTCAATTCCAACCTATCGCCTCTGATGACGTGGCAGCCTTCGTGGCCGAGGCGGCACTGGCAGCACCGATCAAAGGCATCCAGGAGATCGCCGGCCCCGAACGTCTAACCATGCCGGAGTTTGTCACCCGCTATCTCCACGACACGAGCGACTCCCGCCAGGTAGTACCCAACAGCCGTTCCCAGTATTATGGCGGTGAAATTCCCAACGCTGCCCTGGTACCTTCCGACGGGCGTGCCAAGCTGGGGAAGATCAGCTATGAAAAATGGCTGCGAAGCCAACCTCAAAAAGTTTAAAAAATTTCTTCTTTGGTCTGCTGGCTGTTGAAACGAAGATGACGGGTGACAGCTTGCCGAGGCGGTTGTAAAAACGGGAATGCACTTTCCACCTGTTCGTGCATCAGGATATCCCTATGCCGGCGTATGATCCTTATGAAAACCGGCCAACAACACGGCAAATCAACAAGTCAGCAGACCAAACTTTCACTCGTCTTTACTTGGAGAAAAGAATCTATTCAACAACCTAAATCAAAACATCATGAACCTCTTCTTCTTACATCCCACGAATCATGATCTGAAAGAGCCATCCGATACACACACGCTTATTCATCATGAGCGCCCGCTCTATATGGATGAGGGCAGTGAATTTCTTGATGATGCCCTCCGAATGGAGGACCTGCCGTTATCGTCCGGCGAAGAAAACGTTTCCCCGGAAAGTCCGCAAAACAATAGTTGATCAACCTAAAAAATCAAAGGATATGCAAAACTATGAATCTCTTGACGATGCTTTGTCAGCCTTAAAGAAAAAGGGCTACGAAGATGATCTGGCAACAGACTCTTTCTGCCTGTACTGCAGCGATCTGGACCTGCGGCTCGATCCGGAGGATTTTCATGTCGATGAGATCGACCGGGTGGAAGGAAATTCCAATCCTGGTGATAGCACGACGGTCTATGCCATTTCTTCCACGGCCGGAGTAAAGGGTACGGTGGTGGTGGATGCGAAGGATGCGCCGTCCGCTACGTGAAATCTTGAAATGATTCTACGTGGATACATGCTCTGCAACCGTTGTCATTTTTAGCATAGGCCGGCCGTCATAATCACGACCGGCGTTGTGTAATTTTGACTATTTTAGGGGAGTTAACCATTAACCTAAATCTATGCGGCATGTAACCCTCTGCTCAGGCCTATGCGTATGCCTGATGCTCCTCGCCACTGGCGCCTCCTCCCAACCCGACCAGAAGCTCACACGCGACATCTTCAAAGAGCTCATCGAGATCAACACCACCCACTCCGTGGGCAACACTACCCAAGCCGCCGAAGCCATGGCTGCGCGACTGAAAGCGGCAGGTTTCACCGACAAAGACCTCTTTATCGGCGGGCCCACCGATCGCAAAGGCAACCTGGTGGCCACCCTGCGGGGAAGTGGTAAACGCAAGCCCCTGCTACTCCTGGCCCACCTCGACGTGGTGGAAGCCCTGCGCGAAGACTGGACCACCGATCCGTTCAAGTTCGAAGAGATCGACGGCTTCTACTATGCCCGCGGCGCCAGCGACGACAAAGCCATGGCAGCCATCTTTGTGGCCAACCTGGTGCGCATGAAGAAAGAACACTTCACACCCGATCGCGACATCATCGTGGCCCTCACAGCCGATGAAGAAGGCGGTGAGAACAACGGGGTGAAATGGCTCCTCGAAAATCACAAAGACCTCATCGACGCCGAGTATGCCCTCAACGAAGGAGGCCGCGGTCAGGAAAAAGACGGCAAGAAAATTCTGAACCAGGTGCAGCTCAGCGAAAAAGTATTTCAAAGCTTTGTGCTGGAAGCGCACAACCGCGGCGGCCACAGTTCGCAACCCCGCAAAGACAACGCCATATATCAACTGGCGCACGCGCTCGACAACCTGTCCAACTTCGATTTTCCCATGAACCTGAACGAAGGCACCCGCGTGTACTTCGAGCGTTCTTCAAAAATAGAGACCGGCACGCTGGCCGAAGACATGAAAGGCATTTTGAAAACGCCCTTCGATCCGGAAGCACTGAAGCGCCTCTCGGCTTTCCCCAACTACAACGCCCTGCTCCGCACCACCTGCGTGGCCACTCGCATCCAGGGCGGCCATGCCGACAACGCCTTGCCTCAAACCGCCACGGCCACCGTGAACTGCCGCATGCTGCCGGGCGAAGATCCCGAAAAAGTGAAGGCCACCCTGGTCAGCGTCTTCCATGACAGCGAGATCACCGTCACGGCCAAGAACGTGGCGAACATGAGTCCCCCGTCGCCGCTGAACCCGGAACTGTTCGGACCGATCGAGCGCATCACGCAGAAGATGTGGCCCGGAGTGCCGGTGGTGCCGACCATGTCGACCGGAGCTACGGATGGGGCGTACTTGCGCAATGGAGGCATTCCTACGTATGGCGTGTGTGGCATCTTTGCCGATATTAACGATGTGCGGGCGCATGGTAAAGATGAACGCGTTGGGGTGAAAGCGTTTTATGAGGGACAGGAATTTCTTTATCAGGTAGTGAAGGAGTTGGCGAGTAGGACGAGTCTGAAGCGGGGGAATTGAAATTCAGGAGCCAGAAGCCAGGAGCCAGTAGGCAGTAATTAGTTGTTGAGAGGCTGTGCCCGTGGATAAAATTGTTATTTTAATTGCATGAATCCGGAAAGTATTGCTCTTCAGGGTATGGCGCCCTTGTTTCAGGTATTTGATATGCCTACGGCTATAAAATTTTATACGGAAGTCATTGGGTTCGAGGTAGTCTCGACGTCCACGCCGCAGGGGGAACATTTCGATTGGGCTTTGCTGCGGCGCAATGAGATTGAGGTGATGTTGAACACGGGTTATGAACAAGATCAACGGCCATCCTCTCCTGATCTCACGCGCATCGCGGCGCATGAAGACACCTCGTTATATTTCGGTTGCCCGGATGTGGATGCGTGGTATGCTTTTTTATTGACGAAGGGGATCGCTGTTGAGAAACCTATCATCACGGGCTACGGGTGGAAGGCGCTGTATGTGAAAGATCCTGACGGGTACCTGCTTTGTTTTCATTGGCCGCTAAAAGAATCGTTAGCGCAATAGCACCATCAGGCCAGTCCTCTGTAGTTTTTGCGGAATTCGCCCGGCGAGCAGTGTTTGTATTTTTTAAACTGTCGGTGAAAAAACGGCAGGCTCTCGAACCCTGTAGCAAAAGCCACTTGCACCACCGGCAGGTCAGAGGCAATGAGTAGTTGACACGCCATGCGGATGCGATACTCGTTCAGAAAATAGAAGAACGGCTTGCCCATGATCTTGCTGAAGAACCGCGAGAACGACTCCTCCGTCATGTGAACGCGGCTGGACATTTCTTTTAGCGTGATCTTTTCCGCATAGTGTTTCCCCACATGGTCCTGAACCGTATTGAGCCGTTCGTGATCGATGGACTTGATGTCGAAACTGAATCCGTCGGCGCTGAGCACATGATATTTTGTGGTGACCGCCATCTCTTCCAGGGTGGTGAGCAAGGCCAACAGCTTTTGCAGCGGCGAGCGTTGCAAGGCATGAAGTAACTTTTCTTTCAAGGGTTGGGCAAAGCTTCGCTCGAAACACAAACCATTTTCGGCCAGACGCAACAACTTGTGTATGGATTTGAACTCTTGCTTCTCCAGCCAGCGGTCGCCCAACAGGTCGTTGCCCCAATGGAACACGATGGCTCCCGCGCAGGGTTGCGGCCCGTTGTTCTTCCAGCAATGCGGAAGGTTGGGGCCCAGCAACACCAGGTCGTCTTCTTCAAAATTCTCAAAGCTGCTGCCCACATAACGAACACCACGGCTCGCGGTGATGTAGGTGAGCTCATACTCGGGGTGGTAATGCCAGGGGGTATCGAAGGCTTCTTTTTCGTAGGCATAGGCCTTGAAGGAGCTGGTCTCTGGGGGAATGATCTTTTCGTAGAGGGCTTTCATGGGTAACCTATTTTGTGTGACGAAGCTATAAAAAAGCAGGAATCGATTCTTGATAGAACAAATTAGGGTATAAAGTAATCAAAATAGGGAAAGTATCGGGGAAATGGGGGTAGTTATTTAGTAGTCGGAATTCAGGAGTCAGAAGCCAGGAGTCAGGAGCCAGGAGTTAGTGATCAGTAATGAGATGGGATGCGGGAGCCGTTGAGGTCAGCATGCGGATCACGAGTTTGTTGAGGGAACAATACAAAATCGCAAATGCAAAATCATATGAATAGCAAAATGTTTTTAGTGACGGTATGGCTCGCCTGCGTGGTGTGGGTGAGTGGTTGTAGTGTGCGTGCCCGGTCTGAGGAGGGTGAGGCTCCGGTGCAGGTAGCGTGGGAGTTGGTTCGGAATACTTCGGCGGAGGTGCCGCGGTTTCAGGCCAGGTTGGTCATTAAAAATACGTCGGAGCAGGTGTTGCCGGCTTCGGGGTGGCGTTTGTATTTTAATTTGCGGTATCATGGGTACGATTTGAAATCGTCGAGTGCTGTTGCAGCGATCCGGCAGGTGAGTGGAGAGCTTTTTTATGTGGTGCCTACCGCGTCGTTTCAGCCTGTTGCAAGCGGGCAGTCGTTCACACTGGACTATTCGGGGAAAGCGCCGGTTGCCAATTACCAGGATGTTCCTTCCGGTTTGTTTCTGACCTGGGATGCGGATTCAACGCGGGCCATCGCGCTGGCGAATCCAACGATTGATCGCAAAGACAATTTGCCGACACCGGACTATCGTGGAGTTTATGATCAAAACAAAATCGTTCGCGACATTCCGCTGGCCGAACTCCCGGCTGTCTTCCCTACCCCTGCTGCACTTGTTGCCAAGACGGGAACGCTTACGTTGACAGGCGATGTGCACATTACTGCAGATCCTGCTTTTCAGCACGAAGCTGATTTTCTCCAGGAAGAATTGAAGGCGATGTTCAACACGCCTGCTCCTTCCCCGGCATCGGCCAATGCAAAAAACATCTCATTTAAAAAAGAAACACTTCCCGCAGAAGCCTACCGCCTCAGCATCACACCACAGGGCATCACCATCGCGGCCGGCGACGGCGCCGGGGCGTTTTATGGACTGCGCTCATTGCAATCTCTTTTCCCATCCGACATTCGCTCCACAAACACCAGCAACCTGACCCTGGCTTGTGCCGAAATAAAAGACCAACCGCGTTTTCCGATGCGCGCATTTATGCTGGATGTGGCACGCAACTTTCAGTCGAAAGAGCAAGTGCTTCGCATACTGGATGTGATGTCGCTGTATAAGTTGAATGTATTTCATTTTCACTTTAGTGACGACGAAGGCTGGCGACTGGAAATTCCCGGGTTGCCGGAGCTGACGGAAATAGGTTCTGTTCGCGGCTATCCGTTTCAGAACAATCAACGGCTGCATCCCTCCTATGGCTCGGGCGCCACACCCGGCAAACCGCAAGGCAGCGGACATTATTCACGCGAAGATTTCCTGGAGATCTTGCGCTATGCCACCCGCCGGCACATCCGTGTGATCCCCGAGATCGAATCGCCGGGCCACGCGCGGGCTGCCATTCTTTCGATGGATGCGCGTTACCAGAAATATATGCAGGAAAACAATCGTGCCGAGGCCGAACGTTACTTGCTTCGCGATGTCAACGACCGATCGGTATACCGCAGCAATCAGTATTTCAACGACAATGTGATGAACGTTGCCTTGCCTTCGACCTACGCCTTCATCGACAAAGTGGTGACCGAGCTACAGCGCATGTACAAAGACGCCAACGCCCCCCTCACTATGATCCACATGGCAGGCGACGAAGTGCCTGCCGGCTCGTGGGAAAAGTCACCCGCAGTGGCGGCGTTTCAGAAAGAGAATGCTTCGCTTAAAACGTCCACCGATTTGTGGCGCCATTATTTTATACGCATGAAAGAAATACTGAGGGAGCACGGCCTCATGCTCTATGGGTGGGAAGAACTGGTGACAGGCGTACAAAAAAGCGACGACTCGCGCGAAGTGCTGGACATCCCCGACTTCAAAAACGGCAACGTGCTGGTCGACGCCTGGTGGAACGCCGGGGGGCACGAAGCCATGCCCTACCAGATGGCGAACAAAGGCTACGACATCGTGCTCGCCTGTGTGGATCACTTCTACTTTGACATGGCCCACGCACCCGCCTTCGAAGAGCCCGGCGACGCCTGGGTGGGATTGATCGACTTACAGAAAGTCTATTCCTTCGTTCCATTCGACTATTACCGGAACACCACCACCGACCTTGCGGGGAAGCCCCTGCCCAACGATTATTTCAATGGAAAAGAAAAACTGAGCGCTGCGGGCAAAGCACACATCAAGGGATTGCAGGGCGCGCTGTGGGTCGAGAACCTGGCCCGGCAGGAACTGGTGGAATACATGCTGCTCCCCCGGTTGCTGGCGCTCGCCGAACGCGCCTGGGCTCCCGAGGCCGATTGGGAGCGCGAACCCAACGCCGCGAAATCCCTCGCACTCTACAAAACCCGGTGGTCGGTGTTCATGAATGTGCTGGGCAAAAAAGAATTACCGCGGCTCGATGTTTTCCAGGGTGGCTACGCCTACCACATTCCCTACCCTGGCGCAACCGTTGAAAATGGAAGCGTTGCCCTGAACCTGGAAGTACCGGGCTTTGACATCCGCTATACGACGGATGGATCGGAGCCTGTGATGAACAGCACACGCTATGAAACGCCCATCAAAACAAAGGGCGTGGTCAAAGCAAAGGCCTTCAATCAAAAAGGACGGAGCAGCGTCACGCTGGTGATCGAAAATCCGTAGGCTATTCCCTACGGATTTTGCCTGGCCCGGATCATATACTCGGCAATGAGTTGGTTGTAGGCCCGCTGACCCGGCTTTAATGTTTCCTTGTATTGCGAGGCCCGTGCCACATCGGACAGAAATTCTTTGGCGTAGGCCTGTGCCTGGGCAAAAAGTGAGCGTTGCTTTTTTTGCTTTGGGGTCCACACCACGTTGCTCATGTCGGGGAACTTACGGATGAAGACATCATCGCCATCGATGCGGAGGATAAATGATTTTCCAGGGGTGGCCCGGGATTGCAAATCTTTTAGCAGTTCTAAAGACAAGCGTGCCATAAAGTATTGAGATTAAGTGAACATAGTTTCGGAGCGAAGCATTTTCCAGCGCCATAAAGGCGATGCGGAAAGCGGTGACCAACATGTTGAAGTGTGCTGTGCAGTCGATACGCGGCACGTCGCAAGCCATGGCCTCCAGGGCGATGAGGGTCATGAAAAGGCCCAGGCGGGACGTTGCGTTTGAATTTTGATCGTTGGATGAGAGGGTCATGCCAGGGCCCTTCACAACTCGCATGCCGGGAGAAAAGGCCGAATGGAGCTCGCCTGAGTGGTTTTATTTCCGATAGCCAACGATATTTCGTTGGCACCGACGATATTTCGTCGGACTATACCCTGGAAGTCCGGCAGCCGGCTCAATAATTTTTACTAACTTCCTGTTGGATGCCTCTACCATGTTTTTTAAATCCAAGTTAACTAGCGCATCCTAGTCCCTTGAGGACATCACCATCCACAACATTTGTTATGCCTATGTTCCCCCGGAAACTCATCCTCGTCGCTACACTGTGTGCCCTTGTTTTAGCCTGTTCTAAAAAAGACGATCCCGAGCCTGAACAAACGCCCGAAGTCATCCTTTCCATCGAGGTGGGCACGCAATGGGCAAATTGGTATTGGGTTTATGCAACCGACGACAATGGGGAAGTATTGGACATCAAAGGCTGCGGACGAGGATTGACGGAGCTCAAGGCCTCTACGGAATTAAGCAAAATAAACGTGACGCTCTGTCGCAAAGGTGACCCAGACTCACAATCCAACAATTTTACATTCACAACTTACATGGGCGTTCCGGTAAAAACAACAATAGAATTACCGGATGATCCGATTCCCACCCGGGGCAATGATTTGGGGGCCGCCATCTTTTCGATCGCCAACTATGTAGAATCCGGTGATCCGCTCCTCAATCTATCGTTCTCGACACGGCAGCAAAATCCTTCCGTGGACAGGCCCGTAGAAGAGTCTTTCGAAAACAACTCTCTTGTCCTGGCGTACACTTTGCGGGAAAGTCCTGCAAAGGTGCTAGTCACCGGAAAGCGCGGAGAAACTCCTGTCTACTTTCTAAAGACCGGCATCAAACCGCAGGATCAATTGGATCTCGATTACAATACGGATTTCAAACCGGCGGATAAAATTCTGAAAATAGATTACTTCGGTTACAACGCTGCGACAGCCTTGGGATTTATGAACGGCGAGAGCAATTCTTATTTTCTAAGCTCCGCCAACACAGATTCACAAAATCTTGGCTATGTAGACGGGTTTGATCGATACCAGACCTCTATCTTCAACAACAACACCGTGAACAGAAACAATACGCAGTATTTTAAAGAAGGAACTCCAGCATCCGCCATTACTTTCCCGCTGCACAATCTGACCGTCACCAATCCAGGAAGGGCTACTTTTGATACACTAATCCCTTCCTACACCTATGCCCGGGCCGAATGGAGGTATTCCGTAGGTTCCGATGTCATTTCCATGACAACCTACGGAGACGCATCCACAAAACTGAAATGTTTTGATTTTCCAGCCAAGCTCACAGAGATGTACCAATTTCTGGACAAGCTCGACAGATCAAAAATACTGTTCAACACCATGAAGGTCTACCAGCATGTCGACGGCTTTACCTACGCAGATTTTCTGGATGCGACCTTACGAGGCGAAAAACCGGCCACCACCGAAGTATTTATATTTGACAATGTCTACTAAGAGTCACCATACCTTGTTCCTTTGTCCTTACGCAGCTTAGCGATTAGTGATAGAAAGGTTCCTCACTGATCCAATGAAACTCGCGGTATAATAAAAAAGCATTTGCCGACGTATACCGGGAGACAATGCGCAGGGAGTCCTGGTTCAACGTTCCGCGCAGCGAGAGCCACTCCCCTTCTTTTTCGAAACGAAATTCACCTGTGGTGGAAAGGTCTTTCGAAAGGACCTTGATCTTTTTTGAGCCGTTCCGGATGGAGCAAAGCCAGGGGATCGACAGTCCATCCATGTAGGTGATTTGCATGGAGTTTCCGCCAAGCCGTACATTCTTCCACCGTCGCTTTTCAGTTTCGACAGCCTGCAGGGTGTCGTTGTTGAGAATGAAATAAGACACTTCAAATTCCCCAACGACGTCAACTTTTTCCATCCCGGCGGCTCTGGTCTCTAGTTCCCGTTTTTGCGACACGGCGGAATACAGGGGTTGAAAAAAAATAAGGCCGATCAATCCGGTCTGTACGATGATGCCCAACCATCGAAGCCTCACATCCGCTACCGGCGTCGCCGGCAGTTCGGGAGCGACCGGTTTGTTCAATACGAACAGGTTGGCCAGCCGTTGTGCGTCGGGGGTGATCAGGAAGAGCGACATGAACAACAGGTGGAACGAATATAATTTCACGGGAACATCATAGAATATGTTGAGCGCAAAGACGTGTGTTAAAACAAAAGCTGAAATCACAGCGCCCAATAAGCGGGTGCGTCGAAAAAGTAAAAGCGTTCCTCCCAGCACCTCTCCTGCGCCTGTGAAGATGGTGTAGGCAGGAGATGCCCCCATAAAGGTCCAAAGCAGACCCATGCGGGAAGAATCTCCGTAGGTCTCCGTCAGACGTGCTACGGTCGGTTCCGGGAACTGGAGGGGAATGACCTTGAGGAAACCGTAAATCAACAGGGCCTGGGCAAGGTAGTATCGAACCAGCAGATTCAATCCCGCGGAAAGTTTCTCATAGGCCCATCGCCTGCGATCAATGACCGACCAGATCAACGTGCTGGCGGCTGCCAACATCAGAAAAACAAAGGTCAGGGCATATTTATACGATGTATCGCTGCTGGCGATCATGGACGAAGAGAGGTAGTATTTACCCAGCAGCAACGGTCCAACCGCATTGGCCATTTGCCCGAACAACCTTTGAACCGGTTGATATACATACCAGGAATACGGAATGAAATACAAGGGGAATGGCCAGATACAAAGCACCAGATAAGAAAACACGAATCTGAAAAGGATGCCCTTTGTAAAATTCCAGCGCAACGGGGAGTTTTTTTCTAAATCCATAGCATAATGGTTTATCAATAAGGTACAAAAAAAATACGGACCTGAGGTCCCGGTCACTCCACCCCCGCATTTGCCGGCTTCACGGACGAGTTTGGACAGCCGGCCATTTTGTTGTCGGAAGCGGGCTTCCGGAAGAAGTACTTTTGATGCATGAACGGTCATGAAGCGCTGTTCATGGATCAGACGATAGAAATCAAAACAAAAAAGGTATGAAAGCAATCAGAGTATTTACGCTCGCCATCGGCTTGTTGGGCGTGTTGGCTGCCGTGGCAGCGGTGGTGAAAAAAACGCATGTTGAAGACGTCCATACTAAACAACAGACCGGGGAAAATCAACCGGGTTTTGCGGTTGTGGAGCTCTTCACCTCCGAAGGTTGTTCCAGTTGTCCACCGGCCGACGAACTGATCGACAAAATTCAAAAGAGCAACCAAGATCACGTTTACGTCCTGGCGTTTCATGTTGACTATTGGGATCACCAAGGTTGGAAAGACTCGTTCGGTGATCCGGAATTTACAAAAAGACAGCATCAATACGCCGAGTGGCTGGACCTCCAGACCTTGTACACGCCGCAAGTTGTCGTGAATGGCAAGAGCGAGTATGTCGGCTCTCACGGTGGTCCCATTCTCGGAGCGATTGCCAATGGGTTGGAGCAGAAGGCCACAACCACGTTGATTCTTGAAGGCACGGTAGAGGGTGGCAAAGTCAACGTCCGCTACCAGGTTGATGGCGATGAAAAAAATTCGGAGCTCGTGCTGACCCTCGTGCAGCGATCGGCACAAAGCAATGTAAGGGCCGGCGAGAATTCCGGCAGGCGCTTATCGCACGTGCAGATCGTGCGCCGTTTGGTTTATGTTCCGCTGGGTGGGGATCGTAAAAAGGAGATCGCGATGGAACTTCCCGGTGACTTTACGGAAAAGGGTTGGGAGCTCATTGGGTTTGTCCAGAACAAGATGGACGGACATATTACGGCCGTGAATCGATTTGATTTTCAATCGGGGATTGAATCCAGGGGCCATTAATCCGGAGCCAGGAATCGGCGGCAGCATTCAGGCGTTGGAATTAAGATCCGGACTGCCTGTTTCACGATCGATATTGTCCACCCGGAGGGATTTGCCGTATGGGATCGTCGCCCCTCCATCCTAGTTTAGCAGCGGGATTGGGTGGGTGATGTCATGAGGTGGAAACTAAAAGGTCATTTAAACCCTATATTTGGAGCATGCGTAAAAAAACATTTGAGGTCTCGAATAGGACCATTTGGTTAAGCTCTCTTTTTCTGGGTGTGCTGATCGCCGTTCCCAAAATTGCTGAACCTCATTTCAATCCCTACGAGGCGGTGGTCAACTCCCTGATCACGTTTTTGTTTTCGCTGTTCGTGTGGTACTATAATATCATGACGCTCCCCGCCTACTCTTCGCGGGATGTGGCGAGCGGCTTTTCATTTGGGCGGCTCGTCAAGAGCCTGGCGTTGGGCATCGGGGTGATGTTGTTTCTGGCTTGGTTTCAACAACTGCTTTTATCACACCTGGATTTTGGGCCGGCGATGTTGATGGTGGAGATCCGGGGCATCCTGATCAACCTGACGTTTTATATGTTCCTTCACTTGCTGTATCAGAGCTATCACAATCAACAGGTGAGCATCGAGTTGGAGCGCACCAAAACGGATAACCTCGGCGCCCAGTACGAATTGCTCAAACAGCAGGTGAATCCGCATTTCCTGTTCAACAGTTTGAATACTTTAAAATACATGGTGGAAAGCCACGATGCCCACTCGGTCGACTTCATTTTGAAGCTTTCCGATTTTTACCGGTTCACGCTGGAAAACCGGAAACATGACCTGATCAAGCTTTCGGAAGAACTGGATATATTGAATGCCTATGTGTACTTGCTCAAGGCGCGTTTTGAAGACGGCATCGACCTTTCGATCCGCATTGATCAGCAACAGCAGGCTACATTCATCCCCCCCTTCACCTTGCAACTGCTCGTCGAGAATTGTATCAAGCACAATACGGTGTCGCTGGATCGTCCGCTGCACATCCAGTTGTATTCAGACCCGGGCTACGTGGTTGTAGAGAACCGCCTTCAACCCAAAAGAACACCCGAGCCTTCTTTGGGATTGGGATTGGAAAATATCAACCAGCGCTACCTGCATCTTTTGAATAAAGAGGTGGAGATCATTCGCGACGAACATTCTTTTAAAGTAAAACTGCCCCTCATCCATGAATATCGTAATCATTGAAGACGAGCTCAAGGCCGCAAAATCGCTCGCCGATCTGATCACAACCCTCCGGCCTTCTTATAAGATCATTGCGCAATTGCAGAGCATCGAAAGCGCCGTGGCCTATTTTTCCGGGAACAAGGAACCCGACCTGGTCTTTCTGGACATCGAACTGGCCGACGGCCAGAGCTTCGAGATCTTTAAGACCATTACCCTTCGCTGCCCTATTATTTTTTGCACGGCCTATGGCCAATATGCCATGGAGGCCATCAAAGCAAACGGTATCGATTATGTGCTAAAGCCTTTTTCCAGGCAGGATATTCTCAACGCTTTGGAAAAGGTCGAGGGGTTCAAAAACTTCTTCCAGCAGGAGTCTGTGCCGGATTGGAATGCGTTGATGAGCAAGATCGGGGTGGACGATGGGAAGAAAAGTTTTCTGGTTTTCAAGAACAACAAATACACCACCGTTCAAACCGATGCGATTGCTTTTTTTTATATCAAAGAAGACGCGACCACGCTGGTGACTTTTCAGCAGCAGGAGTATACTATTGCGCAGTCGCTGGATCAGTTGGCGGCCGTACTGTCGCCCAAGCAGTTTTTTAGGGTGAACCGGCAGTATTTGATCAACTTCGGGGCCGTGAAGGAGGTGGAGCATTATTTTGCGCGGAAGTTGTTTGTGCGACTGGTGATCCCTAGTCCGGATAAGTTGTTGATTGGAAAGGAGAAGACTAGTGCTTTTTTGGGGTGGCTGGAGGAGCGATAGCGTGAAGGCGGTGTAGTGTGGTTCTTCACCGCAAAGACGCTAAGGCGCAAAGTCGGGGCAAAGGTGTTTGTAATTTGTTTTGGGGTTAATAAAAAAAGATAGCCTACCGGATGGCAACGGGTAGGCTATCTTTTTTCTGGTCAATTTGGTTTAAACCAAGTTGATGGTGACGTCTACGTTGCCGCGGATGGCTTTGGAGTAGGGGCAAGTTTGGTGTGCGGCGTCTACCAGGGTTTGGGCTATTTCGCGGTCCAGGCCGGGGAGGCTCACGTTGAGGCGGGCTTGGAGGAAGTAGGCGCCGTCGGTTTGGCAGAGGTCCACTTCGGCGTCGATGGCGGTTTCGCCGGGGAGGGTGACCTTCAATTTGCGGGCGGCGATGGCGATGGCGCCTTCGAAGCAGGCTGACCAGCCAGCGGCAAACAGCTGCTCGGGGTTGGTGCCGGTTCCGGGGGTGCCGGGTGTGGTGAGCTTAATGTCCAGGTGGCCGTCTGAGCTGCGGGCTACGCCCTTTTCGCGGCCGCCGGTGGTGTGGGTTTTTGCTGTGTAGAGGACTTTTTCGACTTGTTTCATGTTGTTTTGAGATTTGATTGCTTGTTCCATAACCTTATTTTTTTTGAGTTTTTCTGAATGGTTACTCAAAGAAACGGCGGGTGTTGGCCAGGGTATACCCTTTATCCGCCAAGTGGACAAAGTCGATCGCGAATCCGGCAGCCAGGGGTCTGAAAATTCCTTTGCGTCCCGCACACAGCACCTTAATCTGCTATAATTTCTGCCGGTTTATTAACGGAGGATTGCTACCTTGAAATGCCATTGTACGGCAAAGATGAAAAGGGCTGGCACACGGTGATGTCAAGAAGGTTTTTAGAGAGATAGGTTAAAATTTTATTGACGCACGTCCAAAACTTGTTGGTAAAGAACACCAACCAGGGCGGCCAAGGGCGGCCGAACGACAACGATAACCATGCATACAAAATATTAAGAACTATGAGTAACCAAATCGCCTGGGGGATTATTGGTTGTGGAGACGTGTGTGAGATCAAAAGCGGACCAGCCTTTAGCAAAGTCGAGGGCTCGAAGCTTGTCGCGGTGATGCGGCGCGATGTGGAAAAAGCAGAAGATTTTGCGCGTCGCCACCATGTCGCCCGGTTTTACGGCGATGCCCACGAGTTGATCAACGACAAGGCCGTGAACGCCATTTACGTGGCTACCCCTCCTTCTACCCACGAGTACTATACGGAAGAAGCACTCAAAGCGGGCAAACCTGTCTATGTAGAAAAACCGGTGACGGTCAATGCCGCATCGTGCGAGCGAATGATCGCGTTGACAAAGAAATACAACAATAAAGTTTCGGTCGCGCATTACCGGCGTGCGCTCCCGCTTTTCAAAACTGTGAAGTCGCTGTTGGAAAAAGAGACCATCGGGAACATCCGCTTGGTCCGGATCAGCGTACTCCAACAACCCAATCACAAATACACCAACGCCGAACACGCCTGGCGTCTCAACCCAGACCTGGCCGGCGGCGGTCTGTTTCATGATCTCTCTCCACATCAGCTCGATATTTTGTGCTGGCTTTTTGGGGAGCCTAAATTTTCTACGGGGCGGTCTTTCAATCAATCCAAGGCGTATCAGGCGCCCGACATCACGTCGGTTGAGTTGGGTTTTGAAAAAGATATCCTGATGCAGGGCGTGTGGGCCTTTAATGTGGCCGAGAACTCCAGGGAAGATGTATGTGAGATCATTGGCGACCGCGGAAAGCTTCGATTTTCATTCTTTACCAATTCCGATCTTCAGGTGATCACGGCCACGGGCACACAGGTGATGCCCATGGAGTTTCCCGTAAACATTCAGCTGCCCATGATTGAGGCGGTCACGAAATATTTCAGAGGCGAAGGAGCGAATCCTTGTTCATTGGAAGAGGCGTTGGTTTCGATGAGGATTATGGATAGGACGTTGTAATCAGGAGCCAGAAGCCAGGAGCCAGGAGCCAGAATTTGGGAGGCGGTGTTCAGTAGTCAGTAGCCAGTAGCCAGTAGTCGGTAGCTAGTAGTCAGTAGCCAGTAGTCGGTAGTCAGTAGTCAGTAGTCAGTAGTCGGTAGCCAGTAGTCGGGGTTTACTCTGTTCTCAGGGATTCTACGGGGTTCTTTGTGGCTACTTTTATGGCGTGGTAGCTTATGGTGAGAAAGGCCAGCAATAGGGACGCGATTCCTGCTAGCGTGAAGACTTCCCATCCTATTTTGATGTGATAGGCAAAACCCTGTAGCCAGGTGTTCATCTGGTAATAGGCGACCGGGAAGGCGATGAGCATCGAGAGTACGATCATCGTGATGGGCTCTGCCGACATAAGCCGGAGAATGCTCACGATGGATGCGCCCATGATTTTTCTTACGCCAATTTCTTTGGTTCTCGATTCAGCCAGGAAAATGGTCAGGCCAAAAAGTCCCAGACAAGCGACGCCGATCGCCAAAATGGTAAAAATCGAGAAGAGGCTCCGAAAACGCTCATCGTTCATGCGAAGTCCTGCGACGTACTCATCCTGAAAGGTATATAGGAAAGGCTTCCCCGGATTATAGTGATTCCAAACGCTCTCGATTTCTTTTATCGTAGTATGAAGACTTGCCGAATTGATCTTGATAAAAAAATTACTCCCGTTCGCTACTTCTAAAATGAAACCGAATGGCGTGATCGCTTGGTGGAGATCGGTGAAGTGGAAATCTTTTGCAATTCCAACCACGGTAACGTCATGCGTCTTTCCGGCTTGATCGTCCCAGGCAAGCTTCTGCCCGATCCAGGGCTTCGGCAATCCAAGTTGTCGCGCGGCTTCTTCGTTGATGATGATGGCCGTGGTGTCGGAGATAAAATCGCGCGAAAAGTTTCGGCCGTCCTGGATCGCAATGTTCATGGTCGGGATAAAATCGTGATCGATGCGAAAGAAGTTCAACGGAACGCGTACATGGGTCGGAGCATATTCCAGGCCGTTGACGGTATAGTTGGACCCCAGGACACCATCCGCACGCGCAACGCTACCGACACCGGAAATCTGCCGCACCGCCTCGTCCCATGTCCCGGTTGCCGGACCAGGATCGCCGATACCACCGCGTACGTTGGGCACGATCACGATGTTTTCCCTGTCGAATCCCATGTCCTTCTGCTTCATGAAGTCGAGCTGGCTCGTGACGATCAGCGTTCCGACAATAAGCGAAGAGGATATGGAAAATTGGAAGACCACAAGAAATTTCCGCAGCGACCGGCCTTTGTGCCCATCGGCAAAATTGTTTCTAAGAATCTTCAAGGGTTGAAATCCCGAAAGATATATCGCCGGGTAAAAGCCGGCAATGAATGCTAACAACAAACCAAATGGAAGACACCACCGGATGATCTGACTGTGAAACAAAAGCCCCGAAAGATCGGCACCCATTACGGGGGTGAGGAAGGGAAGCATCAGGGAGGTGATGGCGAAACAAAATAAGAGTGCGATCGACACCGTGAACAATGATTCAGCCAGGAATTGACGGATCAATTGAACCCGTACGGCGCCAATCGATTTCCGTATGCCTACTTCCTTCGCACGTTTGGATGACTGCGCCGTAGTGAGGTTGATGTAGTTTATGCAAGCAATCACCATTATGAATATAGCGATGAGCACCAAGATCCTGAGATAGGCCATACTGCCATTGGGCAGCAATTCCCATTTCAGATTAGAGTGCAAATGGATATCCGCCAACGCCTGAACATGATACCGATCAAGTGTATTGGGCAAATGTGTTTTTACTATTTTCTTTACCTCGGACAAGAACGATGAAGGATCCGCTCCATGTCGTAGCCTGACATACGTGTAAAAATCCGACATCTGCCAATCGGTGTCGGGGTTGCGCCTGCTTTCAAACGGAATGAGCAGATCGAACGTGAAGTGCGAATTGTCGGGGATGTCTTTCAGAACGCCAGAGACTACGTAGTCGGTGCCGCCATTCATATTCATGCGGATCGTTTTGCCCATCGGGTCTGCGTCCCCGAAATATTTCTTTGCGGCCGACGCTGTCATCACGATCGAATGAATTTGCTTTAAGGCATTCTCGCGGCTTCCCGAAGCAAACGGAAAATCAAAAACGTCGAAAAATTCAGAGTCGACCCTGATCAGCTTTGTCTCGTAAAACTTTCGATCTTCGTATTGGAGCAAATACAACCGGCCCCAAGGGGGCGAGATGCGTGTCGCGACTTCCACTTCGGCAAGGTCAGTCCGCAAGGCCTTGCACAATGCGGGCGGCGTGGTGGCGTCGGGGACGCTGGTCCCGTCGGCGCTGACAAAATCTTTTACAACACGATAGGTGTCGGCGTATCGCGAATGAAACTTATCAAAGCTAAGTTCGTGCTCCACAAAAAGCATGATGCAGAGGAAACCTGTGAGCCCGATGGTCAGGCCGATAACGTTTATAAAGGACGAACTCTTGTTTTTTATAAACTGCCTTGCGGCGATGGCGATTTCATGGCGTAAGATCATGGTGGTAAAGGGATAGCTCTTTCAGCAATTTGCAAATAACGAGCCATTGCTGAAAGCGGGCAAGAAGGAGCCACAAACAAAAGTGTTTATCCGGCTATGGGATAATGCGTTCGGCTGCGGACAGGAGCCAGTAGACAGTAGTCAGTAGCCAGTGTTCAATAGACAGTAGTCGGTCAGGGATATAGAGGAGTTCGAAGAAATTCACGACAAAGTGCGCTTGGTAACTACTGGTCACTAACTCCTGTCTACTAGCTACTAACTACTGGCTCCTGTATTTCCCCCCATAAAAAAGAAGAGCCTCTTATTTCTAAGAGGCCTCCTTAACCAACCAACCTAAAAGAATTTTGTCTACTTGCCTTGTTTTACCGGACGCACCTCATTAGGGATGAGCCCGTGTGCTTCTTTGTGGGTGTTGATTACGGCTTGTTCGTCCTTCGCTTCCGACAGGCACATCACGGTGCCCGTTTGTTCATCTACCCAGTAGTTGATGAAGTTGACGTCGTATTTGCCTTGGGTTGCCAGATCTTTTGCGTGGGCAGCAGCAACGGCTTCGGCGGTGACGTTGCCAGCGCCGAGCTGATGGATGTCCAGAAATAGTTTGTGATTGAGCGTGATGGTGGACTCGGGACCGTCGCTGACGCGGCGCACCAACTGGGGCACGAGTCCGTGGGCCTCTTGATGGGTTTTGTAAACGGATGCCGAGTCAGGGGATTCGGCGAGGCAGTAGACCTTGCCTGCGGCTTCGTCGACCCAGTATTTAATAAAGCTCACGTCATACTTTCCTTGTGTGGCGAGATCTTTTTGATGTGCTCCGGCAACGGCTTCGAAAGTCACCTTCCCGGGTTCCAGGTTGTGTACGTCCAAATAAAGATTTTTTGCGCTCGACGACTTTACATCTTTCACGGGTGTAGTGGCAGTGGAGGATTTGTCAATTTTTGAACTGCATGAAAAATAAAAGACAGTTGATGCAACGAGAATCGAGAGTGCGTTTTTCATAATGGTATGTTTTTGTTTTGTGAATAGTATCGTGCGAAGTGTGTTTTCATTGTCTTCGCGTTACAAAAGTCAGCATCCAGCTATGCGCAGGCTCGCACTTTGGTTGCGAAGGACAACACTCTTGTTGCAGATTCTGATTTTATTTTGAAAGCATCCTGACTTCGGACCTTTTGACAAAGCGTAAACACATCGCGCATCACGAGAGCGTAACTACGATATCCTAATTATACAATGCCACAACATTTTCCGTAACCTATTACGCGACGTCAAAGATATATCCTATAGATCGTCTACATTTTGTCCGGGATAGAAACCCAAAACGTTACAGTTGCGTTTATGCAGTTTTTGGTTATCCCATATTTTTTCTACAAGACCCTCTATGAAAAAAATTGCGTGGCTGTATTTGTCTTTGTCTTTAATGTCCGGCTTGCCGGCGTGGGGGCAGAATAAAAAATTGGATAGCCTCTATCACCAGCTGAATCAGCATCCGAAAGAAGACACCGTGCGGGTGCAACTGCTCACGGGAATCTGTTACTATGAATACACTTCCGACAACGAGCGCAATAAACTTCACGCCACCGAGGCACTGCGAATCTCGAGAAGACTTCATTACACCTTCGGCATCGGCACGGCGCTGAAATACATGGCACTCTATTATTGGGTGATTGGCGACTACGACCCGGCGACAGAATATGCCATTGAAATGCTGCAGACATTCGAAACCAGCTCCAACGTGCTGGGTTTGAGTCAAGCCTATAATTTGCTGGGCCTTATTCATGAACGAAGCCAGGACTTTGAAAAAGCAAAATACTACTACACCAAGGCCCTCGAGATCCGTCAAAAGGCGGGACTCAAGCGGGATGTGGCCTATAGCTTTAACAGCCTGGGGTCACTCTATTATAATCTCTCCAAGTTTGACGAGGCACAGGACTATTTCCAGAAGTCGCTAAAGATCCGGGAGGAAATCAAGGATGAAGACGGATTGAGCCAAACCTATGGAAACCTGGCGGTGATCTTTATGAAAAAAAAGGAATACACCGCCGCCGTGGAGTATTATCAAAAGGCGCTGGCCATCCTGGAAAAATTGGGAAATAAATACCGGACCATGGTGAACTACACCAACCTGGGCGAAGTGTATATCCATCAAAAAAAATACGGTGAGGCCGAGCACTATTTGAAATCCGCCCTCGCGATGGCCACCACCTTGCGCCATAAGGAAGTGCTGGCGGAAGTCTATGACAAACTAACGCTTTTGGAAACGGAAAGCGGCCACCACAAACAAGCCTTGGCCTATCTTGAACTGAAGCACAACTACCTGGACAGCATTTACACGGAGAAGAAGGCAAAACAAATTGCCGAGGTGGAGGCGCGCTATCAAACCGAAAAGAAGGATCAGACCATCCTTGCCCTGGAACAGCAAAAGGAAATTCAAAATCTAAAACAACTGTACCTGATTCTCGGGCTATTGGCCATGACCGTGATCTGCGTTACGATCTACTTTTTGCAACGGTCGCACAATCGAAAAGTGAGTGGCCTGCTGGAAAATCAGAAGTCCCTGAACCTGCGGCTGCAGGAAGCCGATCAGTTGAAATCGAATTTGTTTGCCAACATCTCACACGAATTCCGCACACCGCTGACACTCATCCTAACCCCGATCGAAGACAAACTGGCCTCCCCTACCCTGGCGGCCGGCGAAAAAGAATCGTTTCAGTTGGTGGCACGGAATGCCAACCGGTTGCTCTCCCTGGTGAACCAGCTCCTGGACCTCACCAAACTGGAAGCAAAAAAGATGGAGCTCGTGGTGCAACAAGGTGATTTAAAAAAATTCCTGACCGTAGTCTCCGCTTCGTTCGACTCGCTGGCTGAAAATAAAAAGATCCGCTTCGAGAAAAGCATTGCCGTGGAGACGCGCGACGGCTGGTTTGATGCCGACAAACTTGAAAAGATCATCAACAACGTTTTGTTCAACGCCTTTAAGTTTACAACCGAAGGCGGGCAAGTCACTTTTGCCATCACTCAATCACCACAAACGAACGACCTGGAAATAGCGATCAGCGACACCGGAAAGGGAATTCCGGAGGAAGAGCAACAGCATATCTTCTCACCCTTTTATCAATCCCGGCATGCGGCCGACGACGGCTTTGGTACAGGACTGGGATTGTCGTTGGTGAAGGAGCTGGTGGATCTTTATCAGGGCAACATTCAACTCAGTAGCACCCTGCACCAAGGCACCACCCTTCGCATCACGCTGCCTCAGACGAAGGACCGGCTGCCTGCTTTCACCGTTTTCAAGGAAGAAACTGCGATGGTGGATCATCCCGCGACAACCGCAGCGTCGCTCCAATTTAATGGTGAAGATATCCCTGACGAGGTTGCTTCGGAGAACGAGGCTGCACATGAAGAAACCGTTCTTATCGTAGAGGACAATGATGATCTCCGGAATTATATCGCGTCCACGCTGCAGGGGCAATTTATCACGCTCACCGCCAAAGACGGTGCTGAGGGATATGCCCTGGCCATTGAACGCATCCCAGACCTGGTGATCTCCGATGTGATGATGCCAAACCTCGACGGTATAGGCCTCACGGAAATATTGAAGACCGACGAGCGCACCAGTCACATCCCCGTCGTGTTGCTCACGGCAAAAGCAGACCCACAGTCAAAAATCGACGGCCTGCAGACCGGCGCCGACGACTATCTCTCAAAACCCTTCTCTTCCGAGGAATTAAGGATCAGGGCCACCAATCTCATCGAGCAGCGAAAGAAACTGGCCATTATATATAGAGCCGGCTATTCCGCTGTTGCTCCACCGCCCAAGGAGCCTTCGCTGGATGACAAATTCCTGATGAAAGCCAAACAGCTTGTGGAGGACAACATCGCCGATCCCGGTTTTGGGGTAGAGAAAATGGCAGACAACATGCATTTGAGCCGGGCACAGCTCTTTCGAAAACTGAAAGCGATCGCCGGGTTGTCGCCCAATGAATTTATCAATGAGATCCGTTTGCAAAAGGCAGCCCAGCTCATTCTTTCCAAAGCCGATACGCTCACGCAAATCAGTTATGCCGTGGGCTTTAACGAACAGTCGTACTTTGCGAAACGCTTCCGCAAGAAATTTGGAGTCGCGCCCAGCGAATACAGCAAAAGGAACGCGACCCAAAAGGCTTGAAACTTTTTGGGGCATTCACCCTTTTGTGTTCTCCATTCACCCCAAAAAAATATGATTTGATTCCTTTCCAGGCTGTTTTCGCGGTATGCAACAAGAGTATCCCTTTTTGAAACAAAAATAACCAACCCTTACCCACCCATTCTGCGTCTCTGGCAGGGAAATAATTTTTTGAAAAACCCCTAGCGAGCTATGAAAAGATTACTGACCCCCTTTGTCTTCCTGTTTGCCATCTTGTATGCCCTCCTAACCCTGCTTCTTTTTTCCTGCAGGACGGAAGAACGGGTTGAGCCCATCATCGGCAAACAAGTGTTCTCGTTTTCCGAGGTCGAGCGAAACAGCGGCGCGGCAGACGAGACCACGACGCCAGCCTTTGTGCTGCTCACGCTGAAAGACAGCCAGGGAAATATGCGGGAGAATATATCGCTTTCGCTGTCGCCTTCCGGTCAGGGGTATCAAAGTGCGGGGCTGGACTTGCCCGCAGAAAACTATCAACTGCTTGAATTTGTCATCATAGATGGAGCCCATAAAACCCTCTACGCGACGCCCAAGGAAGGATCGGCATTGGCGCCCTACATCGCCAATCCTCTTCCTTTGGGTTTCGTCGTGTCTCAAAAGGGTGTCGACGCGTTCGCTCCACCGGTGCTCGGAGTGACGCCCGACGACACCCCCGGAGCATTCGGCTACACCAGCTTCGCACCGGGCGGAGCAGGCAATAGCGACGTGATGCTCATCAAATCAAATGTTAAAATGGACATCGGCGGTGTGCTCTATGAGAATGTGGATGCGCAGATCCACGTCAATGGCTATGATGCGAATAATGTATTGCAGTGGGAAAAGGACTTCAACTTCGTTGGCCCTGCCGATAACCTGTTGGAGGTTAAAAAAGGATTTCATCATTACAGCATCGCCCTGGTGGACAAATGGGGAACGAACGACATCCAGTCGGACATACCCGGTGAAGTCTTTTGGGATGGACGGGCTGATGGTTCGCTTCCGGTTACCTATGTTTTGGTGGGATCGAAAAAAGCAAAAAAACTATCGAGCTATATCCTGTCCAATGAAGTCAGCGCTGCGGGCGGAGGCACGACCTATCAACCCAACTTGAAAATTGAATTTACCTACACGGTCGGAGGTCACCTGGATCAGATCCATCACAAAACCTACAACCCGGAAACCGCACAGTTCGAAGAAACCACGACCGACACCTTCCTCTATGAAGGCGATGTTGTATCCGAGATAACGAGCGTCATGAGCGGGAGGCCCTATGCCGAATACCAGTATCGCTATGGCGCGGAAAATATAATAACCGAAACGTTGCACTATGCCAAAGACCTCGTGGGAACCCAAACTTCCAAAACGGATAGTGAGAACAACCGCGTCAACGTAGCGTATAGCTATTCCAACGGTGGAGCCTTCTCGTATACTTTTGATTTTCGTTATAAAAATATCGTCAGCGATATCACTACCAAGGGCCAGGTATGCAACACGGGAAGCTACGCGTACGACAAAAACATCAATCCCTTCCGGCACCTCGGCTATATGGACTTCGACTTGCAAAATTGGCCGGCCAACAACAAAGTGGCCGAAGACGTCCACTATTTCACTTGCGGATTCCCCTCCATCGTTCCAGTGACACACGTCTATACGTATGACTACGATGGCTACCCGGTGACCAAGATCACGAGCTACAAAAAAGGAAACCCCGATGATCAGACCAATCCGGATTTCTCTTTTCACACCAAAGTAGAGTTCACCTACGAATAGGTCACGCTTTTGCCCACACCCGGGCACTCGCCTTTCACGGATTGACGTCTCGCTTTATCATTTTAGTTTATGACGACACTGGAAAATTTTAGTCGGACCTACAGCGTCGAATCGATCGGCCGGGTCAATAGAGTCGAATCGATCGATCTGCTGCGGGGGATGGTCATGATCATCATGGCCATCGACCATGTGCGCGACTTGTTTCACTTCGACGCATTTCTCTATAGTCCGGAGGATCTTACACGCACCTCTGCCGCTCTGTTCTTCACCCGGTGGATCACACACCTTTGTGCGCCAACCTTCATCTTTCTTGCCGGCACGTCGTCTTATTTTGTAGCGAAAAGAAAAACAAAAAAAGAGATGACCGTCTTCCTACTGACCCGCGGCCTTTGGCTCATCGTATTGCAGTTGACGATCGTCCGGTTTGGGTGGCACTTCGATCCGCTTTTCCGTTACAACGGAAGTTCCATCATCTCCATCATCGGCTGTTGCATGATCGTGTTGGCAGGCCTCATTCATTTGCCCTTATCCGCTATCTTCTTTTTTGGACTTGCCCTGGTAGTGGGTCACAACCGCCTGGACCACATCGCTTTTGCCAGTGGATCCACAGCAGACGTCGTTTGGTCATTCCTGCATGTGTCGAAGGTGTTCGACCTGGGGCATGGCTACCGGTTCTCTTTGCTTTATCCGCTGATCCCCTGGGCCGGGGTGATGTCGCTGGGCTATTGTCTCGGACGGTGGTATGACGCTGATTTTACTTCTGACAGGAGACGGGAACTGCTCCTGACGTTGGGTGCGTTGAGTCTTTTCATTTTTGTTGGACTGCGGCTTATCAATCGCTATGGCGATCCCCTCCCCTGGAGCGTGCAACCCGAATGGCCTTTTACGGTGATGTCTTTTTTTAACTTGGAAAAATACCCGCCGTCGTTGCTCTACGTGTTGGCAACCATTGGCATTTCATTGACGTTGCTCGGCCTGCTGGAGGGCAAAAAGGTGACTGCCTGGAAACCGGTTTCGCTTTTTGGCAAGGTTGCCTTGTTCTATTATGTGGCACATATCTACCTGATCCATCTGCTGGCCATGATCGCCGCCGTGCTCACCGGATTTTCCTGGCGCTCCATGATCTTTTCAGGAGCCGTCGCCAAGGGCAATCCGGAGCTCGTGGGTCACTACGGCTTCAGCCTTCCCCAAGTGTATATCTTTTGGATATCGGTGGTGCTGCTCCTTTACCCGCTTTGTGTTTTCTGGAACGACCTCAAGATCCGGAACAAAGAAAAATGGTGGGTCAGTTATGTCTAAGGTCAGCCATCTTAGTTGCTGACCCTTCGCCGTTCTTCATCGGATCCGGATTTCAATTTCGCCGCGGCGATCTTCCGGCTCCCCAGGTTTCTTTTGTAGGTGAGCCTGACGTATTGATTGTGAAAGTCGTATTTGAAATAAGCGTCCACGTAGTTCTGCGGTGAGTTGGTTTTGATCCGCCAGTAGTTCGTGTATAGAATATCGTCCATCGCCAACGTCAACGTGCCGTTTTCACCCAACTTCTTTTGAACACCCGCGTTGAGCGACCCCTGTGGCAGGTATACCGCGATGCCCGATAACTGGGTGGACTGATAACTTCCCGAGATCTCGATCGCAAAGTCGCTTGGCAACTTGACGATGCTCACCACATTCAGGTTCACACCAAACAAATGCTTCCTGACATCGTGTTGCACGGGCGCCGCCTGGGCAACCTGATACTGCAACGTCACACTGCCTTGCACTTCCCACCACGGTGTTATGCTCAGCGAGTAAGAATTGGTGAGTCCAAGGGTATTTAAATAGTCCAGATTTTGAGCCCGGTAGGTTAGCGTGTTGGAGGCCGTATCGATTTCTGCCTGATACGAATTGATCTCCCTGCGGGAGTGTGTGTACTGCAGGGAAACGACCCACTGCTTGGCATGAAACCCCACCTTGACGGCATCGGCCACCGCGGGCAAAAGCGACGTGTTTCCACCCGAGAACGTGTTTGGTCCCCAGAAGAATACATAGGGCGCCATGTCGTTGAACGTCGGCCGGGTGATCCTTCTGGAATAGGAAAACTGGATGTCTTTTTCGACATCGAGATCTTTCTTCACAAAAAGCGATGGAAAAAAATAGCCATATTTTCTGTTGATCACATCCTGTTCGGCCGGTGTGCTGATGTTGGTGTGCGTGTATTCATACCGGAGACCGCCCGTGATGAGCCATCGTTTTTCGGGTTGCCACTTGGTGGAGACGTAGGCGGCTCGCACAGTTTCGGAAAGCGTGGCGTGGGAAGAAAAAAACGGATCCACGTCCCACGCGTCCCCTCCCAGCCATCGCCGCACCACAACATTGTTGTCGAGACCTGATGTCACGCCTTTGATGCCCGCGTCGATGGTCCAGGCAGCAGAAGGTGAATACTGGTAGTCGGCTTTGCCGATCAGAAAATGGATGGGTGTTGTTTTGTCCAATGCTATCCGCGAAGTTTCGCTGACATGATCGTGCTCATCGAGCAAGGCGTTGTCGTAGAGCGATGGATTGTTGTTGTGATAATAGAGATAATCAACCGAAACATTGAGATCACTTTTCGGGTTGATCTTTGTCTGGTAGGTCACTCCCAGGGTTGCGCTTTGCCATATGTTCGACTCCTGGATGTTCGTTTTGGTATTCCGCATCGCATCGGCCGTCAGGTGTGCTTCGTCAAAGGCCAGCGCGGTCAATTCCCAATCACTCCGGTAAGCGGTCGCGCCCAGGCTCAGGACCGAATGGGTTGTTGGTTTCCATTCAAAGCCGGCGTTCAGGTTTTGTTGTGTCGTCCAATTCTCGCGGTCGCTGCGGTCGTTGATCGTCACGGGGAATCCATCGCCGAGCGACTTTCGCACCATCGTCATCGCGTGCCAGTTGTGATTTCTTAGCCAGGAGTATTCCAGGAACCATGCCGTCTTTTTTGCGCGGTGGTTCAGCGCAAAGTTAGCTCCCAACGTCTCCGCACCCCGGTATCCCAGCGTCAATCCGAAGGACCCGTTTGTGCCGAGGTCTTCATTGTTTTTCATCACGATATGAATGATCCCTCCGTTTCCCTCGGCATCATATTTTGCCGGTGGCGTAGTGATGAGTTCGATTTTCTCCACGTTCGATGCGCTCATGCCATCCAACATCTGCACGACTGCATCCAGCGGCATTTGGACTACTTTATCGTTGATCATAATGCGCACACCGGTTTTTCCATTGATCGCGATACTGTTGCTTTGCCGGTTCACCACCACGCCCGGTGATTTCTGGAGCACTTCCAGAAGCGTGTTGCCCGAGGATGTGATGCTGCTGGCCACATTCACCACAAGCCGGTCGGTTTGCTGTTCAAAAAGCGGCTTGTCGGCCGTGATGGATACTTCATCCAATGCGGTTGCTGATTCTTCGAGGACGATGTCGGGTATGACCAGATTCTTATCGAGCGTCATCAGGGGCGATTGAAATTTCATATATCCCACCATCGAGGCGGATAAAAAATAATTCCCCGGCGAAAGGTTCTCAAAAACAAACGATCCTGTATTTTCCGTCATCACACCTTTTACCACAGCCGAGTCCTGGCCGAGCAGGAGTACGGTGGCAAAAGGTAATGCCTGTTGACGGTCGATGATTTTTCCTTTGATGGTGAACTGGCCAAAGCTGCTGATCAGGGGGCACAGCAAAGCCAAAAAGAACAACTTGATTTTAAGCATAGAGGGTTTTGATTTTTATAGATTCTGTAGGACAAGCGAACGATCACTCGTCATCCATTTTATTTTTGACCAGGAACGCTTTGTAGGCCGCGCGATACTCCGGAGTGTCGGCCAGGGAAATGGCATATTCATAAGCGGTGAGCGCGTCGATCAATAGGTGGTGCTCTTCATAGAATACAGCACGTGCCAATTTGCCACGGGCGTTTTCTTCTTTGATGATGCTGGGTTCGGCAGTGATGAGCTTGTCGATGACCGCACGAGCTTTCGTTGAAAGTTTCTTTACCAGGTTGGGTGGAGACTTGCTGTTACCATTTCCTTTGATCTGCACCTCTACCAGGAGCGCGTCGGCATTGGCTATTTTCGGGTTTCTCCAATCCACGTCGATGCTGTTTGCTGACGTTTCTATTTTCAGCAACTCCTCATCGAAAAGGTCTTTGAGGGTGACGTTGTAGAGCATTCCCGTCGCTGCTGATTTCCAGCGAATGATGAAGGTGGGGTTGTATAGTTCCGCATGCTCCTTATCGGGCAAAAGGACTTTCACGGTTTCCGGGTAGGACTGGGCACAAGCGCTGTGCAGACAAAACGCGAAGAAAAGGACGAGCCTTTGGCGGTGCAACAAGACATCAAGGTGCAGGATGCGTCGCAAGGGATCGTGCAAAGCGCGACCGGGATGAGAGGGGGTTGTCATTTTTTGAAATCGTAGCGGGGCTAGCGCTTTTGATACGGCTCAAAAGTAGCGTTCACACCAGCGTCGTGCTGGTAGTCTGGTTGCGAATGGAGATATTCTGGTTGCTGGGTGAAAAAATTGTGGCGGCGGGCTTCCGGCCAGGGAGTGCTCCAGGAGACGAGGGGGCCTTGGGAAGATGACGGATTATTTCGACGGTGACGAAGCGCTGGCCAGGCTTATACTGGCTTATCTATGACGTATCTATGGCGTATTCCGGGCTTAGACCCGGACGGCAACGGTCTCACACCGGAGTACAACGGGCTTTGGGGAGATTGCGGTTGTTGGGTTTCGCCGAGGTTAGTAAAACTTTGCAACCTTATATTTTTTGACTCAATTGTTTTGCAGGTGGGAAGCACATAGCACGGAACTATTTCTTTTGTTCCAGCACGGGACGTGGATCGAAGACCACCTTGAACCAGCTGATCTTCCCATTTTCCACGCGGTACCAGCCGCTGCAGAATACGGTGACGCCCGACATGGTGATGTCGTAGAAAACGCTGACGTCGGTGATATCGGAAAAGGATTTTTTGATGTCGTATTTGAGGCGCATTTTTTTCATGTCGGCGATGTAGGCGTCGGCTCCTTCACGTGTGCCGAGCACGCCGGTGAAGGTCATGGTGTCGTGGAGTTGATCACGGGCGGTGTCGAAGTCTTCATCGTTGAGGGCCTGGATGAAGAGGAGCACTACTTCGCGGGCGGTGGCGGGTGAGATGAGGATGTCGTTTTCTTGGATCATGGCGGTTGGGTTTATTAACGAAGATACAATATCATGCCATGATCCGGCGGGCGGGGTGCTATTTGTTTCTTTCGCGATAGAGCATTTGTTATTCTGTGAGGCTTCTGTCGGGATGTGTTTCAACGGCAACGGCTGAGTATATTTTTCTACATCGGGGATGAAGGCCCGCGATTTGCTTTCGGTTACCGGCCAGGGATAGTAGTGGAAAGCCCGAAGTGCGTAGGATCAGGCGTTGGGCGGACTTGGAACGGATAGCCCGACCCGAGGTCTCCGAGGGGGGCCGCCAAATGCATTTAAACCGCCTCACCTTCGCTAAAGCTACGACGGGCTAGTCGGCGGGCCCTCCTTCGCTGAAGCAAGCAAAGAAAATACAAAAGGCACAAAGCACGTGGGAATATCCTTTCGTGCTTTGTGCCTCTATTGCTTTTGCGGACGCTTAGTTGAGTCCTATTTTTTTAGTGATGCGAGATCGATCACAAACCGGTACTTCACATCGTTCTTCAACATACGCTCGTAGGCTTCGTTGATGTAGGGCATGTCGATCACTTCTACATCGGAAACGATGTTGTGATCCGCACAGTAGTCCAGCATCTCCTGCGTCTCCGGAATACCGCCGATGAGGGAGCCGATGATGTTGCGGCGGCGCATGATGAGGTCGAAGGCGGGAATGGCCGACGGTGTGGGCGGCACGCCAACGACGATCATGGTGCCGTTGGTGTTGAGCAGGTTTAGGTAGGTGCTGTAGTCGTGCGGTGCGGAGACCGTGTTGAGGATGAAGTCAAAGTGATTGGTCAGGGACTTCATTTTGTTTTTGTCGGATGTCAGGGCGAAGTGGTGCGCACCTAATTTTTTGGCGTCGGCTTCTTTGGAAGGCGAGCTGCTGAGCATAGTGACTTCGGCGCCGAAAGAGGCGGCGAACTTTACGGCCATGTGGCCCAGTCCACCCAGCCCGAGCACGCCTACTTTGTGGCCTTTGCCTACGCCCACGTGGCGCAGGGGCGAGTAGGTGGTGATGCCGGCGCAGAGCAGCGGGGCTACGCCTTCGAGCGGAAGTTTGTTGGATACTTTAAGAGTGTAGTCCTGGTCCACGACAATTTGTGTGGAGTAGCCGCCATAAGTGGGTTTCTTGGTGATGCGCTCGAGACCGTTATAGGTTGCCACCATGCCGTTGTCGCAGTACTGCTGCAAGCCTGCCTGACAATTGGGACACGTGCGGCAGGAGTCGACGAAACAGCCGACGCCGGCGAAGTCGCCTGCGGCAAACCGCTTTACGTTGCTGCCCACTTTTGTGACGCGGCCTACGATCTCGTGGCCCGGCACCATGGGGAAGATGGAGCCGCCCCATTCGTCGCGCACCTGGTGCAGGTCGGAGTGGCAAACACCACAGTAGAGGATTTCGATTTGTACGTCGTTCACACCCACATCGCGCCGGTCGAAATTGAAAGGGGCGAGAGGTGCCGCAGCGTTTTGAGCTGCGTATGCTTTTGTTGCGATCATGTTTGGGTTTGGGTTTTTAGGAAATGTATGGATTCGTTCTTCTCTGTCTTACTTTTGTTGGGCTACCACTTTCACACCCGGCACTGTTGATCCATTGCGGATCTCTTCGCTGGCAACCCGCACGAGCTGATCGCCCGGTTCCAGTTTGCCATAGATCTCGGTCAGGCCATAGGCCGAGCGACCTAACTCAACGTCTACCCACTCGACGGTGTTGTCTTTGATGCGGATGACAAAGATATTTTCCGCTGCATTGACCACGGCCGACTTGGGCACAACGAACGTGCTGTCATTCTTGTCCAAGGGAATGGTGACGTCGGCGATCATGCCGGGGAGTAATTTTTTGTCTTTGTTCATCACATCCATCTCCACCCGTTCTGCGCGCAACCGTGTGTCGAGCGCGCCGGCGTGACGGGTGATCTTGGCGTGGAAAGTTTCGTTGCTGCGGGCTTTCACTTTAAAGTCCACGTCGTCGCCAGTGGCCAGGTAGGACGTGTAGGCTTCGGGTACAGAGATCACGAGGCGCATATGTTGTTGCTCCTGCAGCGTGAACAATGGTTTTTCAGAACCCTTGCCGGCAGGGCCCACGTTGGCACCGGGGTTCACATTACGGGCGCTGATGACGCCGCCAAACGGAGCGCGGATCTCCAGGTAGTTGCGCGTGTTCACGACTTCATTTTGGAAGGCGGTGGCCGATGCAAGCTGCTCATAGTCTGAGTTCATTTTGGCACGAGCCTGATCCAGGTCGTTTTGTGAAATGGTGCCCGGGGTCTTGCTGGTTTCGAGCAAGCGTTCGTAGTTGGCTTTGCTAGCTTGATATACAGCCTCCTGCGATTTCTGACGCGATGCCGCACCGTTGAGCCGCGAGGTGATCTCGGGCGCTTCCAGCGTGGCCAGCAGTTGACCCTCTTTCACTTCCGTGCCGACGTCGACATAGATCTTTTTCACGAAGCTGTTCTCGCGCGCATACAGGTCCACTTGTTGAAAAGAGATCAACTCGCCGGGAATGTGCAGGGAGGTGGCCAGCTTTTGGCGTTGCGCGGAAAGCACTTCCATTGCGGGCGCGGGAGCTTCTTTTTCGGGTTTGCCCGCCGATGCGCCACACCCCACGAGGACGGCCGAAGCCAGGGTGATGGCCGCCAGGCTGGTGAGCACGGCAAAGCGATTAAAATGTATGGTTGGGTGGTTCATAGTCTGTCTCATGACGGGATATAAAATTTACTGTCTTTGTCTTCAGGATCGAGGGATACGGATTGTGTGGTGGTTTTTCCTTGCACCCAGGCAAACACGAGGGGCAGCACTACCACAACGGCTACGGTAGACGCCAGCAACCCGCCGATCACGGCGCGTGCCAACGGGGCCACCTGGTCGCCGCCTTGTCCATGGCCGATCGCCATGGGGATCATACCCACCACCATGGCCACCGTGGTCATGAGGATGGGGCGCAACCGCAGGGCTGCTGCCTCGCGGGCCGACAACAGCGCGTCGCCGTTGTGCAGGCGCAACTGCTCGGCGTTGGTGATGAGCAACACCGCGTTGGCGATGGACACCCCTACCGACATGATGATGCCCATATACGATTGCAGGTTTAGGGTGGAGCCGGTGATGAGCAACATGCCTAACGCCCCCAGGATCACGGCGGGCACAGCGGTGAGCACCACGGCCGATACCTTAAAGGACTGAAAGTTTGCGGAAAGCATGAGGAAGATCACCACGATTGCCACCAACAGACCCGACTGTAAATTGTCGAGTGTTTCGGTGAGCACCAGGCTGAGCCCGATGGGTTCGATCACCATGCCGCGGGGAATCTCGCCCAATCCTTGAAGGGCCTTCTTTACGTCGGCGGTTGCCGTGCCCAGGTCGGTGCCGCGCAGGTTGGCGGTCACGGACAAGGAAGGCAATGCGCCGAGGTTGTCGGCTTCCCCGTAGGTGGTGTCTTGCTCAAAGGTGACCACATCGTTCAGCACGGGACGCGACTGGTTGCGGAGAATCGGGAGCTCGCCCAACTCTTCCACCGACGTGATTTGATTTTCCGGTATTTGAACCTGCACGGCATAGCTCAGGTTTGACGTCTCGTCCAGCCACACGTTTTTCTCCGTATAGCGCGACGACGACGTGGACGTGATGAGCGAACGCGAAATATCCGTCAGGTCCACTCCCAACTGTGCCGCGCGTGTGCGGTCGATGTTGATGTTGAGGGCAGGATAGTTGATGGGCTGCGCGATCTGAACGTCGCGGAGATAATCGATCTCTTTCAGCTTGGCCACTACCTTCTTCGCATATTGTTCGTTCAGTTTTTTATTGCGCCCTACGATGCGCACTTCCACCGGTGTGGGCGATCCTTGACTCAGGATCTTGTCGGTGAGCTCGATGGGTTCGAACGACACCCGCACATCGGGTTGGGTCTCTTTCATTTTGGCCCGGAACCTATCCTTCAATTCGTCCATGTTGCCTTCATACTCCTCATTCAACGCCACTTGCAACACGGCCTCTTGCGAGCCGCTGGTGAACAAGTAGATGGGACTGATGGAAAACAACGGCGCGTGCTGCCCGATGAACGCTGACGTGATGCCGATGTTCTCCTCTCCTACCAAATCCTTGAGAATGCTGATGGCCTTGATCGTTTTTTGTTCCGTACGCTCGATACGCGTTCCATCCGGGGCGCGCAGGCGCACCTGGAATTGACCCGACGTTACTTTGGGCAGCACGTCGCGGCCGATCGTACTCAGCAACGTGACGGCGGCGCCGATGGCCACGATGAGATAGACGGTGACCACCGTTTTACGGCGGACCATGATGTGGTCGAGGAACTCCAGGAAGTTATGACGGAAGCGTGCAAAGCCCTTCAGCTTGCCGTTGCCACCGTGTTCTTGCGCTTCGAGCATTTTCACTTTCAGATCGGCAGCGCTGGCGGCATCAAAATGCACCTCCTCCTCTCCTGCCTTCGGCTTGTGTCCCTTCATGATCCAGTTGGCCAACACGGGCACAAAAGTTTGCGACAGCAAATAGGACGTGATCATCGAAAACGCGATGGCCATCGACAGGGGCAAGAACAGCGAACCGGGGATGCCCACCATGGTGAGCGCGGGAGCAAACACAGCGAGGATACAAAACAGGATGAGCAGTTTGGGGAAAGCGATCTCCTTACACGCATCCCAAATGGCCAATGCCTTGGGCTTGCCCATGTCAAGGTGCTGGTGAATATTTTCAATGGTCACCGTCGATTCGTCCACGAGAATACCGATGGCCAGTGACAGCCCGCTCAACGTCATGATGTTGATGGTCTGCCCAAACAATTGGAGGAACAACACACCGGAAATGATCGACGTGGGGATGGTGAGGATCACGATGAGCGCACCTCTTGGGTCGCCGAGGAACAAGAGCACCATCAACCCCGTGAGGATCGCGCCGATGGCTCCTTCGGAAATGAGGCTCTTCACGGCGTTGATCACATAGGTGGACTGGTCAAATTCATATGACAATTTCACATCGTCCGGCAACTGCGCTTGGAACGTCGGGAGGTTTTGTTTCAGTTTCTGTACGACTTCCCAGGTAGACGCATCGGCCGACTTGGCAATGTTGAGGTACACGGAGCGTTTGCCATTCACCTGGGCATAGCCCGTGGTGATGTCGGCGCCGTCTTCTACCGTGGCGACATCGCCGAGGTAGAGGTTTTGTACATCGCCTTTGAACAACGGGATACGTTCAAAGTCTTTGATCTTTTTGATCTGGTTGTTTGTCGGGGTGATGTAGTTGATGTCGCCGATCTTCATGCCTCCGGAAGGCGCCGATTGGTTGTTCAACCGGAGCGCCTCCACCAACTGGTCGGGCGTGAGGTTGTGCGAACGCAGCAGCTCGGGGTCGGCCTTGATCACGACGGTGCGCAGGTTTCCACCAAAGGGCGGTGCGGCCACCAGGCCTGGGATGGACGTGAACGATGCGCGCACGTACACGTTGGCCAGGTCCATCAGTTCATTGTTCGATCGCGTTTCGCTCGACAACACCAACTGCCCTACCGGCAACGTGGACGCATCAAAGCGGATGATGAACGGTGGCTGTGACCCCGGTGGGAAGATGGCCTGGATGCGGTTGGCAAAGGCGCTCAACTCGGCAGCGGCTTGCGCCATGTTGGTGCCGGGATAGAACGTGATCTTCATCAGCGTGAGCCCTTGCGTGTTGCGCGTTTCGATACTTTTGATACCGTTCACATACAACAGGATGTTCACGTATTGCTTTCCAAAATAAGCCTCCATCTGCGTCGGCGTGAATCCCCCGTACGGGTGCGAGAGATAGATCACGGGCAGGTTCATGGCCGGGAAAATATCGATCTTGATGGAGCGAACGGCGCCGATGCCAAAGAAGAGCAGGCCGGCCACCAACACCAGAATAGAAATGGGTTTGCGAAGTGCTAAGCGTATTAAGTTCATACTTACGGAGCCTGGTTAATGAATAAATCGAAATCACCGGTAGCGGCTGCTTTCAACAGCAACGCTTGCCACACATTGATGTAGGCGACGCTTCGGTCTACCTCCGCCTTGTTCAGTGCCAGCATGGCCACCTGCAAGTCGACAATGGTGGTGAGGCCGTTTTTGTACAAGACTGATTTTTGAAGATAAGCATCGGAAGCGGCGCGGTATTGCAGCGGCACCTCCTGCAAGCTTTGTAAACTGTTGGTGATGCGTTGATCGGAGAAAATGAGTTGGTTCTTCAGCTGGGTATTGATCTGCTCGTATTCGTAACGATACCCTTCGCTGACAAACCGTTGGGCGCGCGCCTGTTGCCGCACCTTGATGGGGCTCACCAGGTTCCAGGCGATGCTCACACCGGCCACGTAGTTGTAGCGCGTAGGATTAACACCCTTGCCATAGTCGGTGGTGTAGCGATCGGGAAACTCCGGGGTGTAATTGTATTGGAAGCCCGAACCCCGCGCCTGATAAACACCAAACAAGTTGACGCCCGGCAGCATGCTGCGCTTGGCCACACGGGCAGCGCTGTTGGCCTGCTCGATGCGTGCCTGGTAAAATTTCACCTGCGGATTGTTGGCCAGTTCCAGCCCGGTGTTAAAGTTCTGCGGCGTGTTTCCCACGAACGTGGTATCCAATGCAAAGGAATCCGCCGTCATATTGAGCAACTGTGCGAGCTGGTTGGTGACCTGTTGCTCGTTGGTTCGCATTTCGATCAGCGAAAGCTTGGCGCGAGACACTTCCGAGTTGGCCAGGGATGAGTCTACTCCCGGGTTGAGTCCCGTCAACGCGCGTGCGCGAACGTTCTGGCGTACGGCTTCAGCACGGCGCAGGTTGGCTTCGGCATTGCGGATGAATTGTTGTGCCACCAGCAAGTTGAGATATGAGCCCGCGATCTTCACGCTGTGAATGAACCGCTCCTGCTCCAGGTCAGCCGAGTCGCGACGCACTTGCGCGTCGGCCAGTTGAATGCGCGACTGTACGCGGCCAAACGTGAACACTTCCCAGTTGGCGTTCACGATATAGAGCGCGCCAAAAGCAGCGTTCCAGCTTTCGTCGCTGTAGACCGGTCCGGCCGACGATACGCCGAGCACCCCTACCGCTCCCAGCGGTCCGAATTGCCCGTTCACCGTGCCATAGTTTTGCTGCACGGAGGCGATAACATTGGGCAGATAATCATTGCGGGCGTTCTTCGACATGGCTTCGGATGCTTCCAGGTATTGCCGCTTGGCTTGAATGCTCTGATAGTTCCGGAGGCCTTCGGTGACCGCTTCCGATAATTTCAATACGCCCGCATCCTGCGCCTGCAGGGAGTGTGGGGAAAAGAGAGACAGGAGACATCCTGCCCAGACTAAAAATAAAAACGCATAGCCCGCGCGTGAGGGCGATACGCCTGTGGTAATCGTTCTATTCATATTGGACGTGCTATACCGGGAAGCAGAACTGCTGTTCCTTTTCGCTTCATCCGGTGGGTGGTGCAATCGTTTTCCGGGATCGTGTAAACTCTTAGAAGGGGGTGTCGATTCGAATGGTGGTTTTCTCCTCTTGATGAACATGTTTAATTTTTCAATACGTGCAGCCGTTTATCACGGACCTTATTCATGCTTTCGGCCCTTTGACCGAACATTTTTTTTGATGGTCAATGGTTGACCAGTTTCATTGATCCTTCGCTATACCGCTGTCCTGTATCCGGATATTTAAGCAGTAAGGCTTCGATGGCTTTCAGGTCGGCCGGCAGCAAATCTACTTTTGTGGCGTCGGCATTTTCCTGGAGATATTTTCTGCGCTTCGTGCCCGGTATGGGGATGATGTCTTCGCCTTGTGCCAGCACCCAGGCTAAGGCCAGTTGTGAAGGCGTGCATTGCTTTTCTTTGGCAAAGGCGGCAAACGCATCTACCAGCTTGCGATTGTTGTCCATGTGCTGGTCGTTGAAGCGCGGCAGTGTTCTGCGGAAGTCATCGGCGGCGAGCTTGTTGGTGTCGGACACAGTAGCCGTCACCAGTCCGCGGGCCAACGGGCTATAGGGAATGAACCCGATGTTCAGCTCACGGCACAGCGGCAGGATCTCTTTCTCCACGTCGCGCGTCAGCAGCGAGTACTCGCTTTGCAAGGCAGTGATGGGGTGTACGCGATGTGCTTTTCGGATCGAGACCGCGGAGGCTTCGGACAGGCCGAGGTAGCGCACTTTACCCTCCTTCACCAGCGTGGCCATGGCACCCACCATTTCCTCCACGGGCACGTTCGGGTCGATGCGGTGTGCGTAGTACAAGTCGATGGTGTCGATCTTCAGACGGCGCAAACTGTCTTCCACCGCTTTCTTCAGGTGTGCGACAGAGCCGTCGAAATACGTGGAGCCATCCTCGCGGCTGCGGAAGCCGAACTTGGTGGCGATAAAGATCTTGTCGCGGTTGGGCACGAGCACTTGCGAGATCAGCTCTTCGTTGTGTCCCTTGCCATACATATCAGCCGTATCCCAGAAATTAATTCCCAGGTCCAGTGCGAGGTGGAGCGTGGCGATCGATTCGGTGTTGTCGATCGGGCCGTACGCAAAGCTCATCCCCATGCATCCTAAACCAACGGCGGATAGCTTTTCGGTTGTGTTTCCCAGTGTTCTGTATTTCATATGCTTTGTATACGACAAAGCTACCCGTGGGGTGGCCCTGAAGGCTTATACATTTCAAACCAATACTTATAAAATTCAAACAATCTTACTGCCGGAAAGAAGTCGGCGTAAGGTGTGTCTGTTTTTTGAAAAAGGTATTGAAGTACGCGGGGTACTCAAATCCCAGTCCGTACGCGATTTCGGAGACGCTCCAGCCCGTATGCTTCAACAATGCCTTGGATTCTTTGATGACCCGTTCGGTGATGTGCTCGGTGGTGGTCTTGCCCGTTACTTCTTTGACGGCGCGGTTCAAATGATTGACGTGAACAGACAGTCGTTCGGCGTAATCGTTTGCTGTGCGCAGCTTCAACACATGATCGGGGGAATCGATGGGAAACTGTCGCTCTAGGAGTTCGATAAATAAAGCGGCGATGCGCGATGAGGCGTTGGCGTATTTAAAATAGGCATCCGCCGGCTGCAGTTTCAACGCTTCGTGGATGATGAGGTGCACGTAGTTTCGCAACAGCTCATACTTATAAATATAGCCCGAATCTATCTCCTGAAGCATTTTTTGGTAGATCTGGCTCAGGTGGTCCTGCTGCTCTTTATTAATAAAGAACACGGGGTTTCCGCCGATCTGAAACAGCGGCGACTCCAGCAGACTGTTGTTCCGGTGTACGTTGATAAATCCTTCGGTGAACAAGCAGAAATAGCCCGCTTGCTTTTCGGATGTGGCCTCCCAGGAATACGGCACGTTGGGATTAAAGAAAACCAGCGCGGTGCGATTGATCTCGATCGCTTTGTCGGCATAGTACAAGATCCCCTCGCCGATGATGAGCGAGATCTTATAAAAATCGCGGCGGTTGTAGGGGGCAAATTTCTTGCAGAATTCGCGCGAGCTAACGTTGAAGTGGCCCAGTTCGTTCTGGACCGCTCCAGGCTCGTCTTCGGGCCGGGCCTTTTGGGGATAACGCTTGTAAAAATCTGCCAGCGTCTCTTTTTTCTGCATGGTTCAAAGTTATAAAATTCAAATAGTGTAATACGAGGGAGATTGATGAAAGGTTAGAACTTATTTCGTGTCGGCGATTTGGCGGGGACTGGTGGCATTGATCCACACTTTTCCCCACCGCTGAGGAGTTTGTTCCACAAAAAGCGAACAACGATCAGGGTAAGGATGGGCGCAAAAAAGGAAGAGGCTTTCAAAACCGTCTGTTCTGAAAGCCTCTTAGGCTTGTTTTCCGAATGAGGCGGATAACGCCACTTCAAATACGATGAAGGTATTGCGAATGGTGTGCCGAATTTCTTAACCTTCGCGAAATACTCACGAACGCGTGGCGGCTTCGGCCATGAGGCGCTCATATTCCCGTTGTATGGCGGTCCATACCTGCACGCGGTCAAAGTGCGTGGCCACGTAGTCGCGGGCTTTTGTGGCAAAGGTGCTGCGCTTCTCCCCATCCTGCATCAACACTTCCATTGCCGCGGCCAGGGCCGTGCTGTTCTTGGGCGGCACGATGAGGCCGGTCGCTCCATCCTGGATGATCTCGTTGCAGCCGTTGATGTCCGACACCACGCAGGGCACCCCGAGCAGGCAGGCCTGCATCACCACGTTCGGGAATCCCTCGCGGTAACTGGGGAATACGAATACATCGGAGGCCATGATCCAGGGACGAACGTCGCGCTGAAAGCCCGCCAGGACCACAGCCTTGTCTTGCTGCAAGAACGAGAGCACCTCCGGCGGCAACGGATCCAAGTCCTGCTCGAAGGGACCAACCAAAACCAGGAACAACCGCGACGCCTTCCCCGTGGAAGCTTGCTTTGCCTTTAGCATTTTAAAGGCCTCCGTTAGCTCTACAATGCCCTTGTCGCGCACGATCCTCCCGACAAAGGAAAAGACCACGTCGCCGCTCTCGATGCCTTGCTGCTGCCGCCAGGTGCGGGCCTGCTCCTCTAAGGCCGGCGTTCGTTGGAAGAATGTGGTGTCGATGCCATTGCTGCTTCCTTTGCCGATGATGGAAACCTTGCGCGGCCTGGTGTTGAGCGACTCCAGCATAAACGTCTTCAAGCCGGTTGAATTGGGATAGACGTGGTTGGCACAGGCGTAGGTGATCTTCTCGGTGAGCTCCAGCACTTTCCGCTTCAGCCCGGTGGCTTCCATGAGGGGAAGGCCGGCCACGGTGTGCATGCGAACGTCCACCCCACACCAACGCGCGGCCATCATGCCGAGCAGACCGGCCTTGGGCGTATGGGTGTGCACGATGTCGGGCTTGATCCGGTGGATGAGGCGGATCAATTTTACGAGACAAACCAGGTCCTGGAGGGGCGTTATTTTCCGGGTGAACGGCAGCATCAGGTGAGGCACGCCTTCTTTTTCCACTTCGGGGATCTCGGGACCGTCGGCGCTGAGCGTATAGACATCATAGCCCTGCTCTTTCATGTAGCGGAACTGGCCTTTCAGCAGAAGATGCAATGAAATGGGGACCGTAGTGATGCGAAGCAGGACAGGCCTTTTGTTATTCATGTTGCGACAAGATAAGGTCTGCGGTCTCGCCCATGGACAGACTGGTCATGCCATAGCGCTCGCGACAGACGGCAAAAGTATCGAGGATGCGCTTCAAGCCTTCCATGCTTTGCGCGGGATAATTTCCAAAGTTATGGGGGTGCCACCACAGGTGATACACCAGCTGCTGTTTCGCCGCACGCTCCATTTCGGTCTGGATGCGCGCGATCTTCATGCTGTTGAGAAACAATTCCTTGGGCCGGTACGGACGCAGCAACCGGCTGGCGGGGATACACAACGGTAGCCCTGGAGTTCTCTTGACGCTGGCCAAGGGATAAGTGTTGGCTTCTCCCACCGGCAAATAAGCATCCAAACCCCGGTTCAGGCGTTTCCACATCGACTCGCCCTGGGTGCTTCGAATGTTCCAGAACCAGTCGCGGGGATTGTCGCGCACGGCGACGAAACCTTGTTGATGACAGGCTTTCAAATATTCTTCGTTGAACTGGTTGCGGGGAAATACGAGCGAACGCAGTTTGGCTCCATGGACCGCGGCCGACTGTTGTGCCGCACCGAGATCGGCTTTGAATTGCTCTACGGTTTGCCCCGCCTCATTGCAGTAGTAATGCGCAAAAGTATGCGAGGCCAACTCTTGTCCGGCGGTTTGCTGGATGCGGTTCACCAGGCTGCCGGCAAAATGAAACGGGTCTCCTTCTTCGTCTTCGCCTATGCCTTTTGTTTTTATATACTGGTACGCCGAAAGTTCCGGTAGCGCATACGTGGGTTTTAACACGGGTATATTTTTTTCCAGCGATGGCTTGTCCGAATGAAAAAGCATGCCCACGGTGGCCCAGGTGACGTGCACATCGTGTTGCTGGAAAAGTTGGAGCATCTCGGGAATGACTTTCCGTGTATTTAGAAAATACTGCCGGTAATTCTCCAACGGCCATTTTTCAAAGCCACCCCAGTGCAGTTCGAAGTCGAGGGAGATGATGAAGGTGGACGTCATACGGAAGGTTTGGGCGTGGTGGGTTGCATCCTGAGACTTTGAGCCTCTCGTTTGAATTTCTTTCTGATTTGCTCTCGTCGCCATACTTTTAACGACTCGTCATCGCGAAATGCCAATATCACATACATGAGCAAGATCATCACCTGACTTTTTTGCCGCATGGCCAGACCCAGATTTCCGGAAATCTGCGCCAGGGCAATCGAGATGGTAATAAAACTTAAAAAGGCGCTCTTGGCCAAAAAATTACCCATGACGAGAAACCTGATTCCCCGAAAACTCCCGATGAGGGTCAGGGATACCATGACATAAAAAACGTTTTCAAAAGAAACGATGATCCCCAGAAGACCCGGGGCATCAAAAAACAATGGCCGGTACAAAAATGTAAAAACCTGGAGGGGCAAACTATATTGACTGATGTCTATACCCGACGTGGCTTTGCTCAGTTCTTTCGCCCGGTTGGACAAGCCGAAACTTTGTGAGACCAATTGCTCTTCGTCTATCCCCACCATGGTGAGCACATCCTTATAGATAAAAAAGAATGCAATGGACGCCCCCACCAGAAAAAGCACCCGCAACGCAATGCTCACGCCTTTGGTAGTAAAAATGAATCCTATAGCCGACGACACCAATACGACCAGCATGACGTGAGGCCTCACGTGATAGATGATGAACGAACCCAAGGCCAAGGCGACGAGGCGAGTGGGTATCTTACTGATACTGTAAAAGAACAATCCAAGCCCCAGAAAAATGATCGACCCTTTTCCAAGCGAAGCGGACCAAAAATGAAGGTTGGGAAGAAAGAATGTGAGCGTCAGCAAATCGTAGCCCGCAAAGGTGTGCTTGAACTTTATATTTTCCTTGAAGAATATGTAGAAGTAGAGGAATCCGTAAAAACCAAAAAGGGAGAATAAAGCCATCATGGCTTCAAACGAAAAACCCATGTATTTTACAAAAGGATACCCGACAAACTCAATGAACGTTGTGCTGGTACCGTAAAAACTTCCCCACGTGTCGCCCCGGAAATCAAGTGTGATCTTCTCGTAGTAGGCCCGTGAGTCGGACGGGTTAAACATGATGTAACCAAAATAGCACAAGCTCAACACAACGTGGTATAGAAACATTCTCTTCAGCAGTCCCGTGTCTATGCCGGGATGGCTTTTCTTCAGCGCGTCGATATGAACAAACGAGATGACGGTGCCAAATATGATCACTAGTATACCTCCAAGCATCTGCTAAAAAAGTTCAAGGTCACCCAAGGAAGGACTCCAGTTTGCAAATCCACCAAAATTCCTTAGGTCCGGCAAGGAAATTTTATGCGTGGTGACGCAGGGACCAATCGATTTCCTTGACAATGCCAAAACACCGCTCACCAGGCGCGCCACATTGAAACTTCCCGAGGTCACAAAATCGATATCATGTTCCACAATCTTTTTCACCAGCACGTTCTTTAAATCTTTCTCAAACCTGGCAGACTCCAGGAAGATATCCGTTATTCTCATCTCTGTTCCGGCATACGTCGACTTCAACCGGTAAAAACACAATGCCTTTGTTCCCTGCATTTCCACACCAATCGCATAATACCGCCCCACGGGCACCTGGGCATATCGCCACTGCAAACTCTGCCGGGTATGCGCTGTGATGATCTTGGAGGGATAGTGTTTTTCATTCATCACCAGCAGTGCGTCCAGATCGGGTCTGGACAGATAATAGGCCACCGAGTTGTGTACTCCCTGACCGGGCTCGAGCGGCTTCCTTTTTCTCAGCACGTTCGTCAGGATCCTAAATGGCCTGATGACTTTTACGTTGACGGGCAAGTGGTCCGGTCTCTCCCAGCCTAACTTCAAATACCCTCTTTTGCTCCTTTCATTGGGAGTGCTGAACAATATATGATACCCCTTCTCCTCACATTTTTTCATAAGCTCCATGGTGAGTTCACCAAAAATGCCATTGCCCTGATAGTCCGGATGAATCACGGTGTCGACGCCGCGCACGGCTTCAATGGGTTCCTCTCCTACTTTCCACTGCCACCGCATAAAGGTACGCACTCCGATTATGTTTTCTTTTTTGACGGCCAGTAAAACAAGAGAATCTCCGAAGGGATTCTCCAAATGCTTCCAACGCCAGTAGCCTTCCGATTTTGGAACCAAGGTTTCTCCCAGTCCGGTTTTTAGCAAATCAATGATTGCCGGGATATCATCTTCGGTTGCGAATCGGGTTTCCATTGTTGGGGGGGTTAAACTTTGGCTCCGCTATAACTTAAAGCATTTGCTCCTTATGTTACATCCTCATACAAATTATTGAACATTTAGAATAATTCGAGGTCTCCTAATGACGGCCTCCATTGATTAAAGTTCCTCAGCTTGTCCATCGGTGCTGCATTCATTTCACGAAGCGTCACCATGGGCCCAATACGCATCTCCAGGTTCGGTACAAGACCTCGCAGCGCCACCGGCTCTTGCGCAGCCGAGAGCGTCATATATTCTGCATCGTGCATTTTCATTCTCTCCTGGAGCAGCGCCGCCACGTCATTTTTATAGGCCGCAGACTCCATGAAAACATCCGTTACCCGCAACTCATTTCCGGCTTTGGTGTTCTTCACCCGGTAAAATGCCGCTGCGCGGAGGGCTCCCCCTTTTTCAATGCCCACCCCAAAGTATTGAGCAACGCTAACATCGTGATATCTCCACTTTAGTGACGCCGGCGAATGGTCGGTGATGATTCCTTTTTGCCCTGCGCGATCGCTAAGCAGTACGTTCTCCAGGTTGTTTTCCTTTAACAGTTCCTTTAGCGGATTGTCTCCCGTGAACGCCCGGCCCTCCCCCTTCCATCCTGCCACGTGCAACATCATCGAGAGCGGCTTCACACATTTCAACTTGACGGGTAACTTCCCGCCTTCTTCCCATCCCATCTTTATATACCCGGGCATACTGCTTTTGTTGGGGGTATTAAAAACAAAATGAAAGCCTTCCTGGCGGCACTTCTCCAGCAAAGTCAGGGTCAGTTTCTTGAAGATGCCTTTGCCCTGGTATTCCGGGTGGGTGGCGGTGTCGACAGCCCTGACGGCCTCAAACACTTCGTTTCCGAGCCTCCATCTCCAACGCATGAAGGCCCGTACTCCCACCAGTAAATCCTTGTCAAACGCCAGCAAGACAGGAGACGGACCAAAGGGATTGTCGACATGTTTCCATCGCCAGTACGCCTCCGACTTGGGCATCAAGTCCTCCCCCAAGCTCAACTTCAACAACACTACGATCGCAGGAATGTCCTGTTCACTGGCCGGCCTAATCTCCATAGTTAGTCTTCCTTAATATGCAAAGTACGATTAATTTTCCTTCTGTCGAAGTCAAAAACCGACCCGATTTTCGGGATTGCCTGGCGAAAAATTATGCCCTTGCACCCGTCTCGAGCGTATAGATCTCCTCCAACTCCTTGACCATTTTTACCATACTGAAGCTCTCCATTACCCTCGTCCGCCCGTTTGCTGCCAGTGTCTTTCTTTTTTCCTTGTTGGTGATCAGCTCCACGGCAAAGTCAACCAATCGAAAAGGGTCGTCCACTGAGCACACCAATCCATCCCGCTCGTTCCGGATCACTTCTTTAATGCCCCCGGCATCGGTGCTGATCACGGCACAGCCCGAGGCCATGGCTTCGAGCAGGGCAATGGGCAAGCCTTCGAAGATGGAGCTCATCATGTACAGATCAAAACTTGCCAGATAGGGACGAACTTCTACCTGAACACCGACAAAGTGCAGGTTGTTTTCCAATCCGTGCTCTGTTTGTTTGATATGCAGGAGTTCTTTTAACGGACCGTCGCCTACGATGATAAAATGGGTATCGGGCTTCTGTGCGAGTATGCGCTTCGCGATGTCGATCCACAGATCGAGCCGCTTTTGAAAACGAAACACGGCAATGGTACCGATCACCGCAGCATGATCGGGAATTTTCAGTGCCGACCGGATGGCCGATGGCTCAAACAAACCTGGAGCAAACCGTTCGGTGTTCACACCATTCAAAACCGTCTGCACAGGTGGACGCAATTTCGGCTTGTGTTTAAGAATCGACTGCTCAACGTCTTCTGACACGGCAATCACCCGGCGGAGCCAGTTCATCGTGGCCAGGTTCATCCACCGCGTAGCAAAATGATATCGCTCTTGCTTATTGTGTTCGGTATAGATAACCGGAACACCCGTCATCTTTCCCACCAGACGGGCCACAATTCCCGCCCAGGGCAAATGCGCGTGTACCAACGCAATCTGATGGTCACGGATATAATTGGCCACGGCCTTGGCCCTCGCAATCAACTGCACGTTATTATTTGCGGCCAAACAGGTTACCCTGGCACCCTGACTGCGAATCGCATCCACCATGGCATCTTTCCACGGCAGGAAATAGATATAGTGGAATTCAAACTTCGCCTGATCGTGCAACCTCAACGTTTCGGGAAGCAACATTTCCGCACCCCCTCGTCCAAGGCTTTTGATCAAGTGTAAGACTTTGATTTTAGGTTGCAACTGATTATGATTTTAAAGGTGTTATCGATTCTTTTCAAGCGCGTCTTTATAGGCTTCGCTAAAGCGATGTGCGATAGCTCGATTGGTGAAATCCCCGGTCACGAGTCGATAGGCATTCTCGGTTACGAGTGCACACTTTGCCTGATCGGTCAACACTTCGCGCGTTGCGTTTAAAAGATCGTTGTCATTGCCGCGCGCTACCAACCAGCCGGTTTGTTCGTTCACCACCACTTCGCTGATCCCTCCCACGTTGGTAGCGACCACAGGCACCTTACAATAGAAGGCCTCGAGGATCACCGCCGGCAATCCCTCAATATTACTGGGCAATACAAAACCGTTGGAGTGCTGAAGAATAGATTGGACGTCGTTCCGATAGCCCAACAACACTATGTTGTCTTTGAGACCCAGTGCTTCAATTTTCTGTTGCAGGGTGGCGCGCAGTTTTCCATCCCCCAGAATTAATATTCTTACGTTTAGCTTTTGCGTGGCAAGGCTAGCCGCCAGTCGAATCAATGCCTCGTGGTTCTTCTCCGGAACCAAGCTGGCGATGTTCACCAGCACCCGGTGTCCCTCAAAATATTTTTTTACATCGGCCGGCAGTTCAGCATCCAGCTTGTGCGGTTCGATACCGATGGGCACCATCCTGGTCCTCGCCGGTGATACGTTATAGGTTTTTATAAAATCGAGACGACACAGTTCGCTCACCGAGATCACGTAGCTGACCTGCTTCACCAAAAAGCCATTGAACATCCGTTTCGACCACGTGTTCACAAAACCACTCACCAGGTTTGCATTCCTGAAAATGATGGGGGCCTTCCAGCGATAAACAAGTTTTGACAATGCAGCCACCTTCAAAGTGTCGCCGGCGTTCGATTGTACGATGTCGGGTTGAAACTCTTCGATCGCGTTCGCAAGTTTCTTCCACCCTGCAAAATCAAAAAAACGCTTTGATAAAGACAGATCAAGGGTTTCGATCTTGTTTCGAAACGGCATGCTTGCATCACCGCTCAGCAATGCGATCATGCGCACGTCATGTCCCTCGTCCAGCAAATGATTGGACAGTTGGCAAGCAAAGATCTCGGCGCCGCGCAGTTGAGGCTTTTGGATGAGTTGCAGTATCTTCATGAGATCTGTAAAGCGTTCAGTATGTGTTCCGCCCGTTTTTTCCAGGTATAATGCCCCGTGAACAGACGCAGCGCATTCCCGGCAAGCGTCGCTCTCAATGCGTCGTCCTGGCTCAGTTGCACGGCGGCGGATTTCCACTGCGCCAGGTCTGCAGGGTCGCACAACAAGGCATTTTGCCCGTGCTCCAAGATCTCGCGAATCACGGGAAGATCGGATGTGATGATGGCCTTGCCCGACGACATGTATTCAAATATCTTCAACGGCGACATCCACAGCGCCAGGTTGTTGGCCCCAGTTTTCTCACTCACTTTTATGTAGGCTGTGTACGGCGCGATGACCGCATCAAACGAAACCACATAGGCCGGAAGCTCCTGCTGTGATTTAAACCCGTGAAAAAAGAGATTCTCCAAACCTTTCGCACGCTCTTTATTTTCTGCGATCTGTTTTGAATTTCCGCCCAGGATGTGGAATTGAATCTGTGGGCATTGTTCCGCCAGGGGAATTAAAATCTCCATGCCTTTTCCTGGGTACAAGCTTCCCACATAGCCAATTTTAAAGGCATCGTTCTTCAGAACGGGCGACGCCGGCGGAAAGGGATCTGCTCCATCGTGTGCTACAAAAATATGATCCTCGGCGACATTGAATGTATTCCGGTAGTAATCCTTAAGGGCGGCAGAGATCACCACCAGCTTCACCAATTTTTTGTGATGGACGATGAAGCGAAACATCTTTTTTAGTCTTGTGCCTTTGCCTTCGAAAGGTTCGTGCACTTCAAAGGCCACGGCTTTCCCGAAAAGAAGCAAGAAATATGCAGCAGTGATGGAGCGCGTATAGATCAGATCAGCCTGCAGACCCAGGACACGCCAGCCTAAGCTAACATTGTAGTAGGCACCCGATCCCTTAAACGCCTTTGACGGGAAGACTCTCAACTGAAAGTTATTCTTTACGGCATAAAACCGGTGAATGTCCGTCACATCCTTCAGACACGCCGTTGTATTCTTTCCGATCAGCTCTACTTCGTGGCCAAGCTCAGCAAACGCCTGACACATCTTCATCACGTGAATGCTGTTGGGGCTGGATGAAGGTATGGCCGAATCGGATATATAAATGATCTTCATGTCAGTAGTTCGCCAGTATCTCCGATAGCTCCCGGTCCAGCACGACGCGCTTGTTGGCGTGGCGTTTCACTAATTTTTTAAATTCCTGCAGCTCCACATCAGGATTGTGAAGCCCCACCTCGTTCATAAAATTCCGGGCCTGCGCCGACTCTTTCATTTCATCGCGGTACCCCGTGCCATAGGCTGTTTTAAAAAACGTGAAGCCTGTGATATACAGTTCATCAAACTCCGCCTCCAGCAATGCGTAGAGCGCCGAATACCCTGTCGTGGGCCTGAAACCGTTCAATGACGATGCGATGCGTTTGTATAAACCACGGGGCAGAACATATGTTCTTTGAGCGGACAAATACTTCTTATAGAAGTTGTAGCTATTCCTTAGCCCCGTCCATTCGTTCCGCGGGTTGATCACATACTGAATTCCCTGGCGCCGGTACATCTCGAAATCCAGCGGGCCACCCCCGCTATACAGGTTCTCGAGAAAGCAATGAAACAGGATGTCCGTCCGGATCCCGATGTCCTTGCTGCTTTTTCCAACGTCGACCGTGAGGGCCGATTTGTTTACCCGCACCACAATGTCATAACCGTCGATATCTTTGCCCTTGTCTGTATTGAAGGCCGAGCTTGCCGGTCCCACGATAGCAATCCGTTTGGAACGAAAATAACTTGAATCAAATCGTTCGATATGGGAAAAGGCGAGCTTTAAACCCTTCAGCGCACGTATCAACTTATTCATACTATTGAGAGAATGCTTTTTTAAACTCTGTAACAAAAATCGAAGATCCTTCCTTGTTCACATGGTCTTGATCCAGGAACAACTCAGGCGCCTTGATGTGCTGTGAAAAGTCAGAAACGGTCAGGTGGTTCGCCTGTGCCAGCGAGTCCATGGCGTGGTTCAGGCTCCGGCTTCTTGGATCGGCTTGAACCAAGGAGTCATAGAAAGGGTGAACCGGGTATTTGACCGCGATGATCTGATATCCCTTGCCGCGGATGCTTTCAATCAGTTCCTGGTACTCCACCAAAAGTTTTCTGCTTTTCAAACTATCGGGAAATTGATCCTGAAACCGGGCCGTGGCGTGTGCGCGGCTAAAGTAACGGTTAGCATCGGTCTGCTTTTTATGAAGGGACAAGAAAAACCGCTTCAGATCGAACTCGGTATCCGGGTCAAAGATCAAAGGAAGCGCGTTGACCACGCGTTGGTTCAAATAGGCGTGATTCAGGATGTTATTGATGCGATTGTTTTGTTTGACCTCCCGGTAGGGAGAGATCAAGTGTGCATCGAATGGGAGCACGACAATTCTCTTCGTTCCGCCTTGGCTGTGTTCTGCGGCGAATGTAAATTTTTGCTTCATGTCGGAAATGTTATCCGATCCGTTGGCAAAATTATATACTTTTTTATCGGTGTTACTGAACCACGCCCGATCAGCATGCGAATCGCCCAGCACCAGCACTTCTACATTTCCGGGAAGGTCAAGGTACTTCTTTGCATAGGTTCGCAAATTGCCACCGATTAAAAACACATAGGCGACATCGAACAGCAAAACGATGCAGAGACAAAACCCGATCCGGATGAGAAAAGTCTTCATTTCTTAGAATTGAAAATAAATAAATTCGATGTTCTCGTTCGTCCCCTTTCCAAAAATCAGCAAGGCGATGGTCAACAGGATAATGTAGACCTCGTCGCGCACAAAAGCATGGGGTTTGCGTTCATCTTTCCGGGCAAACCAATCCAAGATCAAAAACAGCACGACGAGTTTAAGGCCGTCCGTTTCTTTGGGCATGGCAAACAGGTTCCGGGTCATTCCTTCAAAATAGTGTACCGCGTCGACCAGTGAACTTGATCTGAACACCACCCACCCGATCGTGACCATGGCAAACACCAAACTCATTTGGAGGAACTCCTTCAGTGTAGGCAGCTTCCTGTCGTGGGCCACGATTTTGTCGCTGTGCTTCCGGTTTATATTCAGCAGAAACAAAGGAACGTACAACAACGCGTGATAACCACCCCACACCACATAGGTCCATTTGGCGCCATGCCAAAATCCACTCAATAAGAAAATGATAAAGATATTTTTCAACGAGCCCCACTTCCCATCTTTTGATCCCCCCAAGGGGATGTATACATAGTCGCGGAACCACGACGACAGCGATATGTGCCAGCGACGCCAAAATTCTGCAATGTCCCTCGAGAAATAGGGAAACTTGAAGTTTGTCAGCAGTTCAAAGCCCAGCAGTTTTGCCGTGCCCAGGGCAATGTCGGTGTACCCGCTAAAGTCGCCATAGATCTGAAATGCGAAATAGACCGCACCCAAAACCAGCGTTGCCCCGGAGTACGACTCGTGGTGCCCAAAAATTTGATTGACGATCACCGCCAGACTATCGGCAACGACCAGCTTTTTAAAGAGGCCCCACAAGATCAGCCGCATACCTTCCATGGCCTGCGAATACTGGAACGTGCGCGGCTTGATCACCTGTGGAAGAAGGTGATTGGCGCGCTCGATGGGTCCAGCCACCAAGAGCGGGAAAAAGCAAACAAACACGGCGTATTCAATAAAATTGCTGGTGGGTTTCAGCTTGCCGTTATGGATGTCAAACACATAGGACATTCCATGGAACGTATAGAAGGAGATGCCCACCGGCAACACAATTTCCAGAATGTACGGGTGGATCTCCCACCCCATCTTCTGTGACATTTGTTGGAATGACTCTGCGAAAAAATTGTAATACTTAAAAAACCCGAGGATGACCAGATTGTTTGCAACACTGAGCCACAAATACAATTTCTTTCGGGTGGTGGACTGGTAGATCGCTAATCCAAAAAAATAGTCAATGAGTGTGGAGAGGATCAAAAGAAATACAAAGCGCCAATCCCACCAGCCGTAGAAAATATAGCTGGCCACCAAAATCAGAATGTTCTGCCACCGGAAACTCTTGCCCGTAACAAACCAGTACAGGAAGAAGAACAAGATAAAAAACAACAGGAAAGTAACAGAATTAAAAAGCATGCCCGATGTTCTTTATTGGGTTAGTTAAGGTTTGTACCTATATCATAAACTCCCGGAAGGAATGTATGTAGTGACCGGTTGATGAATTCAAATCGGGATTGTTGTATCCCAAAAAATCGATGTTGTTCACAACGGCAGCGTCATGATCATTGACCGAATCGCCTATCAATACGGTAGTCGCCGGATCGTAACCATGTTTCTGCATTAATTCTGCAATAAGTTGATTCTTGGGTGTTGGCGATCCGTGGATGGAGCGGAAATATTTTCTAATATCCAGGCGCTCACAGATCTTATTCAGTTCCACGCCATCTGACCCGGAAACAACATGCATCGGCAGTCCCTGATGGGCCCGCTTCACAAAATCCAATGCATCGTGGATCAAAAGCTTCTCGTTGATCAGCAACTCCATCATCACCTCCGAGAAGCGTCCAGCCAACTCCAATATCCGGTCATTGTCGATCGACTCGCCGCGAATGGTCTCAAAGAAATAACGGAACTTCACGTAGCGCGAAAGACCGCCGTTTTTATGGTGATAGACCAGCAACTTGTCCACTTCCTCCTTCGGATAGCCCGACAAGGTTCTCCTAAACCCTTCCTCGCGAATGGGCATGGAGTCCATCAGGACACCGTCGAAATCCCAGAGAACGACTTTATACTTTGAAAAGCTTATCATATATGGCTTCTGCGATCAGGAAATCGTCAACCCAATCAATGTCAAATGACTTGATCTTGTCCTGTTCATACAAGAAAGGCTTGGCTCCAACGCGGTTGTGATCTTTTATGTAAATATCCCGCGACGTGATGAACATCGCGTGATTCACTTCATACAAAATGGGCAGGTCTTGTGTTCGCGGCCAGCGGTTCGCGCCTGCATCATAGTTGAATACATTGGCGTGGCTATCCAACAAAAAATTCTGCAACGGCATCACACCGATGAGTGAATCATAGCCCTCCTCCAATTTCGAAAAGTAGCTGTCGATCCCGGCATCATAGTCGGCACCCGTTACAAAAGGTGTCGTGGTGTGTCCCCAGAGAATATGCTGATGGGGAATTATTTCCGGGACGTATTTAATCAAATCAGTCAATACGGTCGTGTCCAAACAAAGACGGTCCGGGCGCTGCACGACTTTGATTTTCTCCTGCGACGGATCGATCTGTTTGGCGATCTCCATGGACAATTCATCGTTTGTCGACAGCACGACGCTCGACAGCCTTTCGGACTTTATCAGTTGCCGGAGCTTCAGTTCCAGAATGCCACCCTCGATCCCTGCAAAGGGTCTGGTGTTCTTCGATTTCACACGCTGACTACCCTTTCGCGTAGGCAGAAAGAAACAAATATCTTTTTTCATGTTATACCAGATATGAATACACAGACGCCACGGGAAGGTTCTTGTAGTTTGTTGGTGTTAAAGAATGCAACGAGGGTCCTTGAGATTTTTTGAAAGCATCGATGAGAAATTCGTTCTCGTCGGAAAGGTTTTTCTCGAGTTGCGAAATGGTGCTCTCCTGATAGCCGTCGTAGCCCACCAGGTGAATTTCGCGTGCGCCTAAGGCCAGGGCCGTCTGTAGTGCCAAGGCCGTATGAGAATCCTGCAAACGGTCGGTGAAGGTGATACTTTCCAACTCAAAGCTTTTGTCGCTGATGGCCGCGGGAACATAGGTGCCCATCTTTCTCGGGAATGGTGGGAGCACACATTGACCATTGAAATGGCTGAGGTTGTGGAAAACACTCTCCAGCCGGTGGCCTTCGTTGCCTACCAGACAAAAGAACTGGTCGGCCGATATATCTTCGTAGTTCGCGGCATTTTTTGAACTGGCGTGGATGAGGCAAGGGTTGTCCAACGTGCGAATGAATTCCTTCACGGCCTGTTGATGCAATTTTGCATTCGGACCGCCACCGACGATAATCACCTGGCCGTATTTTTTCGAAGGTTGAAAAACAGGAAGCTTTTGATTGTCCTGTACCTTTTCCTTTTGATTGTTCAGCGCACGTATGATGCTGTTGAAAGAATAAAATCTCCGGGTGACCCACTCCATCACGTCTTTCTGCGGAAGGGAATTTGCACCGGAAACCATGTAGGGCAAATTCGTACCCCAGCCGTGATGTTTCTGTAAGTTCTCGAAAGCATCCACGACATTGCTCAACGCATTGAAATCAACTTTCTTTCCTTCCTTTGCATTGAGGGCCGTCAACAGCAATTCCGTTTTGAGGTTGCCGGCGCCACGTCCCATTCCTGTCACTGTTGCATCGATTATCGCTGCGCCGTGCTCCACGGCTGTCAATGAGTTGATGAGTGCGAGTTCGAGATTGTTGTGTCCGTGAAATCCAATTTTGCAACTCGTGCGTTGCTTCACGAGGTCGATGGTTTCCTTAATGTCTTGAGGATATACGCCACCATAAGAATCGACCATATAAAAATAATCGGCTACACCGTCGACTTCTTTGATTTGTGAAAGGAAGTTGCCGTACTGTTTCCACTTGCTCATGTACATCACGTTGAACCCGACTTCGAAGCCCATCCGTTTGATGCCTTCCGCCAGCTTCAATGCCCGACCTAAGTTCTCGGGATCCAGTGCAATGCGCACCATGTCAATAAAACCCTTACACGGCGATAACAGGTTATCCAGGTGCTCGGGCCGAACATCCTTTTCATTGAGAATGATAACCAGCCTCTTGTTCGACAATTTCTTTACTTTCTCCAGCACATAGTCGGGGCAATAGAAATATTCACCGAGATATTCTTTCATCGGATTACTTCTGTATCCGATTTCCAGATAGTCGATCGGAAGCTCGTTGAAGGACGTAAAGTAGCTATGAACAAGCTCCTGATGGAAATCCCATTCCGTATAGTAGCCTCCGTCTCGGAGTGTGCAGTCCAGTATCTTCATGGTTATTTACTCAAAGTTAATAATATTAAGAGTCCAGAAACTAGTTATTTCCTGAATTTTGTAGTGTTCCACATCCGTTTTAGCGGCCTCTTTCAGGCTCTCCCATAAGTCATTGTCCAACCCAACGCGTTCGAGTGCGCTGAGGAATTCGGCTTCATTGGATCGGTCGTAGAGAATGCCGTTTCGTCCTTGTTTGATAATGTGCCGGGGACCAAAATCGCAGTCGTTGCTCACCACCGGAATCCCCGATGCCATGGATTCGATGAGCACATTCCCAAAGCTCTCGTGCGCCGAGTTCAAAATAAAAAAACGTGCCTTGGCAAAAAAACGATACGGGTTTTGCTGGTATCCCAGCAGGTAAACCTTCTGTTCGGCCGACAAGTCGCTAATCACTTTTTCCAACGCAGGGCGTTGTGGCCCCTCTCCCAAGATAACAAGCGAATAGGTTGCAGCCAGTTTTGATTTCAAAAATACCTGGATCAGTTGTCTGAAGCCTTTGCTTTCGTGAAGTCTGCCAGCCGTAACGATAAATTTTCCGTTTTGTAACTGCGGATAATCGTCTATTGACTCGGCGCCAAGACGCTGAATGCTGGGGACATCTATGGGATTCGAAATCAGGACCAATTTCTCGGGTGCCAAAAAATACTGATAACAACCATCGTATAGCCCTTTCGATGGCACCACTATCTTTTTAACATTGGGGCTGATCGAAAGGATTTTCTGAAAATAACGTCGATAAAGTTTTTTCTTGTAGATAAAGATATTGGACTCGATCCGGAAAATGATCCGCCGGTAGAATGTAAAAAATACAAAGAGGTTGATGCCCATGGAAAAGGAAACCAGATAGCGCGGGCGGTGACGCCTCAGCAGCGCGATAAGGGTGAAGAGCGACAGCATCTTTCGAACGGTCTTGAACTTCCATTTTGGATTGTCGAGCACAATCGAGTTCTCCACGAGCTCTTTTTCATTGTAATCAAAAACTCCCTTCAGTAAAATAAACTTAACCGCATGGCCCTGACGAATCAACTCCAGGCCGATCCTGGAAGCTGTCCGCTCCGTACCTCCTAATTTGAAAGATCCAACGACGATAAAAATCATAAGTCTACTTTACTCCTTGTTCGTTAGGTTGGCTTGCGTCGCGTGCAATGGATTCCAAAAGAACTCCTTGCTCGATTTTATTTTCTCGATGGGCCAATCCCACCACTTCAAACTCATCAGCTTGTTTATTGTTTCGTCATCAAATCTATTTCGCAGCACTTTCGCCGGATTGCCGCCCACGATGGCATAAGGAGGAACATCCTTTGTTACAACCGCCCCCGCGGCAACAATCGCACCATCGCCTATGGTCACGCCGCTAAGCACAATAGCTTTGGCGCCAATCCACACATCGTTACCGATGACGATCGCCCCTTTGCTGGTATAGTCACCCGAAATTTCCGTTTTGAAAACATTCTTTCGAATGTAGTAGGACGTCACTTTATCGGCATGATGGTTATCCTCGGCAATCAACACGTCCTGGGCAAGGGAGCAAAAACTCCCGATGCGGATCGCATTGATCTTTGCATTGAGCGTGGTGTTGGGGCCGTTGATGATCGAATACCTCCCAATGGAGATTTTGCCGGTCATCGACACACCGCTCATCCGCACATTTTCGGCAATGTCGATTTGCCCGTTGAGGCGGACGCCTTTTAATTTTGCCGACTTGTGAACGCGGGCATCTCCGGCCAATCGGATATAGTTGGTGTTTCTCAACCACGATGCCAGTTTCTCTCTGAAATATTGCCCGATGTTCCTCATAAGCTTATTCGTAAAGAGCGTTATAGTAACGATCAACCACCTCCGGCGACAAGTGCTGAAGGAGGATCTTCTGGTTCGACTTCAACCGGTCTGCCGTCGCCTTGTTAAAGCGAAGGATGTCGTCAACCGACCGGACCTCGGTGTGTCCCATCACGCTCAATCCCCATGCCCTGAACACTTTAAATAATGTGCTCTCCTCTCGCATGATCAGAATTTTCCCTAGCCACAGCAGGGCCAGGGCGTTGTTCGAGCCTTGTTGCCGGATGTGGAAAAATACAGCCACGTCAATCTCCTTGATGACGTTCATGTATTCATCGTAGGGCATAAAGTTCTCAATAAAAGAGATGTCGTTCAATTGCGCCTTGGCATAGGGCAACAGTGATTTCTTATAGTGCTCAGAGCCACCATAGGAGGCCGGCATGATAACCGACAAGTGGTTTGCATCCGGGAGGCCTCTTAAAAAATCGATCATCTCGATGTGATTGTTGGTCGGATTCAACGAATTGCCCATGAGCACTTTCAATTTCTTCGAGAAATCCAGGTTCAGCACGATATCCGGATCTCCTTTGAACAATTCGGCGGTTGACAGATATGCAAAAACAAGTTGCTTCATCTGAGAGCCTGCGGCATCCTGTACGAGTTGAAAATCGCCCGTTACATAGGTACAGCACATCTTTATCTGACGCACAGCCTCCAGCTTTTTCTCTTTACCTGGTCGGAGCATTTTGAGAAGCCATGCCTTAACGATTTGCTTCAGTGGCTTTTTACTTTTGGCAAGCGAGGCCGTTTTGGGCAGATATATGTTTAGCTTGTCGCCAATGAGCGAGTAGCCGTCGGCTCCCCAGAGGAACCAATAATACTCCGGATATCCCGGGTTATCCAGGATAAGGTCGACCGCATTTCCTCCGAGATAATGGATGAATACCCGCTCATACTCCCGGGCTTTGAAATTCGTCTTTTTTAATGCTTTATACGATGCAAAGAATTCAATCTTTGGCGACTTCGCATAGTTGCTTGATTCGCTAAAAACAACGTACCGGTTTTGTGTTGATATACGTTCGCACTGTGCAATAATCGTTTCTATGAAGGGACTATCCGTGAAGACGTGCAGGTACATATCTATCTTGTTTTTCTATAGGATTTAACCAATGCTAATAACTCTTTTAGGGCCGATAAGTTAAAGACCCAGCACAATAAAATATACAGTATGCCAAAGACAATGCTTCCGATGGTCATTTCGGCGATGATGCCCAGTTCAACCGCCGCAAAAGCATAGTAAACGGCAATTCCCGTGATGAGTGAAATAAAGAAGTAGGGCATAAAATTCCGGATCAGCGCGAACAAGCTGGTATTGATAATGATCCCCAAAAAGTATAGCTCCGGCAAAAACGCCAGCAATGACGTGATACAATAACCGTAGATCATGGGCATAATGCCGCCGGAATAAAGTCCCACCACGATCCCTACAATCATGAGCAATCTTGAAAACACACCCACCTTAAACATCAACAAGGTCTTTCCTCTGGCCAGGTAGACGTTGCCGCTCAGCGTGCCAATGGCCTGAAACATTCCCAATAAACTCAGCACCTGAAAAAGCGGGATCACCGGTCGCCAATTGTCGCCATACACCATCAGGATCAGCGGCTCGGCAAAAATGGAAAGGTTGATCATGACGGGAAACGATACAAACGCAATGGCCCGCGAGATCTTCAAATAGATGGAAGCAATTTTATCGACGTCATCCTGAATCAACGAGAAAGACGGGAACAACACTTTGGTAATGGTTCCCGAAAGTTGCTTCACCGGCAACAACATCAACGAATACGCTTTGGTATAATAGCCGAGATCATTTTTTCCGAGAAACCTTCCCACCAACAAATTGTCGACATTCCGCATCCAGTAGTTCAAACTCTTGTCGCCCAGCAACGGCAGGCTGAACTTGAACAAGTCTGACAGGAACTCGCGTTTAAAACAAAACGATGGCCACCATCCTGAGCGCGTGTAGTTGAGGTAGGTGTTGATAACGATCAGGGCATACTGTTGAAGGATCAATGCCCAGAAACCCCACCCATAGAGCGCCGCGGCGATCCCCATGCCGCCGCTCAGTACGACCGAGACGAGGTTACGGTAAAATATCTGTTTGAAGTCGACCTGCTTGATCAGGAGATTTGACCACACCACGCCAACAGCATTCACCAAAAAACTGAAGGAAAACACCTGGGTGATCGGCTTGATGAGCGGCTCGTGATAAAATTCGCTGACAGGACCCGCCACCGCGAAAGTAACCGCTGTGAACAAAGCTCCCAACGCCATGTTGAGCCAAAACACGGTGCTATACTCCTCGTGAGAAACATGTTTCTTTTGCACCAGGGCCGCCCCGATGCCGAAGTCCTTGAGGATCTTTAAAAAACCTGTAGCCAGCGTGACCATCGCCACCAGGCCAAAATCAGCAGGGGTCAGCAACCTGGCGAGTACCGCCGTCACTCCAAGGCCCACCACTTGTGTGAACACTTGATTGACGGTGGACCAATACACCCCACTTAAAATGACCTTCTTGATCTGTGTCACGATTTCTTAAAGAATTGAAGGATGCGAGCGATTACAAAATCCTGATCGGAGGGCGACAGGGTGTAATAAAACGGAAGTCTCACCAGTCTATCCGTGAAAAAATCGGCATTGACCAACTCTCTACCGTCATGCTTCTCGTGATAGAACGGACTCTTGTGAAGCGACAGGTAGTGAAATACAGGGTGAATGTCTGCGCTCTTGCAGTGATCGATAAACGCTGTTCGCTGATCGAGACTATCCAGCACGAGGTAATACATGTGCGCATTGTTGTAGCATCCCTCGGGCAAGAACGGAAGGTGAGACGCAGCAATCCCCGCTGCGCGGAAAGCGTCATCGTATTTTTTCCACAGCAGTTTGCGCTGGTCTTGGATGTCCGTTAAATGCTCGAGCTGGGCAAAGAGAAAGGCGGCGATGACTTCTGATGGCAAAAAAGAAGAACCGACATCCACCCATCCATACTTATCTACTTCGCCACGGAAAAATGCACTGCGGTTGGTGCCCTTTTCACGAATGATCTCCGCACGTTCAACAAACCGCGGGTCATTGATGGCCAACATCCCTCCTTCTCCGGCGATCACATTTTTCGTTTCATGAAAAGAGAACGCCGCCAGGTGGCCGATTCCTCCCAGAGGCTTGCCTTTATACCACGAATCAATAGCCTGAGCTGCATCCTCCACGACAAAGAGATTGTACTTTTCGGCGAGCTTCATTAAGCTATCCATATCACATCCCACTCCGGCATAGTGAACGGGCACAATAGCCTTGGTGCGCGGCGTGATCAGGCTTTCGAGCTTGGTGACATCCATGTTCGGCGTGTCCTTCTCGCTGTCGGCAAAAACTATTTTAGCGCCCCGCAACACAAAAGCATTTGCCGTGGAAACAAACGTGTAGGATGGCATGATCACCTCGTCACCGGGTTGAATGTTAATGAGGATCGCCGCCATTTCCAGGGCATCGGTGCAAGACGTGGTGAGCAGGCATTTTTTGAAGCCAAAACGCTCTTCAAAAAACTGATGGCATTTCTTTGTAAACATACCGTCGCCGGAAATTTTCCCGGAGGCTACGGCTTGTTGAATGTATACGGTCTCTTTTCCCGTAAGGAATGGCTTGTTAAAAGGAATCATATTCATTTTTTAAATTGGGCGGGTACTCCCGCATACAAACCCGGGCGGTCGAGGTGATCGATCACCACAGCACCTCCTGCCGTGCGCACACCCGGTGCAATTTTAATATTATCAATGACGATTGTGCCGATACCCAGAATGACGCCGCCGGAGATCTCCGTGAATCCCGCCACTTTCACGCCGGGAGACAAAAACGAGCCCTCGCCAACGGTGGAGTGATGCGCGATGGTACATCCGACATTGAGCAATGCATTGTCCTTTATCTCAACGTCCATATCCAACACACAACCCGGATAGATAAAAACGCCCGAACCCACCGACGCACTCTTGTCTATATAACTGCTGGAATGAATGACCTTGCCAAAAGGCACAGTGTTCCTGAATCGCTCATAGAGTTGTTGCCGGAAGGCCATGTGGTTGTACCCAATGCCGATCATGAGGCAATCAAACGCGCCGCGTTCAAAAGTCGCCAAAACATCGTTGACTCCACCCCAAACCTGCACGCCATGCTTTACTGTGCCCGGGGCTTCAAAGTCATCAAAAAAGCCGGCAGGTTCATAGTGCCCGTCTTCGCGCGCATGGTAGGCAATCTGCTGCCCAAGGTCTCCGGATCCGATAATAGCAAGTCTCTTCATAAATGCTTCGGTAAGTCCTCCAGTGAAGTGATGCGGCGCACAGATGCATTCGGATAAGCGCCGATCCTGTCAATCAATATTGCCTTAATCCCCAGGCTCTGCGCCGGCTCGACATCCAGTTTGATGGAATCGCCTATGTACACCATGTCTTGCGCATCAAATCCGCTCCGATCAATCACGCGTTCATAGAACGCACGCTGAGGCTTCCTGATCTGCTCCTTCTCCGATCCCAATATCCATTGAAAGGAGACCTGAAAGTGCTCCGTCAATTTCTCTTCCAGCGAGCTGTTCCAGTTTGAAATGATCCCCAACGGCAAATCAAGCTTTTTCAGGATCGATGTATCCGCAAAGGGAACCCATGGAAGATACGTGCAGGCCTTGAAAATCTCGCTCAGCAAATGATCGGATGGAATGATGCCCAGCATGTAAAGCAAGTCCTTGTTAAATCCGGTATAGAATGCGCTCGACGTTCGATCCGGGAATTCGATAACTTCCGACAGGAGCTTATGTTTTAGTATTATTTCCTTGATGTCCGTCTCAAATCCATGCTCTTTCAACACGCGCTGGATAGCGAGATATACCGCGGGCTTCTCCAGCAGGGTATTGGCAACATCAAAAAAAACTACCTTGGCCATGAATCTCGTTTAATGAATATAAAATGTATTCTTATTGTTCTGGATATCTTCCAGGCTTTGTCCGGGATAGATGATATCCAATATCACCCGAAGCGCCGTCCCCTTCGTTACGGCCGGAGGAGACGGGGGTTCATTAAAAAAATACTCCTGAACCGTGTAGGCCACGTCCTGGAAGCCGAACTGCGACCGCACGGAATTTGTCCCCGAGATCCGACAGTTGATCTCAAAGGGAACAATGCCTGCGTCGGTGACCCGCGATTGAATATTGAATGATCCGGAAAAAGGAAAATGCGCGAGTATCTTTTGAACCAGTTTTCCGAGCGGTTCGTCATACTCAAAAACCACCTCTGCTTTCGCCGTGTTTCCTTGTTCAAGTTCACGTACAAAGGTGATCATCCCATGAACCCCACCTTGTTTATCCACATAGACGGTGGTCGTGATTTCGGGGCCTTCCAAATATTTTTGAACGACATAACTGTCGTCAAATTTTTCAGGATTGGGGGGATTCACATAAATGTTGCGCGATCCCCTGCCCTCGCGCGGCTTCACCACATACTGGTCGAATTCACCTTTGTAGTGTGAAGGCAATATGGAGGTAGCGAACGGAATGTCATACTGCGAAAATTCCTGGAAGTTCAAATACTTATCCAAACAAAACTTTGTGATCCAGGCCGGCGAACAGGCTACCGGGCAGGCAAACATTTCACGGGATGCTCCGAGATAATAGGATTCATAGTCCGTGCTTGGAATAATGAGCCCGATATTTTCCCGGGTGACCAGTTCCTTCATCACCCCGATGTAGGTTGGATCATACGAATAGGGAACCTCGTACACCGCATCACACAAGTAGTTTCCAGCGCTGACCTTGGAAATGTTTACACCCACAATTTCAATATCCCTGGCCATGCTTCGAATATTCCGAAGAATTCCTTGTCCGACGACGCCCCCGATACCCGTGACCAATATTTTTTTCATGGCTTTATCAAATCATTAAGCGTTTGTTCTATCGAATAAAGCGGCGCAAAGTTTAAGCTTCGGTAAGACTCCTCCACCTGATACACAAACGATGGCGATTTATCCGTGCCGCTAAATTCCACCGTCGCGTGCGTAAGTAACCCGATCTGCCCTGCTATTTCCGCATTGGAATACGATTTCGCACCAACCCCCAACGCAACGATGTTCTTGTCGGATTGTGCCGCGAGCAGACACAGGCGCGCTGCGTCTCGCACGTCAATATAATTTTGAAGGCGCCCACCATCTCCCCACACGACAATGGTTCCAGCCTTAGCCGCTGCAATCATTCTGGGGATCATGGTCAGGTTATTCATCCCTTGTCCAAGGATGGATGAAAACCGGAGGATGGCGAAATGTTTGTGATTCCGAACGATCGCTTCGCCCGCCAATTTCGACATGCCGTAAAGGTCAGGATTATTAAACGGACTGTCCACGGCAATTGGCAGTTGAAGCGGTGACCCATAAACCGAAACGCTCGAAGAAAATACGATTCTTGATTCCGGATACGACAGCGAAAGGTCGGCCACCAATTCAATGTTCGTTTTGACCAACGCAGCATCACCGGATTGAAACGCACCGTAGGGAATATACGCCCCCAACAAATACACCACATCCACCTCAGGCACGGCCTTCTTCAGTGTTACCACATCTGAAAAATAATTGTCCCGGCCCGTCATCTCTTTTCTTCCCAGAAGAATTATCCGCGAACGCTCCCCTGCCGACAATTGAGTCAAGACCTCTCTTGCCAGAAAACCATCGGGGCCGACCACAAGAATATTCTTTGTCATGGCATTACTTTTTTTCCACTCGCAACCACAATGAATTTCTCCTTTTGGCGAAGGAAGAAGGATTCAAAATACCGGAACGACATATAGCTTACCAAAATGGTAAACCCAAAGATGAGCACGTATAGCAAGCCATTGAAAAGCACCAAATTTTCATTTCCAAAAAAATGCTGCACACCCGTAAAAACAAAAAACATCACCAAGGGGTGGTACATGTACACACCATAAGAAATATCCCCCACAAAGGTGAAAAACCGGCCTCTGAAGAACGCGTGCTTGTCGTTGATGTTCAAAAGAATGAGCATCAGAAAAAAGAATGACAGCAGCAAGTAGTGCATGGAAAACCACAACATGAGCAGTGCGGTCAAAACAAAAAAAGTGTTTGCGAAACGCGGTAGCCGCGCATACACCCGTTCCAAACGGCCGTGAATTAAAAAATAGGCCCCGATACCGCCCATGGCCATCAACTCGATATTGAACGACTGCAGGAATGAAGCAACGATCTTTAGCTGTGGAATGCTTCGGCCCCCAAAGATCGCCGCGTAATAAAGCAAAAACTTTACAACGATAACCCCTATCAAAAGCATTAACACCTTATTCTTAAAACGCTTGAGCAACTGCGGCCACAGGATGTAAAATTGCTCCTCCACGCCGACTGACCAGCTTTGCGCTGCTCCGGGAACGGCTTTGAAAAGTATCAATGCCAGGTTGGGGAGGAACATCAGAAACAGAAACAATCGCCATCCGAAATCTTCATGCAGGGAGGACGCCAAAGTATGATAGCGGCTGCCTTCGGAAAGTCCGAAATGAGTGACAATGAACGGAAAAACAAAGAATGATAAAACAGTGATCAAATAGTATAGCGGCCAAATGCGAAGAACTCGCCGAACATAGAACTTAAAGGCGTCAATATCTCCTTTCAAGTTTAGTTCAGTTAGCAGCAAATACGTGATCAAAAAGCCGCTCAGCACGAAAAACAAATAGACTCCATTTTTTCCGAGTCCTTCAATAAACGAGTAACCGTAACCATTGAACAGGCTTCCAATATTTTCCCTATGCTTATAGAGTTCAATATGATGGAATACCACGGCTAGTGCCGCTAGCCCCCTTAGTTCGTTCAGGCCTTTAAAAAAAATGCTCATATCTTAAAGGTCCTCGATTTGCTTTAGACTGGATACAAAATTGTCTCCTTCCCAATGGGCCTCACCTGCTAATTGCCAATTTTGCTTTATTTGATTGTTTAAATGATCCAATTTCCATTGGGACGGAACCTCTACTTTCTTCACGTACACATTAAATTTAAACTTGTTAAGAGGAATCCCATTGTTGGTTGCCCAAAATGCCGTAAAATCTCTTATTCCTTGTGCCAGTCGATTTTGATTAATACGCGGAGAGTTAACCCTGAAGGTCCATTTTGCCCAGACAAATCCGTATAGGTAGGAACCGGGCATTCCATTCTTGTCAATAATCGGCAGCCAATACGTCTTTCCATTCTCACCAACAGCTTCTATTGCAATGATATGATTATAGCCGTCGAAGTGACTATCCAGGAATAACGGGTGATGACATATACCAAAATAAATTTTACTGAATTTACGCGCAGGACTCGTTATCTTCTGGATAATCCGTTCCGGAGCGCTATTCTTGAATCCTATTTTCGTCTTCACTGCGTTGACCAAATCCGAATTGTACGAAACGTTTAGTTGGAGAATCACAAAAAAAACTAACAAGAAGGTAATGACGCGAATTTTGAATTGCTTTAACGTTAAATTTTTCAGCAGCTTAATATTATCTGTGTCTGCAATATATACCGGTACCGGTGTATATCCACAATTGTCCTCCGTACAGCGTTCAACAACTCTATCCTCAGCGACTTTACGATAAACCAGCTTAGAAATTTGATATACTCCAGGGAACTTCATGATAAGACCAAGTGGAAACAATGCCGGCAGGCGAAGAAAGACAAAAATATAAGTATCTATTCCCTTCAGTACCTTGCCCTTTGACGACACTGAAAAAATGGAGTTTAGAAGTTGCTCTTGCGAATAGTTTGAAAGTGCAGGAGTTTGAGCCGCGTATCGTTGGACACTCTTAAATTCAATGACGTTGAAAACGTCGAAATGAGACAGAATAATTTTCACACGGATACACAACGGGCACTCCTCGTCATAAAAAAATTCCAACAGAGGTTTCTTCGCTTGGAATGCCTTCCTGATTTTGCTCCAAGTACCAACGGGCACCAGCAGAAGATAAAAAGACATCATACCGAGCCCAAACCATGGAATGGGGAACATCACTACAATACCGATGTGCAAGCCTACCCCAACGACGAATAAGAACCATCTCCATTTTTTTCTCCAAAATAAAAAAATGAACAGTAGCTCAAAAATCAAGGTTATGTAACCCAAACCAAGCATTACCCACTTTAGATTCAGCAAGAATGATACATTGAATTGTGTGGTTTGTGGAAGCGATACCGGCGCCCACATGCCAAGCCCGCTGAGCCAAATATGAGACGTTAGTTTAAAAAAAACGGAATCCAGGTAAGTAAAGCCGACGGACATTAACGGAATCGCATAATAATGTAATGCGTTCACTTTCCGGGTTGGTTCCAATTGGAAACGAGTTGTTGAGTATTTCAGCTTACTTCTAAGCCTGTCAAGGGAATTCACCTGGCTTACATTCAAAAATATCAGCAGGAAATTTGTCCCCACAAACATGTAGAACATATGATACTCATAGGATTGAATGGTTCCAATAAGCGTAACGGAAAGGATATAGTTAACAATCGCGGCATATCGGGTATATAGCCCTACGATTAGAAAGACAAGCGATATCATCCAAAATATTAATGGAATGGCAAAATCAATCTCCGAAGGAGACAGGTAGGGTATCTTATCGAATACAAGGTGACGAAAATAGAATAGCTGAATGACTTCACACAATAGCACCACACCGTAGACTATTCTAAACAGCGCCAAGCCAGAACCGTCTATCTTTTTCGTATACGCCCTCTCAATCACATCTATCAAATATCTGATCATACCTTAATGTAATTATTGAGATTCATTGTATTACCCAACTTACTGCTCAGCGCTAATTATCAGAGTAGTACCCAGAGTCGTTTTTCGCTCTATATCCGTACCCATACCCATATCCGTATCCATATCCATATCCACCGTACCCATAGCCAAGTCCAGACTTTCGCAAATCGTTGAAGAGAATGCTAATATTTGTAAGTTTCCCGGTCGAATAAAAATCATCCAGATGCTCCAGTGCTGCGCGCGGTGTAAAATCCTGCCTCACCACAAACAGCGTATGGTCTGCGAATCCGGACAATACAAACGCATCAGTAACAAATGTCAACGGTGGCGTATCGATAATTACGAAATCAAATTGCTTACGTAGATGTTCGATCAAATCTCCCATAGCGGGTCGAATTAGCAATTCGCTTGGATTAGGCGGCATTGGCCCACCGGCTATGAGAAATAGATTACTTACTTCACTGGATTGAATGACTTGTTCCAGTGTCGCCATACCCGAGAGGTATTGACTCAAGCCCACATTATTGTGGAGACCTAAGTCGTCATACAATTTGGGTTTTCTTAAGTCGGCACCCAGTATCACGGTTCTTTTTCCCGCCAATGCCAATACTGTCGAAATGTTCAAAGTGGTGAAAGACTTTCCTTCACCCGGTATAGAAGAAGTCACCATAAACACCTGGTGATCCTTGTTACTGGTGAAATAATTCAGGTTCGAACGCAAGGCCCGGAAGGATTCCGCCATCGCCGATCTTGGCTTGCGATACACAATGAGCGGATCAGATGCTTTGTTATGTCCGATGCCTCCGATTACGGGAACACCAGTCAGTTTCTCTATATCCTCTTTGGACTGAATTCTATCATTCAAAACCTCCAGTAGCAGGAAAACTAAAAGGGGTACGAGCAACCCTGAGGCCACGCCTAAGGCATAGTTCTGCACGATCTTCGGTGTCAACGCTCCTCCTGCCATTGGCGGATTGACAACGACAACATCGGATGTTGTCGAAGCCTTGGATAGTCCGGCCTCCGCACGTTTCTGCAAAAGGAAGATATAAAGGGTCTCTCGCAATGAATAGTTCCGTTGAATCCCGACGAGCTCACGCTCGGTCCTGGGTAATTTTGCGAGCTCATCGTTCACCAGTTTTATTTGATCATTGATAAACTTTACATTTATTTCCTGTGTCTTTCTACTATTTTCAATGGTCTTACCAATATCCTTCTTTATTAACTCCATCCGCTGCAGGGCACTTTGCAATCGAGGGTTATTCTGCAAATTTTCAACACCCTTCGATTTATTGGTTTCATACAAATTAATCTGAGCCTGAAGTTCAATGAGGCTGGTTATTAAACCGCCTACAACCTCATCCGTAATACCGACACTGGCGGGGGTAAAAACAACATCATATTGATTGCTCTCCAAAAGCTTCTCTATGTAAGCGAAGTAATTATCAATTAGATGGTATTGAAATTTCTGTTCTTCATACCCGATAAGCTTCTGATACAAACGGTCGGTCTCCTCATCCAGGTTCGTAATGATATTGCGTTTCTTGAAATTCTCCACTTGATCTTCATACATGGACAACGAATCACTAATAATCACAAGCTGGTCGTCTAGAAACTGTAGCGCCATGGTCGCTGCTTTGTTTTTCTTCTCTACGTCATAAAATTGATATCGCTCAATAAACCGAGTTAGGAAATCAATTTCTTTCTGTGGGACAGCTCCGGTAATTTCGAGGTTCACAACCGCCGCTCCGGGTTGCGCCCAATTCGCATTCAACCGGTTGGAATACTGCATCGCCATGGAGACCGGGTTGTTAAACCGGACGGTAAATCTTTTACCCCTGATTTCTGCAAGAGATCCGACCCTTTGAACAATCAGAACCGAACCATTGACCCGAATGGTATCCGAAAAATGAAGAGCCGAAAATTCATTGCCCATTTCTTCATTTTCGCCCAGATGCTGCAAACTAAAGGTCTGATCATCCTTCACGGTAAAATAAAAAGATTTCCCGTAAGGAGATTTACTTTCGGGTAGCACTCTAAACTTCACAGGGAAATCCGGATCATAGTACTCCGTAGTCACAATATCGCCTTCTCTGAAGATTGAAATCTCAAACCCCAGGCTTTCCAGAACTTCCTGGATGAGGGGATAGGACTTCATAATGTAAATTTCATTCAGAAAATTTCGGTAGGGATTCAACAGTTCATTGTTGTACAGAAATTTGGCACCCAGGTTTTCATCGTTTTCCTTTATCAGGATCGAAGCCCGAATGGGATAGGTTCTGGCGCTGTATCGGTTTGTCGTATAGGCAATGAAGACCGCTACGATCAGTGACAACACAATCAAATACCAAAACTTGATGGCGCGTGAGGCCACGCGCTTAAAATTGATTTGCAGACTTCCAGCGTTTTTGTTTCCGGAAGCCTCCGTAAAGTCTGATGCCGGTGTGGTAGAGGTGCTCAACTGTTAGCGGGTCAAGGTTATAATCAATGCTGTAAAGGATATCAAAGCCGTGACGACGGCTAGATTCGGGAGAAAATATTTTCTGAAGGGTCTTTGCTTCAGGGGGGGCACAATGATCACGTCATTCTGCTGGACGTAGTAATATGGCGATTCAATAAAATCCTCCTTGAGAAGATTAACATAGTAAACGTCGGTCCTATTCTCCACTTGCCGCACAACTTTTATGTGGGTTCTATCCGCTAACTCCCCCAAGCCACCGCCAAGGCCTATTGCCTCCATCAATGTCAAACGCGTGTTGGTTGAGGTAACGGTTCTTTCTCCGTTCACCTCGCCCAAAAGCGTAAATCTGAAATTCAATAACCGCACCCGAACCACAACGTCCGGCAAATACTTTCCCGCAACAGCTTGAAGCGAATCGCGCGCAGCAAACAGGGTCAGCCCGGCCATTTTCATTCTGCCCAGCACGGCAAATTCAATATAGCCGTCGCCGTCCACCAAGATGCCGTTTTGGGCTGAGTTTCCCCCGCCACTCCCTCCTCCTGAAGAAGTTCTCTGCTGCGGAGTTAGTTTGGAAAGAAAATCAAAGGCATCGGTTTCATCGCTGAGGGTCTCAAAATTAATGGCAAGCAAATCCAACGGCTGAATGGTGTACTCCCGTATTTTAAGCTGATGCGTTCTCAGCACAGTGTCTTTCGGAATTTCATCGCGGTTCTTCAAATCATCCTTCTGCAGATAAACCAACTTCCGGTTGGGAACACACGAACTTAGGGCAATCAGAGCAAGCCCAAAAATCAGCCAGATACGGTTCATTTATTAAGTTTTTAAACTGCCAAAAGGGGCAAATATAATCCAATAACTTCAAATGCCTTTGCCAAACGTCCATCCACGGCCAAACCAGAAGGTACTTCGGGTCCCCGACATTTCCGGTCCATCACACGGCAAGAGCGCTAAAATCTATCCATCCAGGTTATTTACTCTAAACCCCTCGGCTTCAAGCAATTCTCAAGGCACATCGGGTTTGCGGTGCAAATATACCAGCCTGGACAGATTTTACCACCGTCAAACGCCACCCCAGACCGACACTTTGAAGAAAAACACCGCGATCCATTCCAATGCCCGCGAGAACGTAACCACGTTATGAAACCAAAAAAGACGGGTTCAGAAGGCTTTCCTTGTTATACATCAAGACCCCCGTTGCCGTTTCGTCGCGATCGCCCTGTGCCTGGCTTCTCACGGTCAATCCCACCTCCCGCACGATCGCGTCCGCCGCTGCAGTATCCCACTCCATCGTGGGGGCATAGCGGGGATAGACATCGGCCTTTCCCTCGGCCAAGAGCATGAATTTCAGGCTACTCCCAGCCGAAACCAACTCGGGGGCCGTCAGCCGGCCGATAAAGGCCTCCGTTTCGGGATTCATGTGCGACCGGGAGGCAACCACCCGTAATCCTGGCTGAGTAAGGTCGGTTGGTGGCTTCCGGGGAAGGGGCGCGGGGAAGGGGCCTCGCTTCAAAAACGCACCCTCACCCTCTGTCGCATAAAACACATCGCCCGTGACGGGCACCGCCACTACCCCCAGCACGGGCCGACCTTGGTGGATGAGGGCGATGTTCACCGTGAACTCATCGTTACGTTTGATGAATTCCTTCGTGCCGTCCAGGGGGTCGACCATCCAAAAGTAGCCCCAGTCTTTGCGTTCGACGTAAGGAATGGTTTTGCCTTCCTCGCTGAGAATGGGGTAAGCGGACGACGCCTGTAGTATGGCCGTGATGGCTTGGTGTGCTTTCCGGTCGGCCAGGGTTAACGGGGAGTTGTCGCCTTTGGCTTCGGCTTGGAAATCGTTGGAGTGGTAGACAGCGAGAATCTCGGCGCAGGCTTTTTCTGCGGCAGTGATGGCGGTGATTAGGAGCGTGGGTGCTTGCATGTCAGTTTGAACCGCTAAGGCGCAAAGGGCGCAAAGTTAACGCAAAGGGTGCATCGGTACTTTGGCAGTTTTGTGCGGTTAGAGTTTGTTTACGAATCTTTTGAGGCCCTGTCTTAGTAAAGGGACGTTAAAGTTAATAAGAAATCCCAACCTCTTTTGGGCAAGTTTCATATAACTGATGAGTTGAGCTTCGTGGATCGGCAGAACTCCCTCTACAGCTTTTAGCTCCAGAATTATTTCGTCTTCAACCAGGATGTCGATCACATAATCCTTGTTCAATACCTGACCCTTATAGATAAGCGGAATGGGGACAAGCGAAGCATACGCAATACCACGCAAAAAGAATTCCCTCGTAAGACAATGTTGATATACAGACTCCAGCAAACCCGGCCCCATCTCACTATGAACCGCTATAGCACAATTAATAATTTCGCGAGACAAGGCATTCAATTGATCTGTAGTTTTCATAACCGCTAAACATGATGACTAAATTTACAATCCATGAAGCAAAGACACAAAAAAAACGCAAAGGCATTTCTTTGCGTTAACTTTGCGTCTTTGCGTCCTTGCGGTTATTTTTTTTGCTACACGATCATTCCCGCCGCCACCGTCTCATTCGTCCCCTCATCAATCAAAATCACGCTTCCCGTGATCCGATTGCGCCGATAGCTGTCAAATGCCAACGGCTGCGCTGTACGAATCTTGACCCGCGCGATCTCGTTCATCGTCAATTGCTCCACATTCTCGATCCGGTGCAAGGTGCTGATATCAAGCTTGTACTGAATCTCCTTCAACACGCCTCTCACCTCTTTGGTGTTGTGGCGCACGTAGAGTTTTGTATTCAGATGGATCGGCCGCTGGTTCATCCAGCACAACATCATGTCGATGTCCTGGTCGGCGTGCGGATGATTGTTGGGTTTGGCGATGATATCGCCGCGGCTGATGTCGATCTCGTCCTCCAGCGTCATGGTGACGGACATGGGCGCGAAGGCTTCTTCCAACACCTCATTCCCCAATGAAATGGATTTGATCTTCGACGTAAATCCGGAAGGCAGCACTACCACGTCTTCACCGGGTCTGAAAATGCCTCCAGCCACGCGGCCTGCATAGCCCCTGAAATCATGATACTCCTTCGACTGCGGCCGCACCACATACTGCACCGGGAACCGGCTATCGATATGGTTATGGTCACTTTCAATGTGCGCCGTTTCCAGCATGTGCATCAAAGTAGCGCCCTGGTACCATTCCATGTTTTCAGAACGGTGTACTACGTTGTCGCCGACCAGTGCGCTGATAGGAACGAACTGGATATCGGAGATCTCCAGTTTAGAGGAGAAAGCTTTATAGTCTTCTACAATTTTCTCGTAAACGTCCTCGGCATAATTCACCAGGTCCATCTTGTTCACGCAGACAATCACGTGGGGGATCTTCAGCAACGAGGCGATAAACGAGTGGCGATGGGTTTGCTCCACCAAGCCTTTGCGCGCATCGATAAGAATGAGGGCCAGGTTGGCTGTTGAAGCGCCGGTCACCATGTTGCGGGTATACTGAATGTGGCCCGGGGTGTCGGCAATAATGAACTTGCGCTTGGGCGTGGCAAAGTAGCGGTAGGCTACATCGATCGTGATGCCTTGCTCCCGCTCGGACTTCAATCCATCCGTAAGCAGCGACAGATCCACATAGTCAAACCCTTTTTTTGCGCTGGAAGCTTCCACCGCTTCCAACTGATCTTCAAATATCGATTTGCTATCGTACAACAAGCGCCCGATAAGGGTACTCTTACCATCATCCACACTACCTGCTGTCGTAAACCGGAGAAGTTGATTATTCACGTTACTCATAAACTTAATGCCTTTAAAAAACTTGTGTTGACTTTGGTTGCTTGCTTGCCCGCCGAAGCTTCAGCGAAGGAGGGCCCGCCGACTAGCCCGTCGTAGCTTTAGCGAAGACGGGAGCTTTAGCGACGGTGAGCTGTTATCCTCACCACAAAGCCCCTCTTAAAAATATCCACTCTTTTTTCTATCCTCCATCGCCGTCTCCGAACGCTTGTCGTCATGACGGGTACCGCGCTCCGTTTTACGCGAAGCGGCGATCTCTTCAATGATCCTCTCCACCGAATCGGCATCCGACTCCACCGCCCCGGTGATCGGCATATCGCCACAGGTACGGAAGCGAACGATCTTACGGGTAGGGACTTCATGCTCCTTCAGTTTCAACCAGGGTGACGTAGAGAGGAGTGCGCCATCGCGCTCGATCACTTCGCGTTCGTGCGCCAGGTACAGGCTTGGAATCGGAATGTTCTCGGCCTGGATGTATTGCCACACGTCCATCTCGGTCCAGTTACTGATGGGGAATACCCGGAAATGCTCGCCGATGTGCTTGCGACCATTGAACAGGTTCCAAAGCTCAGGACGCTGGTTCTTCGGGTCCCATTGACCAAACTCGTCGCGGTGCGAGAAGAAGCGCTCTTTGGCACGGGCCTTTTCTTCATCACGACGGGCACCGCCCATGGCGGCATCGTATTTATTTTGTTCGATGGTGTCGAGCAGTGTAACCGTCTGCAGGGCATTGCGGCTGGCGTTGAAGCCGGTCTCCTCTTTCGCCCTGCCCTTGTCGATGCTTTCCTGTACGGAGCCTACCACCAACTTCACGTCGAGTTCTTTCACCAGCCAGTCGCGATACTCCATTGTCTCCGGGAAATTGTGGCCGGTGTCGATGTGTACCAACGGAAAGGGTATGCGCGCTGGGGCAAAGGCTTTGCGCGACAGAAAGGCCAGCACGATGGAGTCCTTGCCTCCGGAAAACAACAACGCCGGTCTCTCAAACTGCGCCACCACTTCACGGATCACAAAGATCGCCTCCGCTTCCAGCTCTTTTAAATGACTTAAATAATATTGACTCATCCTGGTGTTATTACAAATTCTGTTCTACTTCTTGATATTACGCGTCCGACGCGTTTCGCGTTACTTCAATTTTACCCGCGGTAAAATAAACGCCATAAGCTTCCCGATCGACTCTTCCACGCTCCATTCGCCCGTGGGAACGGTCAGATCGGGATGGACGGGCGTCTCATACGGCGAATCGATGCCGGTGAAATTCTTTACCTCCCCTGCCCGCGCCTTTTTATACAATCCTTTCACATCGCGTTGCTCGCACACCTCCAGCGGGGCATCGACAAAGATCTCGATATAATTTTCAGCTCCTACAATGTTCTTCACCTGATCGCGGTCGGCGTTGAAAGGCGAAATGAAAGCCGACAGCACGATGACGCCGGCATCCGTCATCAATTTGGATACTTCGCCGATACGGCGGATATTTTCTACGCGACCTTCGTCGGTAAAGGTCAGGTCTTTGTTGAGGCCGGTGCGGATGTTGTCGCCGTCCAGCAGGTAGGTCTTAAATCCCAAGGCGTGGAGCTGCGCCTCCAATTGCACAGCCAGCGTTGACTTCCCGGAACCGGATAAACCCGTAAACCAGATCACGGAGGCGCGTTGATTCAACACCTTCTCGCGCTGGTGTTTGCTGACTTTCGTCTTAATGGGATACAGATGATTCATGGGACGGAGCTGATCTACGCCAAAGTCTACTTATCCTATAGCGTATTTCGGGCAAAGGTAGAAGTAATGGATAAAACTACAAGGTGAGGTTTTTGAAAAGTATCTCTCACTAACGCTTGTTGGCCGGCAGAAAACGGCCTGGCAACCGTTGCGACGTAGTATCTGTTTTTTCTATTCTTCACGTCCCATTTTCCAATAGCGCTGCAGCATCCTCAAAAAGTCTTCCATCTCCCGCAGGGGAATCATGTTGGGTCCGTCGCTGAGGGCTTTTTCCGGGCGAGGGTGCGTTTCAATAAAAAATCCATCCACGCCCACCGCGGCCGCGGCCCGCGCCAGAAAGGGCGCAAACTCACGCTGCCCGCCGGATGTTGCTCCTCTTCCTCCGGGTTGTTGGATGGAGTGCGTTACATCGAAAACCACGGGCGTGAACTTGCGCATGATGGGCAACGAGCGCATGTCCACCACCAAGGTGTGATAGCCAAAGCTGATGCCGCGCTCGGTCAGGAAAACATTAGGATTGCCTTCGTTGCGCACTTTGTCCACGGCATATTTCATGTCTTCCGGCGCCATGAACTGTCCTTTTTTCACTTTCACGGCCTTGCCCGTGCGGGCGGCTGCCTTTAGCAGGTCCGTTTGACGACAGAGATAGGCCGGTATCTGCAACACATCCACCACCGTGGCCACCTCGGCGCATTGATACGACTCGTGCACGTCGGTAACGATCGGCACGTGCAGCGCTTGCTTCACACGCGACAAGATCTCCAGTCCACCTTCCAGCGAAGGGCCGCGGTACGAGGTGGCTGCTGTGCGGTTGGCTTTGTCGAACGAGGATTTAAAAACGTAGTCGATATCGAGTTCTTCGCAGATGGCCTTCATGCGCGTGCCGGTCTCCAGACAGAGGTCGTAGCTTTCGACCACGCAAGGCCCGCTGAACAAAACCATGCGATCGCCGCCCAGCGTGATGGTGTCGGTCACCTTCACGGTTTCTTCAAACGTATTCATTCTCATGGCTTATCCTCTTATAATTTTTTCCATTTCGCCGCGGGCGGCCAGCACCAGGTCGGCCACTTCGCGCAACGCGCCTTGTCCACCGCCTGCACGCGTCACCAGGTCCACTTCCTGCTTCATGTAGTCGAACGTGTCGCTGGGGCAAACGCTGAGGCCCGCGAGTCGCAGCACAGGCAGGTCGTTGATGTCGTCGCCGATGTAGGCCACTTCTTTCGTTTTGAGTTTATAGTGCTTCACCAGTTTTTCAAACACGGAAGCTTTGTCGAGGATGCCCTGGTGGCAAAAGTCCAGTTTCAGTTCAACGGCGCGCTTGGCGGTAGCGCCGGAATCGCGACCGGAAATAATACCGGTGAGGATGCCTGCTTTTTTCAAGTGTGTGATGATGAAGCCGTCCTTCACGTTGAAGTTCTTGGTCTCCTTGCCATTTTCGTCATAGATGATCTTGCCATCGCTCAACACACCGTCGGCATCAAAGAAAATGGCTTTGATGTTGCCGGCCTTTTTGATGAGTTCCTTGGTGTAAAGGGATAAGATGAGTTTCAAACGTTTGTTAATTTTCGGTGATGTGTTCCGAAAATTAGGAAAAGCTTTTTATTTTACCTCCCTGTTTCCGCTGCATTCCCCGAACCTCTCCTCTGAATGCAAGCCGTTAATCCCGGATTATGCGTGTCTTCAAATTTTTTCTTTGCCTGGCCATCACCGCAGGGCTTGTTTATGTGTTGGATCGTCCCTGGAACATCAAGAATGCGCCGGTGCCTCCCGTGGGCCGTTTCCTGGACCCTTTTCAAGGATTCTGGGCAAATCTGGAGGCTTCCGGTCCCCAAATCCCCGACGCAATGCCCATCCCAGGCCTGCACGACAAGGTGACGGTGCTGTTCGATAGCCTGGCCATGCCTCACATTTTTGCTCAAAATGAAGAAGATCTCTATCTCGCACAGGGTTATATCACCGCTCACGACCGCCTCTGGCAAATGGAATTCCAAACCCATGCCGCTGCCGGCCGCCTCACAGAGATCATTGGGCGCGGCACAGGCGATGCTGTGTTGAACTATGATCGCGGCCAGCGACGACTCGGCTTGGTCTTTGGTGCCGAGCAGGCCTTAAAGTCACTGGAAAGCGATCCCGTGACGCACAAAATGGTCGAAAAATATACGGAAGGCGTCAACGCCTATATCCAGACGCTCGACTACAAGACCCTGCCCTTTGAATACAAACTCCTGCATTACAAACCCGAGCCCTGGACGCTGCTCAAATGCGCCCTGCTCCTCAAAAGCATGGCCCAGACCCTGAACATGCGCGACAAGGACATGGAAATGACCAACGCGCTGAAAATGTTCGGCTTCGACGTGCTGCAGGCACTCTACCCCGACCGTGAGCCCGTGAGCGACCCGATCGTAGACAAACCCAACAGCTGGAAATTCAAACCGGTAACGCTCAACGACACCGTGCCACTGGCACTTCCCGACGAACTGATCCAACTCAAAAAACTCACGGTCGAACCGATCAAAGTTAAAAAACTCCCTAGCTCCGATCCCACCACCGGCAGCAACAACTGGGCCGTGAGCGGCAGCAAAACTGCCACGGGCTCTCCCCTGCTTTGCAGCGATCCTCACCTCGGATTGAATCTCCCGTCGCTGTGGTATGCACTTCAGCTTCACGCCCCGGACGTCAACACCATGGGAGCATCCCTTCCGGGTGCACCGGGCATTATTATCGGCTGCACCGATTCCATCGCGTGGGGCGTGACCAATGCGCAACGCGACCTGGTGGATTGGTATCAGGTTTCTTTCCAGGACAACACGCATGACAAATACCTGCTCGATGGCCAGTGGGTGGACACGAAGAAAACGGTGGAGAAATTCCTGGTGAAAGACGGACCGGCTTACTATGATACGGTTCTTTATACCCACTGGGGGCCGGTGACCTACGACGACACGTTCGGCGATCAAAGCAATCCAAAATATTATGCCTTCCGCTGGATCTCGCACGATCCTTCAAACGAATTCCTCGCATTTTATAAACTCAACCGCGCCAAAAATCACGGCGACTACATGGAGGCGTTGGATCGCTATGAATCGCCGGCGCAAAATTTTGTTTTCGCCTCTGTGGCCGGCGACATCGCCATGCGCATCCAGGGAAAATTCCCCGTACGCCGTCAGCAGGAAGGAAAGTTTTTGCTCGACGGAAGCAAAAGCTCCAACGGATGGCAGGCCTTTATTCCCAACGATCAAAACATCATGGATAAAAATCCGGCGCGAGGATTTGTGAGTTCTGCCAATCAATACCCGGTGGATGGTACATACCCCTACTACATCACCGCTTCAAGTTTCGAGGCCTATCGCAACCGCCGCATCAATCAAACCCTCGCCGGCCTGGACCACGTTCGCCCCGAAGACATGATGAAATTGCAAACCGACAATTTCAATCTGAAAGCCGAAGAGAGCCTCCCCTATTTTCTCAAGGCCCTGGATTCGGCATCGCTCACGCCGGCAGAACAAAAAGCCCGGCAAATACTGGCCTCCTGGAATCGCTACAATGACAAGGCTTCCGAAGGCGCCTCGTATTACGAAGCCTGGTGGAACAGCCTGATGCCGTTGATCTGGGATGAGATGGCGGGCCAGACCCTCGAAAACCCCACCACCTTCAACACGATCTACCTGCTGAAGGAGAACCCCACGTTCTCTTTTTTCGATATCGTGAATACGCCCGAAAAAGAAACGGCGACCGAAGTGATACGCAAAGCGTTTTCACAAAGCGTCGCTTCGATGGAGAAGTGGAAGAAGGACCATGCACAATCCACAGCATCGTGGGGCGAATATAAAGATGGCTATATGGGGCACCTGACGCGCCTGGAGCCCTTGCGTGTGTATGTGAAGGCCGGCGGCAACCGCGACATTGTGAATGCACACTCGCGCACGCACGGCCCATCCTGGCGCATGATCGTGAGCCTGGAGAAGTCCGGCGTCAAGATGTGGGCCGTTTATCCCGGCGGCCAATCGGGCAACCTGGGCAGCGCACACTATGTGGATCTGCTTCAACCTTGGGTAGATGGTCAATATTTCCAGATCCCCTTCTTGCGCGATGCGCACGATCCCAAAATTCAACACTCAACCCAACTCCATCCGTAGTCGTCTATGAAATTCGTTATACAATTCTTCGCGATTTTGGTCTCCGCGTTTATCGCCCAGTGGTTCCTGCCCTGGTATAGCCTGGCCGTGGTGGCATTGGCCATGGGATATTTTTTCAAGTCGAACGCAAATTTCCTCGCGGGATTCCTGGCCATCGCGGTGTTGTGGTTTTTAAAGGCCTGGTGGGCCGATGCGCACACCGTGTCAGACCTCTCCACGCGCGTGGCCACCATCCTCATGGTTAAAAACAAATTTATCCTGATGTCGGTGACCGCCCTGATCGGTGGACTGGTCGGTGGATTTGCTACGCTAACAGGAGCCCTGTTGAAGTACAAGCGGAAGATGCGGTGGTATTAAGACTTCTATTTTTTCGCAAACACCTCTCCGATCAACCTCAACCCATTTAGGGTAAGGTTCGGATCGATGTGATCAAATGTTTCTTTCAACGAAGGAATAATGGACGACAACCCGCCCGTAGCAACAGATTTCAGACTATCGTCATTCAACTCAACGCGTATCCGGTGCAGCATATGTTTTACCATGCCTTCATAGCCCACCAACACGCCCGCCTGAATAGCGTGCACGGTGCCTCTCCCCAGGACCGACGCCGGCATGACCAAGGGGACATCGAACAACTTTGCCGTATTTTGTGACAGCGACTTGATCGCCGTCTTCAACCCCGGCGCTATCGAAACGCCCAGTATTTCCCCGTCCTGCGACAGCGTGGTGAAGGTCAGCGCCGTTCCAAAATCAACCACCACACAACTGCGCTGAAAGAAAGTATAGGCCGCAAAAGCGTTGCACACCAAATCGGAACCGATCTCGTAAGGCCGTAATACCTTTATGGATAACTTTTCGTACACCGCCGGTCCCAGCACGAGGGGATCTTTTTCAAACAACGTCCGGGCTGCATGCACCAGCTTCCCTGTTAGATCGGGCACCACGCTGCTGATCACCACGCGACTCACTTCGTCTAACGCGATCCTGTCCTCCAGAAAATATTCGCGTACTTTCATCGCGTAGAACATTTCGGGCAGTTCGGCTTGCGAGGGCACGCGCCATGTATGCTTCCAGGCGTTGTCCTTGTACACCCCTATCGTGATGTCGGAATTACCGATGTCGAATGCTAATACCATAGTTCATCGTGTTGAAAAATTTGACCTAAGTTTCCCCGAATCTACCATCCCTTCCTGTAAAATTAAAACGGGATGCTTTCCGCTCAGCTCAACCCCATCAACGCTTGCTTCACTTTTTCCATGCCCGTGCTCGCTTTTTCGGCGATCATATGCAGGCTGGGGATCTGACCCATTTCCGGAAGCTTGGGGTCCACCACAAACTTCAATGCATCGTGTGGGACATAACTGATCAGGCCTGCAGCCGGATACACCACCATCGACGTGCCCACCACCACAAAGAAATCGGCATTCGCGGCGTGATCCGCAGCCACTTCCATGAGGGGCACCATCTCGCCAAACCACACGATGTTGGGGCGGAGTTGGGAGCCTTTGGCGCAGACGTCACCTAGGTTGAGCTCCCAACCTTTGATGGGATAGACCAACGTTTCGTCCCGGGTGCTGCGCGATTCAAATAAGCTGCCGTGAAGATGGATCACATGCGAAGAGCCGGCGCGCTCGTGCAAATCGTCGACATTCTGGGTCACCACGGTGACGTCGAAATAATTTTCCAACTCAGCCAGTATCTCGTGACCGCGGTTGGGTTGCACTTCCAGGGCACGCTTGCGGCGTTGGTTGTAGAAGTCCAGCACCAGGGCAGGATTTTTGCGCCATCCCTCGGGCGTGGCTACGTCCATCACATTGTGGCCTTCCCATAGGCCATCCGAATCGCGAAAGGTGGGTATGCCGCTCTCGGCGCTGATGCCAGCACCGCTAAGCACGACCAATTTCTTTTTCATAAATAAAAAAATGGATGAGGACGAAAATACGATTTTGTACGGTGGATCTGAACCGCGATTCACGTTTTTACGGAATCGGCAGCGGATGCAAAGTCAAGGCAAAGAAAGCGCTGGCTTTCTTTGCTTAACTTCGAATGGAAAGATTATTTCTTCTTTTTGGGAGCAGCTTTTTTGGTGGCTGTCTTTTTCGCGGCCGTTTTCTTGGCAGCGGTTTTCTTTGCGGCCACTTTCTTTGGCGCAGTTTTTTTAACGGCAGTTGCTTTTGTTGCCGTGGTTTTCTTGGCTACCTCGCCGGTTTTTGTTGCTGTCTTAGCAGCGGTTTTCGTCGCCGTCTCAGCGGGGGCCTTGCGGCCAAATCTCCCTCTGCGCTCGGGGGCAGCGGCAGCGAGGGTCACACACTCTTCATACGTGAGCGAAGCAGGCTCTCGGTCTTTCGGGATCTTCACATTTTTCTTACCGGCTTTGATATAAGGACCAAAGCGACCGTTGAGAATTTGAATCTCCGGATCTTCCGCAAAGAGTTTAATGGTCTTGTTGGCGTCGGCAATGCGCTTGGCTTCGATGAGCTCGACAGCTCTTTCGGGGGTGATCGTATACGGATCGATGTCTTTGGGAATGGACACGAATTTCTTGTCGTGCAACACATAAGGCCCAAACCGGCCGATGCTCACCACCACATTTTTTTCTTCGAACAAGCCCAGGTCGCGAGGCATTTTGAAAAGCTCCATCGCGTCTTCCATCGTGATGTTCTCGATGAATTGGCCGGGACGCAGACTGGCAAACTTCGGTTTCTCACCGCCATTGTCGTCGGGGTTCTCGCCGATCTGAACATAGGCACCGAATTTCCCCAGCTTTGCATACACATTCTTCCCGGTCTTGGGATCGACACCCAATTCTTTTGTTTTGCCGACCGACGATCGCTCCACTTTTTCCGTCAGCGCCACTTTCTTGTGAAAGGGCTGGTAGAAGTTGTCGATCATCTTTTTCCAGTTCAGCTTGCCATCGGCGATCTCATCGAACTCTTGTTCGATCTCCGAGGTGAATGAAAAATCGGTGATGTCGGGAAAGTGATCCACCAGGAAATCGTTCACCACCATGGCGGTGTTGGTAGGAAAAAGTTTATTCTTTTCTGCGCCGGTAATTTCCGTTTCGTCCACACGCGTGATGGCGTCCGACTTCAGGGAAAGCACCGTATATTTTCTCTCAACGCCTTCGCGGGCTTCTTTCACCACATACCCGCGCTTTTGCACGGTGGTGATGGTGGGCGCGTAGGTTGAAGGCCGGCCGATGCCCAGCTCTTCCAGTTTTTTCACCAGGCTCGCTTCCGTGTAACGCGGTGGGTGACGGCTAAACACTTGCTTGGCCACAAGCTCCTCCAGGGTCAACTGCTGGCCGATCGTGAGGGGCGGCAACACTTTGCTGTTCTCCTCCTCATCGTCATCGTCGCCCGACTCCATATATACTTTCAAAAATCCTTCAAACTTGATCACTTCTCCCGAGGCGATCAGGGTTCTTGGGTTGGTGGAAATGCTGATGGTCGCTGTCGTTTTCTCCAATTCCGCGTCGGCCATCTGCGAAGCGATGGCGCGTTTCCAGATGAGATCATACAAGCGAAGGGCATTGCGGTCCATGCCGGGATCGTTCACCGAAAAGTCCGTGGGCCGGATCGCTTCGTGGGCCTCTTGCGCCGACGACGACTTGGTTTTATAAACACGCGATTGAAAAAATTCTTTGCCAAACGCCGACGTGATCTGTCTCTGCGCACCACTGCGCGCTTCATCGGAAAGGTTCACAGAGTCGGTACGCATGTAGCTGATCTTACCGGCCTCGTATAACTTCTGCGCCACCATCATGGTCTGGATAACCGAGAAGCCCAACTTGCGGGCCGCTTCCTGTTGCAACGTGGAGGTGGTGAAGGGAGGTGCCGGTGAACGCTTGGAGGGTTTCGTTTGCAAATCGGCGATCGCGAATTTTGCACCTTTGCACGACTCCAGAAAGGCCATGGCCTCTTCTTCCGTATCGAAACGCTCCGAAAGCTCCGCCACAAGATTCTTTCCTTTGCCTAAGTCGAAAAGTGCATTCACTTTGAAGGATGACTTGGCTTTGAACTCCGTGATCTCGCGTTCGCGCTCCACCACCAGCCGCACCGCCACCGATTGCACGCGGCCGGCAGACAAACCGGTTTTGATCTTTTTCCAGAGAATGGGCGACAATTCATAGCCCACCAACCGGTCAAGTACACGACGGGCTTGTTGCGCGTTAACAAGGTCTATATCGATGCCACGAGGGCTTTCCAGCGAGTTGAGGATCGCTTTCTTGGTGATTTCGGTAAATACGATTCGCCGCGTTTTGGCATCGGTCAGATCCAGCACTTCTTTCAAGTGCCACGAAATGGCTTCTCCCTCGCGGTCCTCATCGCTTGCCAGGTAAACCATGTCGGCGTCGTCTGCAAGTTTTCTTAGTTTGGCGATGATATCCTTCTTCTCCGCGCTCACCTCATAGGTAGGCTCGAAGTTGTTTTCAATGTCGATGGCCCCACTTCCCTTCGGCAAATCGCGAATGTGCCCCATGCTCGAGGCGACCTTAAAATCCTTGCCCAGGTAGCCTTCAATGGTCTTTGCTTTCGCCGGAGATTCAACTATTACGAGATTTTTTGACATGCTGCTTAACTTTCAAGAGGTTCAAATATCAGTAAATTTTTAAAAAATCAAATTTGACCCCTCCATCCACGCCCTAAACGGGGATGAATGGGTGGTCTGCGCGCTATTATTTAGAGGCTGACCTTCACGCGATTAGCATATTTTCAACATTCTTTTTCAACTTTTTTAATTTAGGCTGCTTAATATTGAACCGATTAGCCCAACCATACTGCTATTCTGATCCCCGGTATGACACGACACCTCTATTTATTGCGCCATGCTGAAAGTGCCGAAAAACAGTCTGGCCAGTCCGACAAAGACCGCTCGCTGACACCCCGTGGCCTGCGCGAATGTGTTGTTGTCGGCACATACTTGTATCAGCAAAACATCTCCTTCGATTGCATTCTGACCAGCACAGCGCAGCGCGCCGAAGATACAGCTCGCTTCGTGGCTGATGCTATGAAGATGGACACCGAAAGGATTTCCGTCGTCGAAGAGCTTTATGAAGCTTCGTCGCGCACTTTTTTCCAGTTTCTCAGCGGCCTCGACGACCGGTTCAACACTATATTAATTGTCGGCCACAATCCCGTCATCACCTACGTGACCGAATACCTCACACAATCCGAGATCGGCGACATGGCCACAGGAGGCTTGGCCGCCATCAAATTCCACATCCATTCCTGGAAAGAAGTGAGTCAAGGAAACGGAGAACTTGAAAATTACACCCATCCCGGCATGCTACAGCCGGATTGATCGTCTCTTTAATTCTTGCCGGCAATGCTCTCCAAAGAAGAAGCCATACAACGTTTCGACCCAAACGGCCCCGGAATGAAAGGGAATATTTTCGGTCTCCCGTTTTCTCCCGACAACGCGGAGCTCATCCTCGTGCCCGCACCGTGGGAAGTCACCGTTTCCTATCATGAAGGAACCGCCAACGGCCCCCGCGCCATCCTGGATGCGTCCCTTCAAGTAGATCATTTTCTCCAAGACATCCCCGACGCCTGGAAACTCGGCGTGTGCATGCTTCCCGTTCCGGCCGATATGCTGGAAGAAAACAAAAAGCTGCGCAACTGGTCGCGTGAACACCTGGCCCGCATCGGGAACGGCGAAACCGTTTCCCCCGACGACGTGGTGCTTTCCAAGATCAACGAGGCCTGCGAAAATTTCAATATCTACATCAAATCGGTCACACAAAATTATCTGAAGCAAGGAAAAATGGTAGCCCTGGTGGGCGGCGATCACAGCACGCCATTGGGTTTTCTCAGGGCCCTGAGCGAGCACCATCCCCGCTTCGGCATTCTGCAGATCGATGCCCACGCCGATCTGCGAAAATCCTATGAAGGCTTCACCCATTCGCACGCCTCGATCATGTATAACGCTTTGAAAATTTCCGCCGTCGGCAAGCTCGTCCAGGTAGGCGTGCGCGATTATTGTGCGGAAGAAATGGACGTTATCCACCGGGCTATGGGCCGTATCACCACTTTTTTTGACGAAGATCTCAAGGCCTATGCTTACCAGGGAAAAACCTGGTATGCCCAATGCGACGAGATCATCAAACAACTCCCCCACCTGGTCTATATCAGTTTCGATATCGATGGCCTCGATCCCAAGCTCTGCCCCAACACGGGAACACCCGTCCCCGGCGGTCTGGAATTCCAGCAGGTGACGTACCTCCTAAAGAAATTAGTGCTCTCCGGAAAAAAGATCATCGGTTTCGACTTGAATGAAGTGGCCCCCGGCAAGGACGACTGGGATGCCAATGTAGGTGCCCGCCTCTTGTATCAACTTTGTCACTGGATGGGTGCTTCCCAGGGAAAATTGGCCATTCGCAAATCGTAGCACGCATCAGACATCCCATCTACACCTGATTCCTGACGTTGAAATTCCCAGAATAGTTTTGAATGTAGAACGGAAAGAACCCGACGATTAAAATTTCAGATCGATCTTTAGCAACGGAGAGTAGAGTTGGCCGATTTGATCGCCTGCCAACACATAGCTGCCATCGATCCATTGAAAAACATAGGTACGTTTTGAATATGGCTCAACAACCCAATACTCTTTGACTCCAAATCTTTGGTAGAGTTCCTTTTTCAAGATCAGATCGTAGGCTTGATTTCCTTCGGAAAGGACCTCCACTAATAAATCCGGTGATCCATGGATATGTCCGGAATTTTCCCGAACAGCCGGGTTCGTATCCAACAACACCGCAAGGTCAGGTTGAACAGAGTTTTTCTCTTCGTCAAAGAAAACATCCATGGGTGCAATCACGACTTCGCCGTGCCCCATTTGTTCCAGGTAGTTGAAAAGTTTGTTGTTGATTTTATTGAGGATCCGTTGATGTATCATAAACGGAGCGGGTGACATATAAATTTGGCTATCGATGATCTCTGCGCGCAACCCTTCCGGGAGTGTTTTGTATAGCTCCATCGTTGTCATCAGATCTTCCTCCCGTCGTTGCATAACCAAAGCAACCATTTTCCATGAGATCACCAAACAACTCCTACAATAGATTTCATCCAAAATTCTTATCTCAAGTAAAAAACAGACACCCCAACCGTTGTAACACAGCTTTGCCCAATTGTTTCCTTAAAATAAAAAACATACGAATCGCCACGGAGCATGGCGATAACGCTACAAAATCGTTCTGTTGATTGGGATTTTAGGACGTGTGGCGCGTCGCTTGAAATTGAAAAACCGACACTACCCTTCCACCGAAACCTGGTTGGCCTCCTGCTGCTTAGGATAGTCGAACAAGCCGAAGTTTTTAATGGCCTCTTCCACTTTGTGGGGCACGAATTTCTCCCAGCCCGGCTCGCCTTTCTTGATCATGGCCAAGACGTTGTCGGAAATGATGTGCAGGTTTTTCACGTTGGCTTCCTGAATCTCTTCCAGCTTGTTGTTGTCCATGAGAAAGCGGAAAAGGCTTTTCAGGTTGGGCGGCAGGGTTTGTTCGAAGGTCTTCAGGGTGAACAGCTCGTTGTTCTGCCATGCCGGGTAAATGTATAGCTTCACATTGGTGCCAAACAGCGATGCAAAACATTCCAGGATTCCGCCGCGAAGATTTTCGTAGGTCTTCTCTTCAAAAACTTTTTGCAACGCAAATATCCCCATGGTGATGCCGATCTTTTTTCCCCGCGTGATCTTGGAGAGATAGTCTACCAGGCGGTAATATTCAAAATAGTTGGAGATCAGCACGTTCTGCCCAAGCGAACACAAAATATCGGCGCGGTGCAGGAAATCGCGCTCGTCGATCTTGCCGTCGGGGCTAAGGTCGTTGAGCGTCAGCTCGGAGATCAACACGATATTGGAACGATCCACATCGGATTCGTGCTTGAAATGCCGGCGCGAGGCCAGCAGCATGTCCACATTCACATGCGTGGGCGGACGGAAGCGGCCGCGCAATACCAATACGTTCTTTTTATACAGTTCGTCCGAGGGCTGCATCACGTGGCCGTCGGGGCCAAACATGGCGGCTTTGGTGAGGCCGTTCTTCACGAGCTTCAACGCCATGAGCCGGTTGTCGACGTGTTTGAAATCCGGTCCGTTCAAACGAAACATGTCGATCTCGATCCGGCGGGCCGTTAACCCGTCGATCAGCGACATCAGGATTTCTTCGGGATTGGTCAGGAACATACAGGAATACAGCATGTTCACTCCCACAATGCCCAGCGCATATTGTTGTTGCAGGGGATCGTTGTCGTGCATCTTCAAGTGCAGCACGCAGTCGTTTGGCTCGCTCTGGGGTGTGAGTTGGAAGCGTAATCCCATCCAGCCGTGGCCCTGGTTGGTGCGGTCGTAGTTGAGTACCTCCACGGTATCGGCAAATGCAAAAAAGCGGGTGGTTTCGATGCGGTGCGGGAGCCGCTCGGGCAGCAGCACGTATTCGTGATCGAGCATGCGGATCAATCGCTCCTCACACACGTAGCGATCGCCCACGCCGTAGATGGCGTCGCTGAACTTCATGTCGTAGGCCGACATGGTTTTGGCCACCGTGCCGGAGGCTCCTCCTACTTTAAAGAAATTGGCGGCGACTTCTTGTCCTGCACCGATCTCGGCGAAAGACCCATAGATGGCTCTGCTTAGGTTGATACGAAGGGCTTTCTCCTGGGTAGTGAGTTTTCTGTATTCATCCATAACCTGCTACTGCTTTCCTCCTCAATTTACCGTTAATCGTCCAATCGTTGAAAGGTAATAACATTTAAATCTTCCGACAACTGGGCTCCCGCATTTCGGGTGTGCAAGATTTAAATGCATTCCGTGCCATTAAGGTTCCCTTCAAGATTTGGCAACGATTTCCACAAAATTCAAACGTTTACCGGCACACGTTTAGTGTTCAACCCAATCCGGCAACGGTGAAGGTACCTACAGCACAAAGTTCGTTTTCGCTTCACGCTTGATCTCCTCCCACTCTTCAGGGGGTGGCGGCGTGCCTCTTTCGAACTCCTGTAACAACCATCCAACCAATTCTTTCTTCATACCAAAGCGCGTCACCGCGTCTTCGCAGAATTCGATCTCGTGCTGGTCCACCACCTCGTCGGCGTACACCATCAGGATGAGATCGTAAAGCAGGTTCATTTTATCGTTGTGATTATCTGGAACATTCACGTCAAACTTCTCGTCCGTTTCGGCCAGCTCCCGCACCTGGCGGTCTTTCAGACCATAGCGCTTGGCGATCTTGTACAGCAAAGCCTCCTCCTTGGGGTGCATGTGCCCATCTGCCTTGGCCAGGGCAAGAAGGTTTTTAATGTGATTTTTTTTGTACGAGAGGTACTGATGTTCGAAAAAGCCGATCATATGCGGTAGAGTTAAGGATCAAAAACTAAAATACCGAACCCGGCGCGAATAAAAAACCTCTTTGCGCCAGACTTTGCTTACCCGCCGACTTGCCCGCCGTAGCTTTAGCGAAGGCGGGAGCTTTAGCAAAGGAGGGCACTATGCCACAGCGTGGTGAGCTGCTTCTTCCTCCTCCTTCAACGCCCTGCGTAGAATTTTACCTACGTTGGTCTTGGGCAATTCCTTCCGAAATTCAACGTGCTTGGGAACTTTGTAGTTCGTCAGGTTTTCATGACAATATTTTATCAATTCCTCCTCGGTGAGGCTCTGGTCTTTCTTCACCACAAAGATCTTGATCACCTCCCCCGACTTCGCATCGGGCACGCCAATGGCCGCTACTTCCAACACCTTGGGATGGGCCGCCACCACGTTCTCGATCTCGTTGGGGAACACGTTGAAGCCGGAGACCTTGATCATGTCCTTCTTGCGGTCCACGATCTTGAAAAATCCGTCGGCATCCATGAGCCCGATATCGCCCGTGCGGAACCAGCCGCCGGGGAAGAAAACACCTTCATTGTCTTTTCTCCAATAACCCGACATCACTTGGGGGCCACGCGCGCAAAGTTCCCCGGTTTCGCCCTGGGGCAACTGATTGCCCGCTTCATCAAACGCTGCCACTTCGGTGCTGGGCACGGGCAGACCGATCGTACCCAACCGGTGTTTGCCATCAAGGGGGTTGCAGCACAGCACCGGCGAGGTTTCGCTGAGGCCATAACCTTCGATGAGCGCCGTGCCGGTAACTTCTTTCCATTTTTTCGCCACAACATCCTGAACGGCCATACCGCCGCCAACGGCACCATGCAAATGGGAGAAATCCAAATCTTTAAAATGTGGATTGTTCAGCATGCCATTGAACAACGTGTTCACGCCGGTGAGGATCGTAAACTTATGTTTCTTCAGTTCCTTACAAAATCCCTCCATGTCGCGTGGATTGGTGATGAGCACATTCTTCACGCCGGTGCTAAACATCAGCAGCCCGTTCACACTCAGGGCGAAGATGTGGTACATCGGAATCCCGGTCACGATCAAATTCTCGCTCGATGCATTCATGTAGGGCTTGAACCATTCCGTGATCATGGAATTGTGGGCGATCAGATTTCCGTGCGAAAGTTGCGCGCCTTTGGCAATGCCGGTGGTGCCTCCTGTGTATTGAAGCACGGCAATATCTTTCAGATCGACCTCCACCGGCTTCAGTTTCAGCGAAGCGCCTTTTTTCATGGCGGTCTTGAAAGCAATGGCCTGTGGAACATGGTAGGCCGGGATCATCTTCTTGATGTTCTTCACCACAAAATTTACAAGCGCTCCCTTCAATCCGCCCAGCATGTCGCCAAGCTGCGTAATGATGACGTGTTTTATTTTCGTGGTCGTCAATACCTTTTCCAGGTGGAAGGCAAAGTTGGAGACGATGACAATGGCTGAGATCTCGGCATCTTTAAATTGGTGCTCCATCTCCCGCGGGGTATACAAAGGATTGGTATTCACCACGATAAGTCCAGCACGCAGGGCACCGATGAAGACGACGGGAAATTGTAGCATGTTGGGCATCTGGATCGCGATGCGTTCGCCTTTTTTCAAGCCCAGGTCTTGCTGCAGGTAGGCGGCAAAGTTGGTGGAAAGCTCGTCCAGTTGGCGGTAGGTCATCGTCACGCCCATGTTTTCATAGGCCACGCGATCACTGTATTTTTTGAAGCCTGTGTCAAAGAAGGCCAGCAGTGAAGGATAGTCGTATAATTTTATTTCGTGAGCAACGCCTTCCGGGTAATTTTTGAACCAGGGGAAATCTTTCATAGACATGGACTAAAAAATGGGAAATCCTTCAATTTCTTATCAGATTCAAAGCAAACGATTGTTTGCCAGCAAATCAATAGCGAATATGCGAAAGGAATAAAATAAAAAACCCGCCCCGAAACCGGGACGGGCAGCTCTGAATAACTCATTAACCTAAACTGAGCTAGCTGTAGAGGAAGGAGTCGAACCTCCACGGAGCGGTTAGGTGCCAGACCTGATCCTGGTAGTAGTTACTGGGATCAGGGTGCTTACACTTTCTTCCGTACTCTCCACCCCCGAGACCGGAGGGCTTGTCTGCCAATTTCAACACCCTACAATGTTGTTGTGTGTGTGTGTGCGGTGTGGTTGCTGTAGAGGGAGGGTTCGAACCTCCACGGAGCAGTTAGGTCGCCAAAGGCTGGACTTTATCCCGTTGTCCCCACCCCCGAGACCGGAGGGCTTGTCTGCCAAATTTCAACACCCTACAAGTTGTGTTTTTGTTGTGTGATAAATGTGTGTGCGTTGTAAAATCTTTAACAAAGTAACGCAAAAGCTGCTATGCTAAACAATGAAACATTTGAATAATTGTATATTTTTTAATTTAATTTCATATTTTTGAATTATAGTCAAAACTCAAATTTTACATGGCCGAAAATTATAAAGTTGACAATGTCGACCTGAAGATCCTCGAAATCCTCATGCAAGACGCCAAAAAGCCTTATACGGAAGTAGCCAAGAAAGCATTTGTCTCCGGGGGCACCGTCCACGTCCGCATGAATAAGCTCGAAGAAGCCGGTATTGTCGAGAAAACAACCCTGAAAGTGAACTATGCCAAGCTGGGCTACGACATCACGGCCTTCATTGGCATCTTCCTTCAGAAGAGCGCCCTCTACGACCAGGTGATGGCCAAACTCAAAGCCATTCCCGAGATCACCAACATCCATTATACTACCGGAAACTACAGCATGTTCACAAAGATCCACTGTAAGGACACCAATCACCTCAAACAGGTGTTACACGACAAGATCCAGCAAGTGGAAGGCATCGAACGGACGGAGACCATGATATCGTTGGAAGAGAGCCTGGACAGGAGTCTGAACCTCACCTGACGGTGGTTCGTACTCCCCATAGCGAAAACTTCTGGGCCTCAAAGAACCTAAAAATGGCATTTTTGTTATACTTTTGTAGGTTGTTTAAAATTAGTCTAAATAGACTGCTATGAGTAAAGACAATCAGGTTTTAGAGGAGTTGACCTCGAAGGAGTACGAACATGGCTGGACTATTGATATCGAAACCGATTCGGCGCCTAAGGGGCTCAACGAGAATATCATACGGTTTATTTCCACCAAAAAGAACGAGCCTGAATGGTTGCTGGAGTGGCGTCTGAGCGCTTTCCGCCAGTGGACCAAGATGAAGGAGCCCAAATGGCCCAACGTGACCTACCCTCCCATCGATTACCAGGATCTCATTTATTATTCTGCGCCCAAACAAAAAGCAAAGGCCAAAAACCTCGAAGATGTCGACCCCGAGTTGATCAAAACCTTCGAGAAGCTGGGCATTTCTTTGACGGAGCAAAAACGCCTTACTGGCATCGCGGTAGATGCCGTGATCGACAGCGTTTCTGTTGCTACTACTTATAAAGAAACACTCGCTGAGCTGGGCATCATCTTTTGCTCTTTCAGCGAAGCCGTTCAGGAACATCCTGAGTTGGTGAAAAAATACATGGGATCCGTCGTCCCGGTGAACGACAACTACTTTGCCGCACTGAATTCCGCGGTGTTCACCGATGGGTCATTTTGCTACATCCCCAAAGGGGTACGCTGCCCGATGGAATTGTCGACATACTTCCGGATCAACGCCGCGAACACGGGTCAGTTCGAAAGAACGCTCATCGTAGCGGATGAAGGAGCTTATGTGAGCTACCTCGAAGGCTGCACCGCCCCCATGCGCGACGAAAATCAACTTCACGCCGCCGTGGTGGAGATCTACGCCATGAAAGATGCGCAAGTGAAGTATTCAACCGTACAAAACTGGTATCCCGGCGACAAAGAAGGCAAAGGTGGTATCTATAACTTCGTAACAAAACGCGGTCTCTGCTTTGGCGACAACTCCAAGATCTCTTGGACGCAAGTGGAAACAGGCTCGGCCATTACCTGGAAATATCCTTCCTGCATTTTGAAAGGCGACAATTCCATGGGTGAATTCTACTCCGTAGCCGTCACTAACAATTATCAGCAAGCGGATACAGGCACGAAGATGATCCACATCGGCAAGAACACGAAGTCGCGCATCGTATCGAAAGGCATTTCTGCGGGCCACTCGCAAAACAGCTACCGCGGACAAGTGCATATCATGAAACGCGCCGAAAACGCGCGCAACTTCTCGCAATGCGATTCGCTCCTGATGGGCGATAAATGCGGCGCCCATACCTTCCCCTACATCGACGTAGAGAACAACACGGCGCGCATCGAACACGAGGCCACCACGTCCAAGATCGGCGAAGATCAGATCTTCTACTGTTTGCAACGGGGCATCGACGAAGAATCTGCCGTGGCGTTGATCGTGAACGGCTATGCCAAGGAAGTGTTGAACCAGCTCCCCATGGAATTTGCCGTGGAAGCACAAAAACTCCTGGCGCTTACCCTCGAAGGCAGCGTAGGGTAATTATCTCATCTTATTTTTTTTTACCATCGGAATTACGAACTATGTTAAGCATAAAGAATCTGACAGCGAAGATCGGCGACAAGCAAATACTCAATGGCATCAACCTGGAAGTAAAACCCGGCGAAGTGCACGCCATCATGGGCCCCAACGGCTCGGGCAAAAGCACCTTGGCCTCCGTGCTGGCCGGTCGCGAGGAATATGAAGTGATGGCGGGTGAAGTGGATTTCCTCGGCAAAGATCTCCTGACACTTTCTCCGGAGGACCGCGCCCGTGAAGGGTTGTTCCTCGCCTTTCAATATCCCGTAGAAATTCCCGGTGTGAGCACCATCAACTTTATGAAGACGGCGCTGAACCAGATCCTGGAACATCGCGGTCAGCAACCCCTGGATGCGGTTTCGTTTCTGAAGTTGATGAAAGAGAAAATGAAGCTCGTGGAAATCGACCAATCGTTGCTGAACCGGTCGTTGAACGAAGGCTTCAGCGGCGGCGAAAAGAAACGCAACGAGATCTTCCAAATGGCCATGCTGGAACCCAAACTCGCCATCCTCGACGAAACGGATTCGGGTCTCGACATCGATGCCTTGAAGATCGTGGCAAACGGCGTGAACAAACTGCGCAATAAATCAAACGCGGTAGTCGTGGTGACACACTATCAGCGCTTGCTGGATTATATCGTGCCGGATTTTGTGCACGTGCTCTATAAAGGCAAGATCGTGAAGTCGGGAACGAAAGACCTGGCCCTGGAGCTGGAAGCAAAAGGATACGATTGGATCAAAGACGAAGTGGCCATAGCCTAACCCGGAACAGAGCGCATGAACGTAGCGGTGAACGAGAAAAACACGACCCCGGAAGTGGTTAGCCAAATTCAAAAAAGCATAGCCCAATATCCGGCCCAAGCCTACCGAAAGGAAGCGCTCGAAGCATTTGAAAAGCTGGGCCTTCCGGAAAATAAATCGGAAGAATATAAGAACACGCCCATCACACGGTTGCTGCAAAAGAACTTTGTGCTCGACCAGCCCAATGCAGCGGCACAAAAACTTGATGTAAAGGATTTCTTTATTCCCGGCGTCGAGGGAAATGTGATCGTGGTGATCAACGGAGTCTTTTCGGAGGAGCATTCGGTTATCGTTTCGCCGTCCTCGGAAATAACCATTACCAACCTGGGCACTGCTATCGCCGGACAACATCCGGTAGCCATGGCCCATCTGGCCAAATATGCGGACTCCTCGGCAGACGCTTTTACGGCCTGGAACACAGCCACGTGGCAAAGCGGAGTATTCATTCACGTGCCGAAAGGCAAAGTGGTGGAAAAACCCATCGTGATCTATCACATCCACGACGCGCGTGGTGGCCAAGTCATCACAGCCGGCCGCAATCTGATCGTCACGGAGTTGAACAGCGAGGTCACCATCGTAGAGAAATTTGATTCGGTGGGTGATGGCAATCACTTCTCCACGCTCGTAACGGAAGCAGAAGTCGCCGAAAATGCCGGCTTCAACCATTATACTATTCAAAACGACGCCGGTAATCGCTACCAGGTTGTGACTACCAACATTCACCAAGAGAGATCGAGTCGTGTCAATACGTATACGTTTACCCTTTCCGGCAAACTCGTACGGAACAACTTACAGCTTTCAATCGACGGTGAAGGCATTGAGTCACACATGTTCGGCTTGTATCTGGTAACGGGCGACACGCTGGCCGATAACCACACCGTGGTAGATCACCGCAAAGCAAACTCGTTCAGCAACGAGCTTTATAAAGGAATTATGGATGGAAACTCCCGGGGAGTTTTCAATGGAAAGATCTATGTGCGTCCCCAGGCTCAGAAAACCAATGCGTTTCAAGCCAACCGGAACATCCTCATGTCCGACAAGGCCACAGTGAACACCAAGCCCCAGTTGGAGATCTGGGCCGACGATGTGAAATGCTCTCACGGTTGCACCACGGGACAACTGGACGAAGAAGCATTGTTCTACCTGCAGACCCGCGGCATTGCCCAGGAAACGGCGCGCGCGATGATGCTCTACGCCTTTGCGGCGGAAATCCTGGAAAATGTGAAACACCCGGAACTGAAAGCGTACCTCGATGAGTTAGTGAGTGAACGGCTTCACAAAAACTTCTGACCCATGACAACCACTTCTCCTGCCCTGTCCACTGCCCTCGACGTTGAGAAGATCAGGAAAGAATTCCCCATCCTCCACCAAACCGTGAACGGTCGCGACCTCGTCTATTTCGACAACGCCGCCACATCACAAAAACCCCTGGTGGTGATCAACGCCCTGACCGAATATTACAAAGGCTACAACGCCAACATCCACCGCGGCATTCACACGCTGGCGGAAAAGGCAACCAAAGCTTTTGAACAAACACGCCTCACCGCAAAGGACTATATCAACGCCAAGTCGGAACAAGAGATCATCTTCACCCGTGGCGTGACCGAAAGCATAAACCTCGTGGCTTCTTCTTATGGAAGAACTTTTATAAAGGAGGGCGACGAGATCATTGTTTCCGAACTGGAGCACCACTCCAATATTGTTCCCTGGCAATTTGTTGTCGAGGAGAAAAATGCGACACTGAAAGTGATCCCCGTGACGGATCGCGGCGAGCTCGATCTCGATGCTTACCGGAAACTGCTCTCCCCCAAAACCAAGATCGTATCGGTGAACCATGCTTCCAACAGCCTGGGAACCGTCAACCCCATAAAAGAAATTATCCGCCTCGCCCACGAGGTCGGAGCCGTGGTGTTCATCGATGGCGCCCAGGCAGGCGCTCACCTGGATATTGACGTGCAAGACCTGGATTGCGACTTCTACACCGTATCGGCCCACAAAATGTATGGCCCTACCGGCGCGGGGTTTCTTTACGGAAAAAAAGAACTGTTGGAGAAAATGCCTCCCTACCAGGGCGGTGGTGAAATGATCAAAGAGGTGACCTTCAAAAAGACCACCTACAACGACCTGCCACACAAGTTTGAAGCCGGCACACCGAACATTGCCGATGTGGTGGCGTTCCGCTACGCCATGAACTTCATCACCGAAACCGGTCGGGCTGCCATGGCTGCCCACGAACACAATTTGTTGGAGTATGCCACCGAACGCGTGTCGCGGTTGAAAGGTGTGAGCTTAGTAGGCACTGCCCCCGAAAAGGTGAGCGTGCTTTCTTTCACCGTCGACGGCATTCATCCGTTTGATATCGGTCAAATGCTCGATGCCCGCGGCATTGCTGTGCGTACGGGCCACCATTGCACCCAACCGCTGATGGACCGTTATGGCATTGAAGGAACCGTTCGGGCCTCCTTTGCTGTTTACAACACGAAAAAAGAAATTGACCAGCTCGTAGAAGGGCTGGAACGCGTGATTAATTTCATGAAATAGCAGCCGAAAGGCTGTTTCTGCCATACATGGACGTTAACGACATACAGGAAGAGATCATCAGCGAGTTTTCACTGCTCGACAGCGATATGGAAATGACGGTGTTCTATATTATGGAACTCGGCCAAAAGCTTCCGGTCATGAACGATGCCCTGAAAACCGAAGAAAACGTCGTCAAGGGCTGTCAGTCCAAAGTGTGGCTCACCGCCAACCTGGACGACGACAAGATCAACTTCTCCGCCGATAGCAACACAGCCATCACGAAAGGCCTCGTCAGCCTCCTCATCCGCATCTTTAACGGGCAGTCTCCCGAAGCCATATTGAACGCCAATCTCTATTTCATGCAAAAGATCGGTATGGAACGGTTCATCGGCACGCAACGGTCCAACGGCTTTGCGGCCATGATCAAGCAAATGAAATTATATGCCCTCGCCTTTAAAACCAAACTGGAAGTGAAGTCATGAGCGAGCCAACAGAAATACCCCAACAGACACAAAAAGTAGTCTCTACAACAGCCATTCCTGACCTGCAGGAGAAAGTGTTGGCGGCTATAAAAACGGTGTACGATCCGGAAATTCCCGTAGATATTTATGAGTTGGGGCTCATTTATGAGATGAATATCTACCCGGTGAACAATGTTTATGTGCAGATGACCCTTACTTCGCCCTCCTGCCCTTCGGCAGAAGTGATTCCCGGCGAAGTGGAGCAAAAATTAAAAGCCATCGAAGGCGTAAACGATGTAAAAGTTGAAATTACCTTCGACCCGCCGTATTCGCAGGACATGATGTCGGAAGCGGCAAAACTGGAACTTGGATTTTTATAATTTGTTATAACAATACGATTAACTTTGTAAACTTATGTATCCCGAACAATTAGTGGCCCCGATGCGTACCGATCTGACCAGCGCGGGCTTTACTGAATTTAAAACCGCCGAAGAGGTGGATAGCAATCTAAAAAATCAGAAGGGAACAACCCTTTTGGTGATCAACTCCGTTTGCGGATGCGCTGCCGGTGCGGCCCGTCCGGGCGTGAAATGGGCCTTGCAGCACTCGGGCAAGAAACCCGATAACCTGACCACGGTTTTTGCCGGGGTAGACAAGGACGCAGTGGCGAAAGCCCGGGAATACACCCTCCCTTATCCTCCCTCGTCCCCTGCCATAGCCCTGTTCAAAGACGGCGAGTTGGTCCACTTTGTAGAGCGTCACCACATTGAAGGTCGCAATGCCCAAATGATCGGCCAGCACCTGGTTGAAGTTTTTGACGAGTTTTGTTAAGAGAATAAAGTATAAGTAAAGAGAAAAGCCACCTTCGCGGGTGGCTTTTTTTATGTGTTGTGCTTTCAGGCGATGCCTTGCTCGAGAATGAGACGGGTTTCTTCGAGGTCGAGTTCGTATTCGATTTTGCGCAGCGCCTCGTCGCTGATTTTGCCTTCGTCGCGCATGCGCAGCGTGAGTTGCCGTTCACGCTCCAGCAATTCCTGTTGGATGCGATGAAACTCGTTGATCTCCTGCTCGGCCATCTTCTGCGAAGACTCATCTTTCCGGATGCGTTGGATCCGGATCTCATATTTCGTTTTGATCTGATTCAACACTTCGTCGCTTAACGCCAGGGCATAATTCTCTTCGATGTGCTCGATCACGGCGGAGGCAATTTGCAATCGCGCTTTTTGCTCCTGTTTATGTTCGTCGTCGCCGGCTGAGATGCCTAACCATTGAATGAGCGGGCGCAGGGTTAGCCCCTGTAAAACCAGCGTGGACAGGATCACACAAAACGTGAGGAAGATGATCAGGTTTCGGTTTTTGAAAGGCTGGCCCTCGCCAAGCGTCAGGGGCAACGCCAAGGCGGCCGCAAGCGAAACGACCCCGCGCATGCCCGACCATGCGATGACGGTTACCAGGCGCAAGGGTGGCCGGACTTCGGCGGTACGTATCCTTTTGCTGAGGCGTGGCAGATAGGTTCCCGGATATACCCAAATGATGCGCCCCACAATGACGGCCACGCTCACGATGACGCCATACCAAAGCAACGTGCTGAAGGAATGTGTACCGATGTCTTCCAACACCTTGCGGAGTTGCATGCCGATCAGAATAAAAATAAGACCGTTCAGGATGAAGATCACGGTGTTCCAAACGCCATAGGCCTGCAATCTGCCCTGCTGTGAAAATACCTTCGACGACTGGCGTCCCAGGTACAAGCCGCACACAACCACCGCCAGCACGCCGGAAACATGAATGCTTTCTGCGCTGAGGTAAGCGACGAACGGTGCCAGAAAAGTAAGGGTCGTGTCGTTTGTGGGGTTGTCGGGGGTGAGCTTGTGGATCCACTTGAATATGAGCCCTACCAGCAAGCCGAGGGCGATGCCCACACCGGCCACCACGAGGAACTGAAGGCTGGCGTGCCATACGCTGAAGGCGCCCGTGATCAATGCCGCAATCGCATATTTATAGGCAATAAGGCCCGTGGCATCGTTGACCAGGCTCTCGCCTTCCAGGATGACCGTGACCCGTTTGGGAATGCTTAGCCCCTTGGTGGCGGCAGCCGCTGCCACGGCGTCGGGCGGAGAAATGATGGCACCGAGCAGGAAGCATTCCGGCCAGCTCATGATGGGGATGAACAGGTGCGCAACCCAGGCTACGGCACAGGTGGTGAAGATCACACAGCCTATGGCCAGCAAGGTGATCGGGCGTTTGGCGGCCTTGAATTCTTGCCAGGGCATGGTCCATGCGGCGGCATAAAGAATGGGCGGCAGGAACACCAGGAACACGATGTCCGGGTTTAGGGTGATCGCCGGCAAGCCGGGAACCATGCTGATGGTGATGCCCGTGAGGACCAACAAGATGGGATACGGAATTTTGACCCGGTCCGTCACCTCGGCCAGGGCAGTCACAACAGCAAGCAATATGATAATGGTAGCGATGTTCTCCATGCTATGGCCTTTGCCTAAACTTTAAATTTAAGAGATCAGAAGCTAAACCGCGCTAAAAATTCCTGCAACTCCTCCTTCAAAAGCTTCGGGTTGCTGATGCCCAGGGTCTGGTTTACCAGGGCATTCTCCCTGACTTTCAACTCCGACAGCTTGAGGTGCTGGTTGATAAAGATAAACTCCAACTCGGGAATCAGCTGCTTCAGCTCGTCGACGATGTCGAATATTTTGATGGTGCGTTCGACCAGGTTGTAGGTGCCGCGTGGCAGGTTGGCGGTGAGCAGGTTGTTGAGCGCTTTTGAGATCAGGTCGATGTGGATGAACGAGCGCGATTGTTTGCCGTCGCCCTGGATGGTGACCAGCTTGTTGAAGTTGGCCTCCCACACAAACTTGTTGATGACCGAATCGAACCGCATGCTTTTGCTATAGCCATAAACGTTCCCGCAGCGCATGATCCAGGTATCCATTTTGTCCATGAGGCGGCGCACATGCTCCTCGCCCCGGAGCTTGGAGATGGCATAAAAGCTTTTGGGATCGGTGACCGACTGCTCGTCCACGGCGGTTTCGGATGAGCCGTAAACGCCGGAACTGCTGGCATAGATAAACTTCTTGACGTTGCTTTCCTCCACGGCATAGACCAGCTCGGCGGTGCCCCAGTGGTTCACCTGCTCGTAGGCATGCGAGTCGGCATGGGCAAAGGGGGTGGTGACCTTGGCGGCCAGGTGATAGACCACATCCACGCCCTTCAGCACTTTGCGCAACATCCGGGAGTCCAGCAACTCGCCCTTTACAAAGGTGAGCTTGGCATGCTTTTGCAGCTTGAGGCCCAGGAATAAATTATAGTTTAACCGGCTCAGGTTATCGTAAATGATCACCTGTTCAACCGAATCATTTGCAACCAGTAAATTGATTAGCTCAGTGCCCATGTAGCCGGCACCGCCCGTGACGAGAACCTTCATTCTTTCTTTACGCGCTTATTTAGTAGTGACTAGATCTGTATTCAGGCCGCATTCCACCTTGTTCATTCCGAACCAACGGGCTTCGCGTTCCTGCATTTCAGGGTCCAATTTACGCGTACAAGGCTCACAACCTATACTGACAAATCCCTTTTCTTCCAGCGGATGCTTGGGCAGCTTGTATTCCTTTTGGTATTGCCAGATCATTTTTGGATTCCAGTCGAGCATGGGATGGAACCTGAGGCACCCGTGTTTGGCGGGCTGCTCCACTTTCATGGCGGCGCGAACGGCGCTTTGGTCGGCGCGTACGCCATTGATCCAAATGTCTTTGGCCAGGAGGATGGCATCCATGGGGGCCGTCTTGTTGAGGTGGCAGCAATGGTCGGGGTCGGAGGTGAAGAGCAGGCGGCCTTCGGGGTCGCGCTGCATGAACTTGGGAACGTCCGATTTGAGGTCGATCGTGTTGAGTCCGAACTGCTCGGTGATCTGGTCGCGGAAGCTCACGGTCTCCGGAAAATGGTAGCCCGTGTTGATAAAATAGACGGGGATTGACCGGTCTATCCGGCTCAGGATATGGAGCAGCACCAGGCTGTGCGATTGGAAGGAAGAGGTCGTAAAAAGGGTCTTTCCGGCCTCTTTGTACTCATTTAGCTTCGACTGAATACCTTCAAAATTCATCAACTTGTCGTTTAATTAAAACATTCTAACTGCCTAATAATCAAATTGCCCATTTGGCGGTGCCGAAGAATTACTTAAACCACTATCTTCGGTTGCCTTAAACCAAACCATACCTATCCCTTGAGCCCTAAATATCGCTTACTTTTGGCGGTCTTGCTCACCCTGCTTGCCTTTTATAGCCAGATAGTGCGTGCCCAGACCAAAAAATTCGAACAGGCGTATTCGGTGAAGAACGCCTCGAATTGCAACTGCTCTCTCTTCGTAACGCAATTAATCACAAATTCATCCGCTTGTGATAAAAAAGATGGTGCAATTTCTATTAGCACCACCGGCGGTTCGGGTGATTTCCTCTATCAATGGAAGAACCAATCGGGCATTGTCGTGGCGTCTACGAAAGATCTGACCGGGGTATTGCCCGGCAGTTATTTCCTGGAAGTCACCGACATTCAAAGCCCCTACTGCGGTACCTACATCTATGGGTTCACCGTCAACTCCAACCTGATCCTCAACGCCGCGCACACAGACGTGACCAATTGTGCTGTGGCTAACGGCTCGATCACCCCCACGGTTACCGGAGGCTCCGGGACCTATACCTATCGCTGGAAAATGACCGACGGAACCGAGGTCACCACCAAGAACCTGACAGGCCTGAAGGCCGGATCGTATTTGCTGGTCGCCACCGACGCTAAGCTGGGATGCTCAGTGTCTGCTTCCGTCTATGTCAGGACCAATAATCCCCTGACGGTCAATCAAAATTCGCTTACCTCCAACACCTCTTGTGCCACGCCAAACGGCGGGGTGGACGTGCGTGTTGCGGGTGGATCGGGTCAATATCAATTCTACTGGTATGACCTCGCAAGCTATGGCGTGGTCTCCGACAAGGAGGATCTGACCGGCATGAAAGGAGCCGACTATAGTGTGTTTGTGAGCGATAAGGTCTCGGGTTGTTCCGGCTACCAGTACTACACCGTACCCGAGCAGACCGTGCATCCTCAATTTTCCCTGAAAGATATCACCGCTAACACGCAATGCAGCAGCCCCTTCAATGGGGCGGTCACGCTGGAAATTACGGGCTCTTCCGGACCGTTTGAAGTGACCTGGCAGAAAAATGACGAGACCGTTAGCACGCTACAAAACCCCACCAACCTGAACAGTGGGGTTTATAGTTTCATCATCACCGATAGCCAAACCAAATGCCAGACCATCGTGCCCGACACCGACCCTAATGCGCTTACCATTACCGATGAGTCGATTCCCCATATCAAAGTAAACCTTGATGTGGTCCAGGATAATACACAATGCATCAAGTTTGACGGTGCGCTTAGCGTTTCCGTTGACGATCCGAAAGTGCCTTACACGATCTCGTGGACAGGCCCCAACAACTTTACTTCCAGCAAAGCTTCTCTTACCGGGCTCGCGGCGGGCAATTATTTTCTGACCGTGGAGGCTTCCTGCAACAAACCTCCGGTCATTGCTCAACCCAGTCCAACGCTGGAGACCAACCAGATCACCCTCGACCTGCTGGCGCTCACCACCGACCCCGACAACAACCTGGATCCCACCACCTTTGCGATCGTGGACCAACCGCTGAGCAAAGCCCGCGCGGTAATCAACTCGGACCATACACTGGATATTGATTACAACGGCATTACCTTCAAGGGCACCGACCAGGTAAACGTGAAGGCCTGCGACGTGCTCTCGGCCTGCACGGAAAGGATCTTATCCTGGACCGTAGACGTGAAGGTGGAAGCCCCCGTCACCAAAACCGGCGAGGTCATCGTGCATAACGCGGTGGCTCCCAACAGTCCCGGCGACAATCATTACATGCGGATCATGAACCTGCCGGTCGATAACAAAGTGAGCATCTTCAATCGCTGGGGCGACCTGGTGTTTGGCACCCAAAACTACAACGACGAGACTCCCGGCAAGCGCTTCGAAGGTTTTAGCAGCGACGGCAAGAGTCTCCCTTCCGGCACCTATTTCTATAAGATCGAATTTGCAGACGGACGCTCGGCGCTGACCGGCTATCTCGCTTTAAAGCAATAAGTCACTACGACTACTATGAAACACTTTCTACCCGGCCTCCTGCTTTTCGTCGCATTGCTCCCGGCCCAGGCACAAGAAGATCCCTTGTATGCGCAATACCTCAACAACCCCCTGGTGATCAACCCGGCCTATTCCGGTTTGAATCGCAGCTTCAATGCGGCGGTCACCTATCGCCGGCAATGGGGTGGGTTTGACGGGGCACCGGCCACCGGAAGCTTGACCGCCCATACGGCGCTGGCCGACAACAAAATGGGGGTGGGTATGGTGTTCGTGCGAGACAAATCGGGGAACACGAATAACACGGAAACCCTGGCCACATATGCGTACCGGATCACGGGGCACGGCAGAACCTTGTCGTTCGGTTTGCAGGGCGGGTTCATCAATTACAAGATCATGAACTCGGAGCTGAACCCCTACGATCCCACAGACCCCGCCTTTGCCGCCAATCAAAGCATCATCCGCCCCAGCGTCGGGGCCGGTCTCATTTTCAGCAGCGAACGCTTTTTCCTGGGGTTGTCGGCCCCCCGCCTGTTGAAGGCGGACGACACGTCCGGCGACGTTACCTCGCGGCTCTACAGCCAGCATTACTACTTCATGGGGGCCTATGTGTTTCACCTCACGGAGCGGGTCCGGTTCAAGCCCTCCGTGCTTTTTAAGGGGGTGAAGGGAGCGCCGTTCTCTACCGACTACAACGCGGCGGTCAACCTGGACGAGCGTTATACGGCAGCCCTGTTCACCCGCAATTTCAACACGTACGGCTTTCTGGCTCAGATTAGGTTGGGCGATCTATACCGGTTGGGGTATGCTTTTGAAGTGCCCACCAATTCGTCGGTCGGCACGCGATTTACCACCCACGAGTTCAGCTTTGGGGTGAACCTGGCGTTCCTGAAATCGCACGAGACAACCATCACAAACTTCTAAACCAGGGCCATTTTTGCACAGAAAGCGGTTTTAAGCGGCTGGAAACTGAACCTTTTGCGAGGAATTCGGTTTACCTTTACCACATGAAGGTTAAAGTTTCCCGAAGAGAACATTTTAACGCGGCGCACCGCTTGCACAATCCTGCCTGGACGGCCGAGAAGAATCAACAGGTATTCGGGAAATGTAACAATCCCAATTATCACGGCCACAACTACGAACTTGTTGTCAGCCTTATTGGCGAACCTCATCCCGAAACCGGGTATGTGTATGATCTGAAAGTGCTGAGCGATCTGATCAAAGAGAGCGTGCTGAAGAAATTCGATCACAAGAACCTGAACCTGGATACTGAATATTTCAAGGATATCAACCCCACCGCCGAGAACATCGCGGTGATGATCTGGAGGATATTGCGTCAAAAAATTGATTCGAATTTGGAACTGAAAATTACTTTGTATGAGACAGAAAGGAATTTCGTTGAATATCCGGCCGCTTAAACCGGAGGACGACGACTTTGAAGATGAACATCCCTACTCTTCCATCGAGACGCCGTTGCGCGCCGATGCTTTCGAGCTGGATGACGATGTGAAGATCGAGCGGATCGAAAAGCATTTCACCGAGATCATGAACATCCTGGGTCTGGACCTGAACGACGACAGTTTGAAGGGAACCCCCCGGCGTGTGGCCAAGATGTATGTGAAGGAAGTTTTCAGTGGCCTCAATCCCAAGAACCGTCCGAACGCTCGTCTGTTCGAGAACAAATACAACTACGACCAAATGCTGGTGGAGAAGGACATCACCTTCTACTCCCATTGTGAGCACCATTTTGTGCCCATCTATGGCAAAGCACACGTCGCCTATTTCAGCAATGGCAAAGTGATCGGCCTCTCCAAGATCAACCGCATCGTGCAGTATTTCGCCAAGCGACCGCAGGTGCAGGAGCGCCTTACGGTGCAGATTGGCAAGGAGATAGAGCGCGTTTTGCACACCGAAAACGTGGGCGTGGTCATCGATGCCAATCACATGTGCGTGGCTTCACGGGGCGTGGGCGACACCAACAGCAAGACGGGAACCGCGTATTTCTCCGGAAAATTCAAGGACGAGAACATCAAACGCGAATTTTTAAATTATATCAACAGCAAATAGGCGTAAAAATGACTACTTTGGTGGTACCTAAACCTAAGTAGTCACTTTACTATGTCCCTTGAGAAGGATATCATGCTTGCTGACGTTCGCAGCGAACATCAGCGTGCGCTTATTAACATCCTGTACACCTACTATTACCTCGTCGACAGGATGAACAGTCTCTTCAAGAAAAACGAGGTCACCCGGCAACAATACAACGTGTTGCGAATCCTCAAAAAACACAACCCCCATCACATCTCCGTCAACGTCATCAAACGCTCTATGTTCGACAAGATGTCGGATGTTTCCCGGATCGTGGAGCGCCTGCGTATCAAAGGGTTAGTCCAACGCCAGAGCGGGCTGAAGGACAAGCGTTCCGTCGATGTGAGCATCACCGAAAAAGGCCTGGAATTACTGAGCATCATGGACCCGCAGGTCGACACCCTGGGGCAGCTTTTGGGAAATCTTACCGAACCCGAAACCCTCGTGCTCAATACGCTGTTGGATAAAATAAGAACATTGGAAGAGACCACTCATATAAGTGGTGCAACGCGCGGTCATCATTCCGATGAAAAAATTATTACTTTAGCAGCGCTAAAATTATAAAACTATGGCATTCGATTTAGACATGATCAAAGCCTTGTATGCGAAAATGCCCGCCAGCATCGCCAAGGCTCGAAAAGTTGTTAACCGACCTCTCACCCTCTCCGAAAAAATCCTCTACTCCCACCTCCACACTGACCAAAAACTGGAAAACTTTGGACGGGGTAAATCGTATGTTGACTTCGCTCCCGACCGCGTAGCCATGCAGGATGCAACCGCGCAGATGGCGTTGTTACAATTCATGTCGGCCGGAAAGCCCAAGGTGGCTGTACCTTCAACCGTACATTGCGACCACCTGATCGTGGCCAAAACCGGTGCAGCCGAAGACCTCACTGTAGCCAACACCGAAAGCAAGGAAGTATTTGACTTCCTGTCTTCCGTGTCCAATAAATACGGCATCGGTTTCTGGAGACCGGGTGCCGGCATCATCCACCAGGTGGTGTTGGAAAACTATGCCTTCCCCGGAGGTATGATGATCGGAACCGACTCGCACACCGTGAACGCCGGCGGCCTTGGGATGGTCGCTATCGGGGTGGGCGGTGCCGACGCCGTAGACGTGATGGCCGGCATGGCCTGGGAGTTGAAGTTCCCCAAGCTGATCGGTGTGAAGCTGACCGGCAAACTCAGCGGCTGGACCGCCGCGAAAGACGTGATCCTGAAAGTGGCCGGTATCCTTACCGTGAAAGGTGGAACAGGTGCCATCGTAGAATACTTTGGCGAAGGCGCAACGTCGATGAGCTGTACCGGCAAAGGAACCATCTGTAACATGGGTGCCGAGATCGGTGCCACCACTTCTACGTTTGGCTACGACGCTTCCATGGAGCGCTACCTCAATGCCACCGGCCGTGCCGAAGTGGCGAAGCTTGCCAACAAAATAAAAGAACACCTCACGGGCGATCCGGAAGTCTACGCCAACCCTGAGAAATATTTCGACCAGGTCGTAGAGATCAACCTCACGGAACTGGAGCCTCACCTGAACGGCCCCTTCACTCCCGACCTGGCAACCCCCATTTCGAAGATGAAAGAGGAAGCCTCCAAGAATGGATGGCCCACACGTGTAGAAGTCGGATTGATCGGCTCTTGCACCAACTCCTCTTATGAAGATATCTCCCGCGCCGCCAGCCTGGCCCGCCAGGTAGCCGACAAAGGATTGAAGACCAAATCGGAATTCACCATCACGCCCGGCTCGGAAGTGGTGCGCTACACCATCGACCGCGACGGGTTTATCGACACCTTCGAGCAGATCGGTGCGAAAGTTTTTGCCAATGCCTGCGGACCTTGCATCGGTATGTGGAACCGCGTGGGTGCCGACAAGAAAGAGAAGAACACCATCGTTCACTCGTTCAACCGCAACTTCCAGTCGCGCAACGACGGCAACCCTAACACGTACGCGTTCGTAGGTTCACCCGAACTGGTAACGGCCATTGCCATTGCCGGCGACCTGACCTTCAACCCGGAGACCGATTTCCTCACCAACGAAAGTGGCCAGAAAGTAAAGCTCGACCCCCCTACCGGCGACGAATTGCCGAAGCGTGGTTTCGATGCCGAAGATCCCGGCTACATTGCTCCGGCAAAAGACGGCAGCAAGGTGCAGGTGAAAGTAAGCCCCACCTCTGACCGCCTCCAGTTGCTGGCACCTTTCAAAGCTTGGGAAGGTACCGACCTCCGCGGCCTGCGCCTGCTCATCAAGGCAAAAGGAAAATGTACGACCGACCACATCTCGATGGCCGGCAAGTGGCTGAAATACCGCGGTCACCTCGACAACATCTCCAACAACCTGCTCATCGGCGCCACGAACTTCTTTAACGAGAAGATCAACAGCGTGAAAAATAACCTGACCAGCCAGTTTGACGAAGTACCCAAAGTACAACGCGCATACAAAGCCCAAGGCATCGGCTCGATCGTGGTAGGCGATGAAAACTACGGTGAAGGCTCCAGCCGCGAGCACGCGGCGATGGAACCCCGTCACCTCGGCGTTCGCGCGATCCTGGTGAAGTCATTCGCCCGCATTCACGAGACCAACCTGAAGAAGCAGGGCATGCTGGCCCTTACGTTTGCCAACAAGGAAGACTACAACAAGATCCAGGAAGACGACGTGATCGACATCACCGGCCTGACCACCTTCGCTCCGGAGACCCCTTTGACAATCGTTCTGCACCACAGCAACGGCACGGAGGAATCCATTTCCGTGAACCATACCTACAATAAGGGACAGATCGAATGGTTCAAAGCCGGCTCCGCCCTCAACATGATGGGTAAAGGCGCCAGCAAGGCTGCACCTAAAAAAGCAGCGGCGAAAACTGCAGCCAAGCCGGCTGCGAAAAAAGCTGCGCCTAAAAAGGCAGCTAAGAAAGTCGCTCCGAAAGCCGCCAAAAAAGCAGCGCCTAAAAAAGCGGCGAAGAAAGTAGTGGCGAAGAAAGCGGCTCCAAAAAAAGCGGCGAAAAAGGTGGTCGCTAAAAAGGCGGCGCCGAAAAAGACCGTTAAAAAAACCGCTAAAAAGGTAGTGGCGAAAAAAGCCGCGAAGAAGGTGGCGAAGAAAAAGAAGTAGAATACTGCAATACCTTTAACTTTGGAAAAAGTCCCTGCCCCAAAACGGTAGGGACTTTTTTTTTGCCAGCCCTTTCTTTTCCGTCACGATACCCCCATACGCCGCTGCTAAAATAACGCCCGGAATCGCCAACATCCATGCCCCTCACACCGTTAGTAACGCAGCATTTACGAACAAATGGAAAAGGTCCTCTCTCTCTTTATTTTTTTATCGACGACAACACTCTTTGCTCAGCAGGTCAACTATGATTCCCTGGCGCGTAAAATTGTGGAGCGGAATGTGATGGTCAAAGCGGGTGAAACCGTTTACATTTTTAGCGATCAAAACGGTGTGTCACTCATGGAGGCCTTGGAGAAGGCTTGTGCCGCGCGAGGGGCCACGGTCTATCCAAAATTAAATCCCGATAAATTTCAAGGGACCGAAAGCATGAACACGTTCCTGGAGAAAGAGCTTTCTCCGGCTGACAAGTTTGTGCATTGGCTAAACACGACCGATGTCTGCATCATTCTGACTCCTTTCGATAAAGACCCGAAATGGCTTTTTAAAGATCTGGGGCATACGCAAAGTGCTTCGGTGGACCAACCGTCTGTGCGCGACGCCCTGATAAAGACCCATGCCCGCATCCTGTACATCAACCTCCCCACCCGCGCTTTTGCCGAAGGATTATCATTGAATTATAATGTCTACGAGGAAATGAGCTGGTATGCCATCGACGCGCATTACGACAGCGCCCTGGCAACGCGCGTGAACCAACTGAAAAGTTTGTTGGCCAAGGCCAAACAAATACGGATCACCTCTCCGCTCGGAACGAACCTCACCTTCTCCACCACCGGGCGTCCCGTGCTTTCTTATGACGGACAAATTACCACGGAAGAGGCGGCCGGGCGCGCCTTATTCAAAAAGATCGACAAGCTTCCCGCCGCCATGCTCGAAGTGAGCCTTGTCGAAAATTCCGCCAACGGCAAAGTCGTCGTTTCACAAACGGAATGCGACTATGAAGCTGCGCATCAGGCCACGCTTATTTTTGCCGGCGGAAAATTACAGACCCTCACCGCCCAGGACGGTGGCGAGTGTCTGAAAAATAAGTTCGCGTCGCCGCAAGGACCTCAAGATGTGGTGGGCAGCATTTCGTTCGGGTTCAATCCCCTGCTAAAACCGATGGATACCGGCGGTGGTCTCTACTGGCCAAAGGCCGCCGCAGGCGTGGTAACGCTCACCTTGGGAAGCAATCAATTTGCCGGAGGAAACAATGCGATCGACACGCCGCAAATCAGTTTTCCGCTCACCAATGTAACGGTGGAGATAGACGGGAAGGTAGCATTTAAGACGCCTTGAGCGCATTTAGTCCAACCTAATCCATCCGGTGACTTCCCCGATGCTTACCAAAACTTATCAGCACCCCTTGTAACGTTTTTTTTCATGCCGCGTCAAAAGCAAAAATCGGCGCGTATGGAATCTGGTCTTCCCATTTCAAAAACTGCCGGCGGTCTTTCCCTGATCGCTGCTCCACTGGTATTTGCCGCTTCCACGTTCTTTTGGAAAGAGGGTCAGTATGGTGTGACGGGCGGAACGCTCATCAATCTATCGCAGGTGCCCTGGATCATCGCCTTCATCGTGCTTTTTGATAAGTTAAAAATGGAAATGCCACGCTATGCTACCGTGGGATTGATCGTCGCCATTTATGGTTGTCTTTCCGGTGCGAACTTCGGTTTTGTCGGTGTGTATGGTGAAGCGTTTCAGATTCCGCATAAGACCTATTTGGAAACCTTGTCGCATTATTCGCTTAGCGCCAATCTGTTGTTATTCTGGCCGGGACCGTTGTTCCCCCTCAGTCTATTGGTCCTCGGAATTGTTTTGATCCGCCAGAAGAAAGTCGAGGTGTGGTTGGGTGCCTTGTTGTGTCTTGGGGCGATCGCTTTTCCGTTGAGCCGGATCCCGCGGATCGAGAGTATCGCCCATGCTGTGGATATTTTGTTAGCCCTACCGTTGGTGGTTATGGGATACAAGGAGTTGATCACACCCAAAGTTGAGAATCGCCCGAGCCACTCGATCGACCAGTAAAATCCGCCCCCCGTACATCTGAAAAGTCTGTGCCCGCTCTCGGGATCTCGAAATCCATACCCTCTCACGGGTACTGACTACCCTCTTGAGGGTATAACGCATCACACCTGGAGGGTAATTTGACTCCATTTTCCTTGTGCATACAAGGATTTCTTGTGTAGCGGGCTAATATTGCAGCGTATTTAGAATCAGTCTAATTAAAATACCCACTATACCAACTTAAAATACCAAACTATCATGCTTAAGGCTTTCAGAAAGCACACCCTTATTTTAACCGCCGTTGCCGCGCTGGCGGCGTGCAGCGACGACGATGTTAAACCAGATTTGCGAGCGGATGTTGACTATTCCACCCTGGATGAAACCGCAGGGTATGCCAGCCAATTCACAGACCAAAGCGGTGCCTCTACCGTTGACTTTACCGAAGGCAACTACCGCCTCAAAATGTTCCAGGCGCTCAACTACCACTCGAGCTCTTCAGTAACCGCGAAAACAACCATCGACGCCAACGTATTGAAAAGTTTATATGCCAATTCGGGCAATCCATTTTATGATATCAGCACGTCGTCTGTTTCGGTGACCGGTGCTACGCTGAACGGTTCGGGTTTGCAACTGCGCAACATCACGGCTTCATCGCTGTCGGCTACGGAAGCAGAAGCCGTCCGTACGAAAATTGAAGGCGACTTTACCGCCATTGCTACCGCCAGCCTTTCGGTCAATCAAACCGCTTCCAGTGGTGTTGCCGGCAAGTTGGGCAACTACCTGGTGGACGCCAAGGGAATTGAACAGGCACAGATCATCCAAAAATCTCTGATCGGCGCCTTGCAATTGGACTACATCTCTAATGTGTTGTTGAATAAAGGCCTGGAGGCCGACAACTACAGCGTTGTTTCCGAAAAGAACTATTCACAACTGGAGCACAACTGGGATGAAGCCTATGGCTTGCTCACGTTGAATGACGTTTATCTGAAGGGTTCAACGGACGCTACACGCGCAACGGTAGAGTTTGCGTTGGGTTCTTACATCTGGGAATACAACAAAGCCGCCTATGCCAAGATCTACCCGGCATTCCTGAAAGGACGCGCGGCTATCGTGAACAACGATCGTGCAGAGCTGCAGACGCAAGCCACATTTATTCGCACCGAAATGGAAAATGCTATTGCCCGCGCCGCTTTGGGTTACCTGGACAAATGGAAAACCGGCTCCGACGATCCGGCCCGCGCGCACGCTATGGGTGAAGGCCTTGGGTTTGTATACTCGCTGCGTTTTGCCACGCTTCACGGAGCCGACGCAGCGTTCTCCGACAATCTGCTCAACGGATTGGTGGGTTCGGCCAATGGCTTCTGGGACCTGGACGCTACCAAGATCAACACGGCATCGGACGCCATCAAAGTGAAGTTCGGTCTCTGATCAAAAACTCAAATTCATTTATGGTGGGTCGATGCTTTGGCATCAACCCACCTTTTATCATTTAAATAAGACTATGTCATTTTTGAATCGTAAGCATATCCGCCTCGCCGGTTTGATCGGTCTGATGGGAATTGCCTGGGCGTGTGGCAGCAGCGACAGCGGAACGGACCCCGTGACCGACCCCCTGGATCGCAAACCGATGTTGGAGCATTGGGCGGACAATATCATCATTCCCTCCTACAACAATTTCAAAGTAAAGCTCGATGCCATGACTACCGCGTCGGATGCCTTCCGTGCCAACCCGGCCACCACCACCCTATCGGATTTCCGCGCGGCCTGGGTCAGCGCCTACACCGAGTGGCAAAAGGTGGAATTGTTCGAAGTCGGTCCCGGCGATAAATACACCATCCGGAATTTCTTCAACATCTATCCTGCCGACGAGGCGGGCATCGCCGAATACATCGCGAACCCTTCGGCCAACATGGCCGTGCCCGCAGCCTATCCACGCCAGGGATTTCCCGCACTGGACTACCTGATCAACGGACTGGCCGACGCGGACGAAGACATCCTGGTATATTATACAACCGACGCCAGTGCAGCCCAACGTCTGGCCTATATCAAACGCATCACCGACCGCATGAACGATTTGCTCGCCAGCGTGTTGGGCGAATGGAAGGGTGACTATCGCGAAACGTTTGTCAGCAAAACGGGTTTGGACATCAGCTCTTCTACCGGGTTGATGGTGAACGCTTACGCGCTTTACTATGAACGCTTCATCCGTTCGGGCAAGATCGGCATTCCCTCGGGTGCCCTCACGTCGACCGGTGGCACAAAGCATCCTGAAAAAGTAGAGGCGTATTACAAACGGGATATTTCGCGTACGTTGGCGGAGACCGCACACCAGGCGGCCATCGACTTCTTTAACGGCGTGAATGTTTTGACCGCACAGGAAGGCCCCTCCTTTAAATCTTATCTCGATGCACTGGGCGCAAAAGATGGCAGCACGGGCACCGCATTGTCGGCCATCATCAACGCACAGTTTTCGGTGGCCGACGCAAAGATCAATGCGCTGTCGGCGGACTTCTATGCGCAGGTGCAAACAAACAACCAGGCCATGCTCGATACGTATGCCGAATTGCAAAAGGCCGTGCGCATGCTGAAGGTAGACATGACCTCGGCCATGAGCGTGACCATCACCTATACCGACAACGACGGCGACTAAAATCCCGGGCCATGCAGACGATAGCGCGCTACATCAGCAAATCCACTTCCGCCGCACCCCTGGCGGTGTTCCGGGTTGCTTTTGGTGTGATGCTGTTGTTGAGCATCGTCCGGTTCTGGGCCAAGGGATGGATCAAAACGCTCTATATCGATCCGCAATATTTCTTCCCGTTCTACGGCTTCGAGTTTGTTAAACCGCTGGGCACGTACACGTATTTATTGTTTGCGCTTTGCGCTTTGTCAGCCTTGTTTGTGGCGCTGGGGCTTTTCTACCGGGTGGCGATCGTCAGTTTGTTTGTGAGCTTCACCTACATTGAGCTCATGGACAAGAGCACCTATCTCAACCATTATTATTTTGTGAGCATGGTGTGCCTGCTCCTGATCTTCCTGCCGGCGCATGTTTATTTTTCGGTGGATGCGTGGCGAAACAAAGGGCTGCGGGCCACCCACATTCCACAAGTGTGCATCGATGTGCTCAAGGCTTTTGTGTGCATCGTGTATGTCTATGCGGGATTGGCCAAAGTGAACAGCGATTGGCTGCTCCATGCGCAGCCCCTGCGCATTTGGTTGCCGGCCCACAATGATATGCCCTTGATCGGTCCGTTGCTGAACTACACGTGGATGGCTTTCCTTTTCAGCTGGGTCGGTTGTCTTTATGATCTCTCCATTCCTTTCTTATTGCTAAAGAAGGTAACACGTCCCTATGCGTATATTGCTGTTGTCATTTTTCACGTGCTCACGGCGGTGTTGTTTCCTATCGGCATGTTCCCGTATATCATGATCGTGACCGCGCTGATCTTCTTTTCCGCCGAATTTCATGAGAAGATCATTGACCGCCTTCGAAAAATATTCAGATCAACCGCCTCTGAAACCTTCTCGGCTTATCAGTTTTCACCCGCAGCATCCAAGTTTACAACGGGTGCACTGGCTGTCTTTTTATTGATCCAGGTGGCGCTGCCGCTGCGTTACCTGCTGTACCCGGGCGAAGTTTTTTGGACGGAGGAAGGCTATCGTTTTTCGTGGCGCGTGATGCTGATGGAGAAGGCCGGTTTTGCTGAATTTACCGTGAAAGACGAAGCTGGAAAACGCGTGGTGGTGAACAACAAAACGTTTCTCACGCCCCTGCAGGAAAAAATGATGGCCACACAGCCCGACATGATCCTGCACTATGCGCATGTGTTGGAGGCACATTTCGCGGAGCAGGGTTTTCAATCGCCGCGGGTCTATGTGGATTCCTATGTCGCCTTGAACGGCCGGCTGGGAAAACCGATGATCGACCCGGCCACGGATCTTTCGAAACAAATTGAATCGTTCCATCATAAATCGTGGGTATTACCCTTCAACGATGACATCAAAGGTTTTTAGTGCTTTCGTGTTTTGTTTTTTTACAGCAGTGGCATTTGGACAAAATACACTGCATGGCACCGTGCTTTCCCGATCCGATAGCTCCGCCATAGCGAACTGCACAGTGCACGTGAATGATGGAAAACAAATGGTGACCAGCGATCCTCAAGGCCGTTTTACGATACACGACCTGGCCGACGGAACCTATACGCTTCATCTCACGCAAAGCGACTTCCGCTATAGAAAATTAGAGACCACCCTGAAAGGCGACAACCCGTCGATCGTTGTTTACCTGGAGCCATACGACGTCACCCTGGAGGAGGTGGTGGTGACAGACCAGAGCGGAGACCTGGGACTTGTGCGGATGCGCGCGGTAGAGAATATGGGCATCTATGAAGGAAAAAAATCGGAAGTGATCTTGCCCGACCAGTTGGTGGCCAATCTCGCTACCAACAATGCCCGCCAGATCTATTCGCGCGTTGCCGGTCTGAATATTTATGAGAACGATGGTGCCGGTCTTCAGCTCAGCATCGGCGGCAGGGGACTCGACCCAAACCGGACCGCCAATTTTAATGTGAAGCAGAATGGCTACGATATCAGCGCCGATGCTTTGGGGTATCCCGAAAGCTACTACACGCCCCCCACGGAAGGCATCGGGCGCATCCAGATCGTGCGCGGCGCGGCGTCGCTTCAATATGGCACGCAATTCGGCGGGCTGATCAACTTTGTGATGAAGCGACCTACTGCCGACAAACGGCTGGAACTGGTGGCCCGCCAGAGCGCCGGTTCGTTTGGTTTCTACAACGCGTTCACCAGCGCCAGTGGCACCGTGAACAAACTTAGCTACTACACTTTTTTTCAATACAAACGTGGCGACGGGTGGCGCGACAACTCGCATTTCGACAGCTACACGGGCTATGCCAACGTAAATTACCAGGTATCGGACAAAACAAAGATCGGGGTCGATGCAACGCTGATGAGTTATCTGGCCCAGCAACCGGGCGGGCTCACCGACGAGATGTTCAAAGCCGACCCTCGGCAAACCAACCGGGCGCGAAACTGGTTTAAGGTGAACTGGAATTTGTTTGCCTTGCACGTCGACCACAAGGTCGACGAAACCAGCGAAGTGAACCTGCGCGTGTTTGGCTTGTCGGCTTCACGTTATTCACTCGGTTTCCGGCCTAATCGCGTGGCCACGGTCGACGACAACAGCGAGCGCGATCTCATCAAGGGAGTCTTTACCAACTGGGGGGCCGAAGCACGCTACCTGAAGCGCTACACGCCCGCGGGCAAACACGCCGTGTTGCTGGTGGGCAGCCGGTTTTACAATGGCTTCAATCATAGCAACCAGGGGCTGGGCAGCAACGGCAGCGACGCCAATTTTAATTATGTGAATCCGGAGGACTACATCACGTACGACTATCGCTTCCCAAACCGGAACGTGGCGCTCTTCGCGGAGAACATCTTTTATCTCCATGAAAAATTTTCGGTTACGCCCGGCATCCGGTATGAGTACATCGATACAAAAGCAAACGGTTACTACGGGAACATTACGCGCGACCTGGCGGGCAACGTGATCGACATCAGCCGCACCGAAGAATCGCGCGATAACCACCGGCAATTTATTTTGGGCGGGATTGGGTTGAGCTATAAGCCCACGGGGCATGTGGATGTGTATGCCAACCTCTCTCAAAACTACCGCTCCATCACCTTCAACGATATGCGGGTGGCCAACCCATCGTCGGTCATCGATCCCAACCTCACCGACGAGAAAGGCTATTCGCTCGACCTGGGGATTCGCAGCGAGCAGACCACCCTGTTCAATTACGACGTCAGCCTTTTCTATCTCAACTACAACAACCGCATCGGGGAAGTGCAGACCTATGACGCCAACAACCGTGTGCTCCGCGAGCGGACCAACATCGGACAGGCGTTGATACAGGGGATCGAATCGTACGTGGAAAGCAACCTGCTGGGATTGGCCGATCCTGCGCAAAAGGATTGGAGTGGTGTGGTGTTTGTGAACGCGGCTTTTATTCATTCGGAATACCACTCTAGCGACATTCCCGGTGTGAAGGGAAAAGAAGTGGAGTTCGTGCCGAAAGTAAACGTGAAGACGGGCGTGAGGCTAGGGCATAAAAAATTGCAGGCATCGTTTCAATACACGCATTTGTCGGATCAATACAGCGAAGCCACCAACGCCGTCGATGGGGGCGTGTCCGGTGTGGTGGGCATCATTCCCGCCTATTCCATTATGGATGTGAGCCTCTCCTATCCATGGAAAAAATTTCGCATCGAAGGCAGCGTGAACAACCTTGCCAATCAAATGTATTTTACCCGCCGGGCCACCGGCTATCCCGGACCGGGGATCCTGCCTTCGGATGGGCGGAGCTTTTATGTGACGCTCCAGGTAAAATTATAGCAGGTCCATCCTAAACCGAGCCACTCCGGCTAGATTTTTGCGTTTGCTTATCCGCCTAAAAATGGGTTAGTTGAAACACTGATTTTCTCACTCACGCACATATCATGACACATCTACCACACTTTGTTACCGACCTGGGGCTGATCCTCGCCGTGGCGGCCATCACCACGCTGATCTTCAAAAAAATAAAACAACCGGTTGTCCTGGGCTACATCATCGCGGGTTTTCTCGTGGGCCCGCACAGTTCGCTGTTGCCCACCGTGGCCGATGAGGATGGTGTGAAGACGTGGTCGGAGATCGGTGTGATCTTTTTGTTGTTTACCCTGGGACTGGAGTTCAGTTTTAAAAAGCTGGTGAAAGTGGGCGGCTCGGCTTCCATTACGGCGTTGGTAGAGATCGTCCTGATGATCGGCGTGGGCTATCTGACGGGCACCCTGATGGGCTGGTCTATGATGGACAGTATCTTTCTCGGCGCCATCCTGGCGATGTCGTCGACCACCATCATCATCCGGGCCTTTGATGAAGCGGGGGTGCGCACAAAAAAATTCGCGACGCTGGTCTTTGGCATCCTCATCGTGGAAGACCTGGTGGCGATCTTGCTGCTCGTGTTGCTTTCCACCTTGGCGGTGACCCAACAGTTTGGCGGAGGACAGTTGCTGGCGGAAATACTGAAGCTGGCGTTCTTTTTGATCTTGTGGTTTTTGGCCGGCATCTTTTTCATTCCCACGTTTTTAAAACGCACCAGCAAACTGCTCAACGACGAAACAATGCTCATCGTGTCGCTGGCACTTTGCCTGGCCATGGTGTTGCTGGCGGTGAGGGTTGGGTTCTCTGCAGCGTTGGGGGCCTTTGTGATGGGCTCCATCCTGGCCGAGACCACACAAGCGGAGCGGATCGAGCATCTCGTTAAATCGGTGAAAGACCTGTTTGCCGCCATCTTCTTTGTGTCCGTAGGCATGATGATCGATCTGCAGGTTTTGGTTGACTACGCCGTGCCGGTCCTGGTGATTACGCTCATCACGATCTTTGGAAAGCTCATCGCTACGACGCTCGGCGCTTTGCTGTCGGGCCAGTCGTTGAAACATTCGGTGCAGGCCGGGATGAGCCTGGCGCAGATCGGTGAGTTTTCGTTTATCATTGCTTCGTTAGGGGTTTCGCTGAACGTGACCAGCGCCTTCCTCTACCCCATTGCCGTAGCCGCCTCCGCCGTCACTACGTTTACCACGCCGTTCATGATCAAACAATCGGGCAACTTCTACGCGTTCCTGGAGAAGCGTTTGCCGCAACGGTGGGTCAACAGCCTGAACCGCTACAGCAGTGGTTCGCAGCAACTCTCCGCCTACAGCGATTGGAAAGAACTGATCCGAACCTACACCATGAATGTGGTCATTCATGCGGTGATCCTGGTAGCCATCATTTTTCTATCGCAACGCTTTCTCTACCCCACCCTCGTCAACATCGTTCCGGATGCTTTTGCCTCGCGCATCATTACCATTGTGATCACGCTGTTGCTGATGACCCCTTCGATCTGGGCGTTGGCCATACGAAGAATAAACAAGGAAGCGTACGCCAACCTATGGTTGAACCGAAGACTGAACCGGGGCCCGCTCATCGCCATCGAGATCACGCGCATCGGCATTGCTGTTGTTTTCGTTGGGGTATTGATCAAAATGTTTATTTCGTTATCGGTGGCATTTGGCATAGCACTTTTCGCCATGGCGCTGGCCGTCGTCATCTTTTCTCAAAAGCTGCAGGCCTTTTATGATCGCGTGGAAGGACGCTTTCTCCGGAACCTGAACGAGCGCGAGTTGCAAAAAACACCCCGCCCGGAGATCACACCGTGGGACGCCCACCTGGCCGACTTTGAAGTGCTGCCTGAATTTCCACAGGCCGGCAAACAATTGCAGGAACTTCAACTTCGCGAAAAATACGGCGTGAACATCGCGCTCATCGATCGCGGAAAGATCTCCATTCTCGCCCCCGATCGCTACGAACGCTTGTATCCCGGCGACCGGGTTTCGATTATCGGCACGGACGATCAACTCGCCACGATCAAAGAGCTGTTTGAATTCACCGCTCCCGGTGGCGCGGAAGCCGAGATCCATTCCGACGAGATCATCCTTCAGAATTTTAAAGTAGGCAGCGGCTCGCGTCTCCACAACAAGATCATCCGGCAATCGGGCATCCGCGAAGAAGCCCAGGCGTTGGTGGTGGGACTGGAACGCAACGGGGAACGCATCCTCAATCCCGACTCGACCGTGAAGTTGGAAGACGGTGATGTGGTTTGGATCGTTGGCGTAAAAGAAAAAGTGAAAGCGTTTCTGTCTTAGGCGAATTCCCCATCAGGGTTTATTTAACGGATTGTTTAGCGGACCACTCGATTGCCTGTCGTATCAGTTTCCTGTAGTTCGGATTCGTGTAACAGGAAGGCCCGTGCCCCAACTGGATGCAAATGACATCCGAGTTTCCGTAGTGATTGACCCAGGCGAGATAGTGCATACTTTTTGGGTGTGTGGTGCTCAGCAATGGTTTTACACGCGGCAGTATTTCAACGTCGCTATACACTTCATCCACTACGTCAAAGTCACTTATGCCGCGGGTCACCGGGTGCTTTTTGCCTTCCACTTTCACCGGGATGTTCACATCGTGCTCGTAGTTGGCTTTCAGCGTGTCGCCATTCACGACTACGGGTTGGGTGTGGTATTGGCCGCCCACGATCTGCAGGAACTTGGGCCATTTCTGATACGACACCAGGGCATGATGGAGGAAGATCATGGAGGAGCCTTTTTTCAGAAGGCGGATGTAGGCCTCCTGCTGTGCAACAGAAATAGAGTCGGCTAAGTCATAAAACACAAGTACGTCATATTGGTTTACTTCCGGCGAAGCGATGAGCGCGTTGGCTTGTGGCTGAACCAGGCTATCATAGGTAATGGATGGGATGGCGTTAAAAACGTCGTAAAACGGTTTGTGTTTAAACCCATGTCCTCCGGTCACGACAAGCACCTTGATCTTTTTCGGTTGTGCGATGGAAAAATGAATACAGCCCGTGAGAACAAAGAGGAGTATAAAAGCTTTTGGCGAGAGTGTTTTTATCATACGATCAAATTACAAATTTTCACTTTATCGAAAGGCAACTATTCAAGCGCCGGCTTCTTTTTTGTTTGAAGGGGAAGTTTCGAAACCGAACAATTTTGTCCGCTTTAAATGTCTCCCAGAATTCCAGAATGACGAAATTGGTACTCCTTCGCGGTTGGCCTGGTATTGGCAAGGCAACCGGTAGTAAACGCAGGCCCTATGCTTCTTCATTATCTTAAAATTGCCGTCAGGATCTTTACCCGGAACAAGCTGGTGAGCATGATCAACGTTTTCGGATTGAGCGTGGCCCTCACGGGGTGCCTGTTGATCGGCATTTTTATCCATGATGAACTGCGTTATGATCGATTTCATGAACATGCCGATCGCATCTACCGGGTCACCCGCAACTTTATCAACCCCGACGGCAGCGTCCAGATGCATCTCGGGCACCTCGCCCCTCCGTTTGGCCCCTTGTTGAAAAATGACTTTCCGGACATCGTCGAGTCTACGCGTATCGCTGGTGGTTTTGAGGCCTTGGTATCGCCTTTGGAAAAAGGTAAACCGGACAGCTATCGGGAAATTGAAAATGCGTTTTTTGTCGAGCCCTCGGCTTTTAAAGTTTTCTCCATAAAGATCTTATCCGGCACCCGCCAAACGCCGCTCGACAAACCGTTCACGCTGATGATCTCGGATGAAATCGCGCAAAAGTATTTTGGCACGACCGACGTTGTGGGAAGGGAAGTAAAATTCTTTGAAAAGGTGGCAGAGATCACGGGCACTTTCAAGGCCTTTCCCCCGCAATCGCACTGGCATCCAAACGCGTTGGTCTCCTTCAAGACGCTCGACGACGATGCGTTTTATGGTGCAGAAAAAATGAAAAATGAATGGGAGAACAATTCCTTTCAGACCTATGTGCTGGTCACCGACGATTTCGACCCGGAAAAGACCGCTCAACAATTCCCGGCATTCATCGACCGACACATGCCGGTCAGAGACCAGGCACAGAAACCGAGTGCGTCCACCAGCCTATTTCTTCAACCCCTTACCTCGATCCATCTTTACTCCCACCTGGACTCCGAAGTCGAGACCAATGGTGATATCAACCACGTCTATGCCATGGGCGCGATCGGAGTGTTTCTGATCGTTATCGCTTGCTTCAATTTTATCAACTTGTCCACCGCACGTGCCACGGAACGCGGAAAAGAAGTGGGGCTCAGAAAAGTTTCCGGCGCCGGGCGGAGGCAATTGATCTTTCAATACATCGGCGAATCAACGTTGACGGCGCTGCTGGCCATGATCATTGCCCTTGCCGCGCTGCCCGCTTGCCTGGTGTGGTTGAATGCCTTCACGAATAAATCCATCGTCCTTATTGATTATACCAACCCGGTCCACATCGCTGTCCTCATCGGATTTGTGTTGATCATCGGCACCCTTGCCGGGTTGTATCCCGCCTTTGTTATCTCGAGTTTCAAACCTGCGCAGATCCTCAAAGGTCAAAGCGGATCGACCTTAAAAGGCGGTGGCATCCGGCGGGTGCTGGTGGTGACACAGTTTAGCTTATCCAGTATCATGATCATTGCCACCCTGATCGTTTACCAGCAACTTGATTTCCTGAACACCAAAGAACTGGGCTATAAAAAAGAACAGGTCATCGCCTTCTCCTTTCCTTCCGAAGCCGACGATCGCTACGATGCATTCTACAACACGATCACACAACATCCGGCCATCGCAGAGGCCACCCGGTCTAGCCGGATTCCCACCGTGCGATTGCTGGAAACAAATTATGTCACGCGGCCGGATCTTTCGGCTGAGAAAGTGATCATGAAGAATGTGGGCGTCGACCGGCATTTCTTCGGCACGTACAATATTCCTATTGTCAGCGGCAAAAATTTTCAAAAAGAAACGCGAGCAGGTCAATCCTTCGAGGAAGGCGTAGCGAGCGGGTTCATCCTCAATGAAAGCGCCTGCAAATTGTTAGGATGGCGTCCGGATGAAGCGGTGGGCAAGGAAATCGTCAATGGGGGTATCAACGGAACCGTAACCGGGGTTGTTAAAGACTTTCATTTCGAATCGTTGCATGAGCCCATTACACCCATTGTTTTTATCACCTATGTGAAACCACGCCTCGTCTCCGTTCTTGTTTCCGCCTCCGCGATGAAAGAAGGCATCGACCACATTGCAAAGGCATGGAAACAATTGGGCAGGCCGGACCTGTTCAAATACGAGTTTGTCGACGACCGGTATAGCAACCTCTACGACAGCGAGGCGCATCAGCAGGAATTGTTCATCGCCTTTGCTACCGTTGCCATTTTTATTGCGTCGCTGGGTCTGTTCGGGTTGGCCACCTTCAATGCTGTTCAAAGAAGCAAGGAAGTCAGCATCCGCAAGACATTAGGCGCGTCGGTGCAAAGCATACTTCAATTGCTCAGCAAAGAAATTATCATCCTGATCCTGATCGCTAACGTATTGGCCTGGCCGGTGGCCTGGTATTTTATGCAGGAGTGGCTAAACAAATTTGCCTATCACATCGACATGAGCATGCTCACCTACGTTGGCGCGGGAGCATTCACCTTGTTGGTCACCTTGATCACCATCAGCACGCAAACGCTGCGCGCGGCCCTGACCAATCCGGCAACCATGCTGAGGAACGAATAAGATCGGATTTACGGTCCCGCTGGAAAGCATACGTCCAGTGGTGCCGTTGCCCAAAACAAATTCTGCTTGGAAGAACTTCCGGTTCTGCTTATCTTGGGTTTTAAATTACAACAAGCATGAATAATCGTTGGCGTAATCGAATCAGCTTTTGGCTGCTCTGCATCATCCCCTTCGCCTTTGTTTTTTTACTCGGGCGATATCTTGGCCCGACTTGGTTTGCGGTCCCCCTTATGCTCTACGTGGCCATTTACAGACCCGTCCTTGCTATTTTTAGATTGCTACAATTGGGCCTGATTGAAAAAAGGAATGCCTGGAAAGCGTTTATTCCTTTTTACTACACCCACTACACGGTCGATCTTTGGGTTGGATAATATCATTTCTTAGGAAGGGAGCCAATGAGCTCCTTTTTGTTTTTCCATCTAAAATTGCGCTCGCCTTATCATTCCACGTTGAAATCGAAATAGTCAAATCTCCCACAGGTAAAGGATAAAACGATAATACCGGGGCAAAATCCGGTTGACAACTTCATCGTTCTAAAGCAACAAATCGTTAACTTTAGTAAGTCGACCTACCTAAACCTGCTCGCTATGAAAATAAGGAAGTTGCCCCCGGCCGCTAATTCCCATGCGTTCCCCCTGCTCATAAAAAGTCTGCTGGCGTATTCCCTGGTGCTGGAACCCGAGCGGGAAATCGTTTACAAAGACCTGGTACGCTACAACTATTACACCTTCAACGAACGCGTGAGGCGTCTTTCCAATGTGCTGGACGGACTGGGTCTGAAAGGCGGGGAAACGGTAGCCGTTATGGATTATGACAGCCACCGGTACCTGGAGTGCTACTTCGCCATTCCCATGACTGGAAATGTGCTCCACACGATCAACTGGCGATTGTCGCCCGCCCAAATTCTGTACACCATCAATCACGCGGAAGATACGGTGCTGATCGTGCACGAAGAATTCCTGCCCATCATCGAGAAGTTCGCCGGAGAGATGCCCTCCGTGAAGCACATCATGGTGACGACAGACGGCCCCTCGACAAACACGACCTATCCCAACTATGAATCGCTGCTCAACGCTGCCGATACGCACTACGATTTTCCCGACTTCGACGAGGATGCCGTTGCCACAACTTTTTACACCACCGGAACCACCGGCGATCCCAAGGGAGTTTACTTCTCGCACCGTCAATTGGTTCTTCATACGCTGAACCTGGCCGCGACGTTTGGGTTTGTCGACAGCGCGTCCGTCCGTTGTCGGAGCAACGACGTGTATATGCCGCTGACGCCGATGTTCCATGTTCATGCCTGGGGCTTTCCGTACCTGGCCACCATGTTTTCGATGAAGCAGGTCTATATCGGCAAATTATCTCCGCTGATGGTAGCCGACTTAATGAAACGGGAAAAGCCCACCTTTTCGCACTGCGTCCCTACGATACTCCAAGTGGTTCTGCATTGTCCCGAAGCAAAAGCGATTGACCTCTCAGGCTGGAAGGTCATGATCGGCGGCTCGGCCTTAACGAAGGGTCTGGCCAAACTGGCATTGGAGCGGGGTGTGGATGTGAATGTAGGATTTGGCATGTCCGAAACTTGTCCGGTAGTAGCCGTCAGCTATATGCGGGCGACCGATGCCGACGGGGATCTGGAAGCCCAACTGACGGCCCGGACGCGCTCGGGTGTCCCCACGATCTTTACCGATCTCCAGGTTTGGAATGAGGCCGGAATGCCGGTGGCGGCAGACGATAAAGAGACCGGCGAGGTAGTGGTCCGTTCGCCGTGGCTCACGCAGGGTTATGTCAAAGAGCCCGAAAAGGGAGCAGCCCTTTGGAAGAATGGCTACTTGCATACCGGCGATGTCGCGACCATCGATGCGAACCATTCGCTCAAGATCTCCGACCGGATCAAGGACGTGATCAAGAGCGGGGGCGAGTGGATCTCGTCCATCAACCTGGAAAGCCTGATCGCTTTGCATCCGGGTGTTGCCGAAGTCGCGGTGGTAGGCTTGCCGCACCCTAAGTGGGGAGAACGGCCGCACGCCTTGGTGGTGTTGCACGCCGAAGCTCGCGTGGAGCAGGACGACTTGAAAGACCACATCCGGCCGTTCATCGACCAAGGTCAACTCAGCAAATGGGCCATGCCGGAGGAGTTTGTTTTTGTCGCCGCCATTCCAAAGACCAGTGTGGGGAAGATCGATAAGAAAAGGATCCGCTCGGAGTGGCCGCAGACCATCGGCCAAAAAATATAATGGAAAGGCACCACCGTTCAAAAACGACCGACCTAACCCGGTTCCGGACGTCATTTAAGATCGGAAGGGCATTTTTGTCGGTCTCATGTCTTATATTAGGGATGGCATAACTATTGGAATGCCCCGTAAAACCCTTTTCGCATGTTGTTGAACTACTTCGTCATCTCCTTCCGGAATCTTCTTCGCCATAAACTCTTTTCGTTCATCAACATCGGCGGGCTGGCGCTCGGGCTGGCCGCTACCTGGATCATTGGCCTGTATGTGGGCCATGAGCTGAGCTACGACCGCTACCATGAACATTCAAATCGCATCTTCCGGATCGCACAGCATGCGCAGTGGGATGGTGGAGAATTCAACGGTGCCACTACACCACCGCCCTATGGCGCCGCCCTGAAGGCAGACTTTCCGGAAGTGGCGGAATTTGTCCGGATCGACGCGGAAGGTGGCGGCACGTTCACGTACAACAACAAAGAATTCAAAGTGGGTGATGTGTTGCTGGTTGACAAGACGTTCTTCCAAATATTCTCGGGCACATTCCTGTATGGTGACAAGGCCACGGCACTGGATCAACCCCAATCCATGATCATCACCCGCGCACTTGCCATCAAGATCTTTGGCAACGAATCGGCAGCACTGGGGAAAACAATGCAGGCTGGAAACGAACCGGTGGTCATCAGCGGCGTGATCGACGATGTACCGTCCAATAGTCATTTTTCATTTAGCGGATTGCGCCCACTGCCCAACAATCTGGAAGGGCTATGGACGAACGCCTATCTGTATACGTACGTTCTATTGCATCGTGGCGAGGATGCTACAAGGGTTCAACAAAAGTTGCCGGGTTTCTTCGACCGGCACATGGCTGCCTCCATGCCCCCCGGCATGCAGTACCGCGCCGAGATGCAACCGTTGACTGCCATCCACCTTCATTCCAATCTTAGCTTTGAGCTCGGGGCCAATAGCCCGGCCCGTTATATTTATATATTATGCGCCATCGCCGCCTTGATCCTGATCATCGCCTCCATCAACTACATGAATTTGTCGACTGCGCGGGCGTCCTTGAGGCTTCGTGAGACCGGCATGCGAAAGGTGATGGGCTCGACAAGAACCCAAGTGATGGCGTTGTTCCTTTCCGAATCGGTGCTGGTCACTATCATCGCCTCTTCCCTTGCTGTTGTGTTGATGACGTTTATTGTACCGTTGCTCCAGTCTTTCGCACCGATTGCTGCAGACATCTGGCAATTTGGAACGGCCCCAACGATCGCGGCGTTGCTTGTCTTCTCTGTTTTCGCTGGTCTGTTGAGCGGCGTGTACCCTGCCCTATTCATGTCGGGCTTCCGGGTGGTTCCTTCCCTCAAAGGGCTCGCAGGAGATCTGAACAGCACCATACTTTTCCGGCAATCGTTGGTCGTTTTCCAATTTGTGGTCACCATCGCCATGATCGCGGCGTCGGTGGTGATCTACCAGCAACTGCGTTTTGTTTCGCGGAAAGATCTGGGATTCAACAAAGATCAGGTGATCACATTCCATCTTGACAATCCGGCAACGCGGCTGCAGACGGACGCTTTGAGAACGCAGCTCTTGCAAAATCCCCTCATTGAAGAAGCAACCACCGCCGGCAACCCGATTGGCAACAACAACATCGGCGGCCGGCAATACACGATCGAACGCCAAGGTAAGATGGAAGACCGCCAACGCGTGGCCAACTATTTCACGATCGATGACACGTTTGTACTCACGTTGCAAATCGCCGTGACGGCGGGAAGAAATTTGTCGGCGGCCATACCCTCCGACAAGACCGATGCGGTGCTGGTAAATCAAACGCTGGCAGACGACGCCGCTTGGGATGACGCGGTTGGAAAAAAAATACAGATGGGTACCGATTCTGCCGGTCGGCCGATACTTCTCACCGTCGTAGGTGTTCTGAAAGACTTTAATATTTATTCACTCCAACACAAGGTTGAACCGTTGATCCTTCAGCTTCCGCAGGATGAGATGGATAAAGACAATGTGTATGTCCGTATGAGTAAGACCGATCTGCCCGCGGCGATCGCATACGCGGAAAGCGTTTTTAGAAAATTCAATCCTGCCGGCGCATTTGAATACAACTTTTTGGACGACAATTTCGGGCGTCAATACCAGGCAGAGCGTAGGCAGGCGAACTTGTTGTTGTCGTTCACGATCCTCGCCGTGTCCATCGCCTGCCTCGGTCTGTTCGGTTTGATGACTTTCGCTGCGGAGAGGCGGAGAAAAGAAATCGGGATCCGAAAAGTCCTGGGAAGCTCGGTGGGCAACATTGTCTTTATTCTGGCGAAAGACCTTTTGATCCTCGTGGTTGTTGCGGCCATTATTGCCATTCCGATTGCATGGACAGCTGCGAACGCATGGTTAAGTGATTTTGCTTACCGGATAGAGATCAGTTGGTTGGTATTCGCTTTCGCGGGATGTGTTGCCGTGGTGATAGCCTTTGCTACCGTTTGCTTTCAAGCGATCAACTCTGCGAATGAAAATCCAGTAAAAAGCCTGAGAGCGGAATGATGTTACTGCTTTTATTTTTATAGTCTGATGCTGGCTTCCTTTTATTCTCAGCCAAATGATGAACCCTATTTCCCGCGTCGCGAAAAGTCTGGTGTTGCTTTTCATGTTCTTCACCTTGCACGCCACTGCGCAAAAGATCACACCGTATCTTCAGACCACGAGCCAGGTCCTGGAACTTCCTTCCAGGGTGTTGAACGAAACGCGCACGATCTATATTCATTATCCCAAGGCGGACTCTACAAATCCCAACAAGACCTATCCGGTATTGTATTTAATGGATGGTGAAAGTCATTTCGAGATGCTCTCACAATACACGGATTATCTTAGCCGGTGGGATGTGAACGTCATTCCCCAAATGATCATCGTGGGCATTGTCAACACCAAGCGCACCCGCGACCTCACCCCTACCGAAAGCATCATCAACTATTTTGGTCAACCCGACACCAGCAGGGTCTCGTGGATGAAACCGAGTGGCGGCAATGAGCGGTTCCTGCAATTTATCCGTGAAGAGCTGAAGCCTTATGTGGATAGCCACTACAAGACCCAGCCTTACAACATTCTGGCAGGACACTCCTTTGGCGGCCTGGCATCTGTCTATTGCCTGCTTACCCATCCGGAGATGTTCCAGGCGTACATCGCCGTGAGTCCTTCGTTTTGGTGGGACCGGGAATATATATTGAAACTTGCCGATCAAAAACTAAAAAAAGGAGGATCGTTAAACAAAACGCTCTTCTTTAGCGACGCCAGCGAGGGGGTATCGGACTCCAGCACGTTTCATACTAACCTGCTGAAATTTGATGCCATGCTGAAAGCGAAGACCGTGATAGGGTTGCGTTTTGAATACAACTACTACCCCAAGGAAACGCATATGACGGAACCGATGCCGGCGTTTTATGATGCACTTCGGTTTATTTATAAGGCCCCTTATAAATAAACCTCATATTGATTTCTGAACCTTTTGGGAGGATTTGACCACTTAAAAATCCCAACGCTGGATTGGCCACGATCCTTTAGACGTTCAACGATACATAATATATAACCGCTTGCTAACCCAACTTCGCCCCGGAAATGGGGGAAATCTGAACAGCAGCTTTGATCTTGAAAAATAGTTCGAATCCGGACACAAGTTCCCATCCATCCATTTAACAATTTGGGGATTACTTATAACTTTGTATAACATACATTGTATAACTAATGGAAAGCAAGGGACTGGGTGAATTTGAGGAGCTGGTGCTCCTGGCGGTGTGCATCCTGGATGGAGAAGCCTATGGTATATCGGTGAAAAAAGAAGTGGAAAAACATTCAGGACGGTCGATCCTCCTTGGAGCGGTGCACATCACGCTTTATCGTTTGCAGGACAAAGGATTTCTTCAATCCAAAATGGGCGGAAATTCTGACAAGCGTGGCGACCGGAGAAAGCGGTTGTTTAAAGTCACCAAAATAGGCATGAAGCAATTACGTGCAGCACAGGATGTCCGTCAGAAGATGTGGAATTTGATCCCACAATTGAATTAGATCCGATGCGGCCGCGCGAAAAGAAAAAAACGCCCCCTATTGCCAATTGGCTCGCTTCAAAATTTATCAATACGCATTTGTTGGAAGAATTTTTTGGCGACCTCGAAGAAATATACGGCGAAAGAAGAGCCTCAAGGGGAAGAGCCTATGCAAACTTAATGCACTGGTTTGACGTGCTGCATTTAATCATGGGGTTTGCTTCCTTTCATTCATTTAAAAGTCAAAATAACCCGGTTTTTATGTATAAACATTATCTGCTGATCACCTTCCGAAATCTAGTCAGAACGAAGATCTATTCCGTCATTAATATACTGAGTTTGGGTGTTGGCATGGGCGTCTGCCTGGTGATTTGTCAATACATTTACTTTGAGCTGAGTTATGATCGGTTTCATGAAAATTATAGAAACACTTATCGTGTCATCCTTGAGGAAGTTAACACCGACCTCAAGGAAACCTCTCCCGCTATTGGGTATTCGTTCGGAGTGCGTGTGAAGGAAGAAATTCCCGAGATCAAGCAGTTTATGCGGATGCAACGCTTCAACAGAGGGGCCATTGTCACGAATTCCGTCAACCAGTTGATTTTTCATGAAGAAATCAACGACCTGCTTTTCGTTGATCCTTCATTTTTCCAAATGTTCAACTATCCTTTAAAAAAAGGAACCCTAAAGTCTCTATTTAATGACAAATACAATGTCGTTATCACGGAAGCGACCGCCAAAAAATATTTCGGCGCCGATGATCCCATGGGCAAAGTGTTAAACATCAACGGTCCTCCATCACCCGGTGACTATACGGTGACTGGGGTATTGGAAGATTTGCCGTTGAATAGTCACTTGCAATTCGATTTTCTGATTCCCATGGAAAACTATATTGAATTGGGATGGGGAGGTGCCGTCAAGGAACAAGGAGGTTGGGATGGGTTTTCTGTAGTCACTTATCTTACCGTGGACGAATCCGCCAATCTTGATTTGATTCAGCAAAAGCTAAACAGATTAATTGCCCAACACGATAACAAAGGCGTCGTCAAAAAGGTGATTTTGCAGCCGATCGCCGACATTTATATGAAATCCAATAGGTATTCGGATCCAGGCTTCCTCAACAGCGAGGGAAACATGCAAAACATCCGAATCTTTTCCGTCATCTCGTTCTTTATTCTTTTCATTGCGTGGGCCAACTACATCAATCTTTCCACTGCGCGATCCCTATCCAGAGCAAAGGAGGTTGGCGTTCGAAAATCCATAGGCGCCTTTAAAAAGCAACTGATCAGTCAATTTTTGTTCGAGTCGCTATGGGTTAATCTAATCGCTGCGATCGTTTCCATCGGGTTTGCTTTTTTGTTATTGCCCTTCTTGAATGACATCACGGGGAAGGAAATACAACTAAGTCTGTTGCAAAAACCTATGTTTTGGTTTTGTTTTTTTGCTATTATTCTTTTTGGTTCATTGCTTTCAGGGTTGTATCCGGCTTTTGTATTATCCTCTTTCAAACCCATCAGTATGTTAGGAGCTAACAAAATCACCCGAATGGGAAATATAAACTTGCGGAAGAGCCTGATCGTGTTTCAATTTCTAACGTCCCTACTGCTAATCTCGGGCACTTATCTGGTTTATAGACAAACCTCCTTTATGAAGGGCCAGGAATTGACCATCGCGTTGGAAAAAATATTGGTTTTAAGAAGTCAGCAAGTAGCCATTGACACCAATGTTGTACAGTCTAATTTTAATTCGTTCTGCCATGAAATGCTGGGTCTGCACGAGGTTTCGGCAGTCACCAGCTCAACCGTGATACCCGGCCAGTTCGGCGTAAATCCTTATCGAAGGCTTGGACAGCCCGAAAGTGCCATTCCCTATACAAGAAGTATTTTTGCCGGCTGGGGTTTCCCCGAGACCTACGGATTGAAATTTATAGCGGGAAGTTCGTTCACGGAAGGCATGCGGGAAGAGGCAGTGGTGATCATCAATGCATCAGCCCTTCAGGGCTTTGGATTTGACTCCCCTGAAAATGCAATACACCAAAAACTGGTGATCGGAGACCAACAAAAAACGATCGTGGGCGTAGTGGAGAATTTCAACTGGCACTCCCTTAGAGAGCCGCATGTTCCTTATGTGATAAGCCTTAGTAATGTGAGTCTAAATCCCTATATCTCCGTCAGGATGAACATGTCCGATATTACCGGATCGTTGGCGCAGGTTGAATCTAAGTTTCGCTCCTTTTACCCTGATCAACCCTTTGAGTATTTTTTCGCAGAGGATGCTTTTAATAGACAGTACCAATCCGAAGTTCAATTCGGAAAAATGTTTTTTTCTTTCGCGGCATTGGCAATCTTCATTGCGTGTATTGGGCTTTTTGCCATGGTTTCTTATTCAGCCACCTTGAAGGTTAAGGAAATTGGGGTCAGAAAAGTGATGGGAGCCAGCACCGGCAACCTGATGATCATGCTATCCAGGGAGTATGTTATCCTTTTGTTGATCGCCAATATTCTGGCTATTCCGGCGGTTGTGTATGGCGGTGCTAACTGGCTTGATAACTATGCTCTTAGGATCGATCTGGGTTTTGAATTTTTCTTGCTCCCGGGCCTGGCACTGGTTATTTTCTCTTTTATAACGGTGAGTTACAGAACTTATATGACGGCAAGAACAAATCCGGTAGAATCACTACGGGCCGAATGAAGAGGATGCTGTTGTGAGGTGATGCAAAAAATCAGAAAACTACCCCAACATCTGGTTTAGACGGTCGTTAATTCTCTACATTTGAACTTTACGCCCACATGTCCGATTGTTTGGACATCATGGTTTGCCAATTCCTATCGCAAGAGTTCAAACAGTATCTCCGAGGTACCGACATCAAGCTGCATGTCGGAAATCGTTATATAAATGAAAATCTATACTAAGCGTCGTCTTTATTAATCAACCCTTCAAATTCGGTTGTCTTATAGACCTCGAGCATCTTAGGACTTGCGATTCCCATCAAACTCATGTAATCATCCCGTCCTAAAACGTCAAACATGAGGTTGTTACCCTTATAATCTTGAATGTTATTATTCTTTTGATAGTTGATAAATTTGGGATGTTTCGAAAATAATTCTTCTTGATGTTTCACCATTTCTTCATGCGCTTTTTCTATCTCCTCCAAAGAGTCTTTTGTATATCCGGTGAAGTATAGGCACTCATCAAACTCATCCCTTCTCAAATAATTATTTTTTCCATCGTAACTTGACCATGCATGGAGTTTAATTGAGAATAGTTCCGACCCGAGACCGATTGGAAAACTAGTGGCTTGGGCATCTCTTTTAAGGGGATAACGTTCACTCTTATAATAGATATTCAAAATGAATAGAGCAGCCATTATATCAAAAAGATATTTTATACTTCCGAATCGAAGTGAATTCGCTCTATCGTGTTTCAAATTTTGATAAGAGTTATTCCAAGAATATGTCATACCTCCATGAAATGTGCTCGTCTCATTTTTAGCGAATGGAATTAAAATTTTTGATGTCTGGTAACAATTTATCGAACTAATAAGCACGACCTTCTTGTCAATCTTCCATAGACCATTTAAATGGTCTAGCGCGTCCGAGTCATACTTAATCTTTTGTGTTTTCGTCCCACCGTTCGCCTTATACAGTTCTTTTGAAATCGATTCAATTTCCGCAGATGCCCTGAGAATTAAATCCGAGATCAGGGAGGAATAGACTTCTAATTGATTGTCATCAACGTGAATCGCATACGTCAGTTTTACGATCTCCGCTTCTAAGTTTTTGTATACTGCCCAATAAATGTTCGTCATGCGGGACCCTCGCTTAGTAAGTTTAACACGCAATATAGCAAAACCCCAAGACTTCGGTCGCCATCATTGGCGACCAGTGCAAAAGTGCGTAATACCAAAAAACTTTCGTACCTTCATCATTGTAAAATTGTACAATCATGAAAACAGTAACGATGGTCTATGCTGGTGATCTCAAAGAGATTGCCGATGCAATCTTCAATGCGATCCCAAGCATCACATATTTTTCATACGACAGAGAACTGGCTCGCCTCACTATGGATACCGATAACTTTGTAACCGTGAGTAAAATTGTCGCCAAATTCTCGGAAAGGCATTTCACTTGGACAGTTGAAAACTAGCCCGATAGCAAGGCTCTTCCTCGACGACCTGCATCCATCTAATGTCCAAGCAAAAAAGCATCCCAACACGCGTATCAGCGTTCGGTAAGGATCAATTGGTTGATTACTGGAACCGCATAGACTACCATTATCAATTATTTCAAAAGGATCGGGGCAACCACCATGAGGCGGAAGCATTCGCCATTCTTGCTTGGCAGCTATACCACGACTGGTTAGAAATACTACTGCCCAATGACCACACAGTGATCAAAGGCTATGCTGACACTCAAATTCAACTTGAATTAAATATCCTACGGGATATAGCCGACGGTCTGAAGCACATACTTCTTGATAGAAATCACAAAGTATTGAAAGACCAAACCATCACCTATGTCAACGTGTTCGACTACACCTTCGATTTCACGTTCGGTGCTGAGGCGTACTCGGCTTAGAATTGCAGGACAGCACAAAATATCCAGTATCACGATTGGTGACGAAGGTGTACTCATTCTGGCAAAAATACTTCTCAGACAACGGTTACATAATTCCATGATCGTTTAAAAAAAAGCGTACTATCTTAATAGGAAGATGTAGATATGCTATTTACAAGTTATTGATCGAGGCAAGTAAAATCTGGAGATCTTAGTAACATCATAATATGGATCACCATATTCATAATGACCTGCAACTCTCCAACAATAGCTGGTATGAGCAAATTTGATGTATTTGGGGTTAACCCATGACGTGAGAACATCGAACATCTTCAATTTTGTAACAACTGGAAGATTCATTTAAGATGTTTCCATCTAAATACGTGTCTACTTCCCTTTTTTTGACCTCTGTTTCCCGGCTTTCTTGAAGACCTTCTCTTTCGGAACATAGACCATATCCTTGATTAGTGAAACCCCGTCCTTTACATCCATCACTCGGCTTTCGGCTATTGGCACACCCGTATGTACCTCCATGAACTTAAAATATTTTGAACCTAGATCGTCTACAAAATTCACGATCTTATCTGGTGTATTTTCCGAATATGCGGCCGTCCACAATTGGTGATCGATGTCACTCCCGGGAATCCTGACGGTTTGATTATATGTGAAATAAACAAAACCATCAACCATAGAGGAATATTTACTTGCCATTAGATTACCTATCACACCGAGTAATTCCCTATGCGTCAACCCATAATTACCGTCGTTGCACAATAATAAAAGACCAGACGCATCTGGCTTGCCCAACAGTTTCCTTGTTTCGCGAACTTGTTTAACCGCCTTATCGAGTACGTAGTCGACAGACTTCCTTATACTCGTCCAAAGTTCCATGATACACTGTTGGGGATAGGGGATTCGCCCAAACGCAATTGCTATGAATTCTTCACCCTTAATCAATCCGCGCGACAACCAGCTTTCGAATAACTTTTCCATTCTTTCAAATCCTTCAACCGATGCCATATCCTTCTCAAAGCATTTTAACTCTGCGATGATATTCTGATCTGGAAAGTAGTAGTCAGCGTTAGGGGTGGTAATCTTGTTTTGAAACATATCAGCCACTTGCTTCCCGCCGTAGAAATTCACAAATTGATTAAACGTGGATTCAATATCGATTGGCTCTGGTCGTTCAGGAGGCTCGTTTGAGTTATCGCGCATATAGAAATGTTATTGGTTACTGGTCGCTCGCATTTGATTTCGCTTGTCCCAAATCACTTTTATCATAAGCTTTACCTTGATGCCTACTATACCACAAATTTATCCGCTTCAATACCGTGTTCCGTATGTCGCTGGATCCGGGCATTAGGGAACCGTCGTCTATACGAAATCGAGCATTGATTGAACCGTCCTTTGATTTCACATGGAAGTGTGGTGGATCATAATCGCGTGAATATAAGAACTTCCATATCTCGTCGCTCAGATTGCATGTTCATGTTCGCCATTTGCTCAATACTAATCACAGCTAAAGGGGTTTCCAGAGTGAATGGAGCGAAACGGTAATCTTGCAATACTTTAATCACAAAAAAAATCCTAGCCAAGTAAATTCTTAGCTAGGATTTTCTGTATTAATTTTCCGTACTAACACCGTAATTCATTGATTATCAGTGCATTTCGTCGGGGCGGCCAGATTCGAACTGACGACCTCTTGGTCCCAAACCAAGCGCGATACCGGGCTACGCTACGCCCCGATCCCATAAGGGAGCGCAAAGATACATTTTATTCGCAATCCCCCTAAGTCATCTTTAAAAAACAGCCATCAAGCGGGTTTTTACGGGCTATTCACCATAAGTGATTGATTATAAACCAGTTACCCTCTTTCAAATGCTAAATATTTGTTTCCTTAGGTTAACGCGAATCCGGCATACCTTCACTTCATGTACAGCATCCGACTCGTTGAACTCGACGTATCCGTTTGTATGCAAAGAAAATATATCCCGGCACGTAAATGCTCTGGAGTCCAGCGAAGGGTGTGTACTCCAGCCGGTAGAAGCTGGCTGAATTCGGATCCTGTTTTCATTCCCTTCTCATCATAAATTGTCAATTGAACATTGCTTTGATGAACCAACTCAAACGTAATAGTTGTGGAAATAAAGAACGGATTGGGATACAGGCCTACATTTTCCAACGGTTCCATTTGTTCTATACCTGTTACTTCCTGGACTTCTACGGAAATGAAACCCTGGTCATCTTCACTGTCAACCCCGTTATCGGGAGTTGAATCGGGGTCGCCCTGATCGCTGGCTGATACTTCTGCCACGTTGGTGGCGAGGCCCGCCTGCAGCGTGGTAGCTAGGATGGTAAGGGTGGCACTATTTCCCAGGCTCAGAGCGCCAACTGTCCAGATACCGGTGGTTGCATTATAGCTACCTGTACTTGCCGCAATGTTGTCAAAGTTCAAACCCATCGGAGCGGCATCCTTCACGGCTATACCCGTGGCTCCGGCAGGGCCTTTGTTTGT